>JAGWBF010000033.1:22054-28598 GCA_021296025.1 Dehalococcoidia bacterium | reverse complement strand
GGTCCGTGATGATTTGGTGCCTGGTGTGCTCTGGGTCGCTTTCTCCTTTGCTGGAGTTCTGGCCATGACCCGCGCTTTCGTACTTGAGAAAGAGAGAGGCAGCAGTCAGGGCCTTCTTCTAGCTCCAGTGAGCCGGGACGCCATCTACTTCGGAAAGATGCTGGCCAGCCTCATATTCATGCTTGTTGTTGAGGCGGCCTTCCTTCCCATATTCGCCGTCCTTTTCAATTTTACCCACTTTTCTCCTTACCTGATCGTCGTGCTCCTACTGGCCACTTTGGGATTCGTTGCGGTGGGGACTCTCTTTTCGGCCATTGCAGTCAACACCCGTTCCAGGGAGATAATGCTTCCTGTGCTGTTTCTGCCCATAGTGGCGCCGGTCATCATAGCTGCCGTGGAATCAACCTCCGCGCTGGTGGGAACAGGGGTACAGGGTGTAAGCACCGGGAGGTGGATGGGGCTGATTCGAGTTTTCGACATGGTCTTCCTGGTAGGCTGTCCCTGGGTCTTTGGGCTGGTCGTTGAGGAGTAGATCATGGTGATGCAAAGGGATGCGCTGGACTGCTTAGTGAAGGAGCGTAAGGGGTTGTCATGAAAATGATCGGACGTCTGGCGGGCGGGGCTTTCCTGCCCTTAGTGGCGGCTTTGATGGTCCTGGATTTGTACCTGATCTTCATCCATGCCCCGGTCGCGACGGCCGACCATCGATTCAATCTCCAGCGCATCCTGTACTTTCACGTGGGAATTGCCTGGGTATCTTTGATAGCCTTCGCGGTGATCTTTGTGGCCAGCCTGGTCTATCTGTGGAGGAGGGACTCCCGCTGGGATGCCCTTGCCCACTCGGCCGCCGAGGTGGGCTTCGTGTTTGCCAGCCTGGTGCTGATCACGGGGTCCCTATGGGGGAAGGGAATATGGGACCGGTGGTGGACCTGGGAACCCCGGCTGACCACCATGCTTATACTCTGGCTGATATATGTGGCATATCTAATGCTGCGCAGTTTCGCTTCCAATCCCAACCAGGCTGCCCGCTTTTCGGCCGTTCTCGGCATTATTGGGTTCATCGACGTACCCATAATCTATTTCGCCGCCAACTGGTGGCGGGGACTCCACCCCGAGGTGGTTTCGGGTCCTCTGGCCGACACCGGGAGCCTGGACCCCACCATGAGATGGGTGATGTTGTTTACTGCTCTGGTCTTCACCCTCTTATTTTCCTACCTGGTCAAAGAGAGGATGTCGGTCAGGTCAATGGAAGATACCCTGAGAAGAGCAAAGTATACATTAGGCGCCGGTCTTGGGCGCCGGCGATTATAAAGGAGGACGGATATGCCTTCGGAGAACCTGCCCTACTTGTTTGCGGTGTACTCGGTAACCTGGGTCCTGTTTTTTGCCTACGTCTTTTACGTCTCCCGGCGTCAAAGGGACCTGGAACGGGAGATAAAGGACCTGAGGGCTGCCATGAAATCGGTTGATGAGGATTCTTCGTCAAGCAGCGGTTGAAAAACTACAACTGCTCCCCGTATAGTCTAAACAACGGAAGAAACCGGAAAGGAACTTCTAAAGAGTTTTGGCGATGTCGGAACAGGACCGAGAACAGCTGGATGGCGACACAGATGGGTCCAGCTGGATTTCCAATAATAAAGTAAGGCTGCTGCTGGTTGGCATAGTGATGGCCCTAACCTTGGGCTTCCTCATCAGCCAGGCTTTTCCTGGCAGCACACGTTACTACCTGACCGTGGATGAGTTCCTGGCCAACTCGGAGAGCCAGGATGGACGTAGCGTCAGGGTGGTAGGCTCGCTGGTACCCGACTCCTTCCAACGGGAGCAGGGCACGACCTTGGCGAATTTCCAGATCGCCAACGAAGGCCAGGTACTGAACGCTTCGTATTTGGGCGTTGTACCCGACCTATTCTTCAACGTTGACTCGGAGATCGTTCTGGAAGGCAAGTACAGCCCCGGCAGCGGGTTTCACGTGGACAGTGTGGTGGTGAAGTGCCCGTCCAAGTATGAGGCCTTGTCCCAGGAAGTTTGATAGAGATATTCCCGGGCAAAGCAGGAATCCAGGGGCAGGCGGGGTGGCTAGTCACCAGTGGAGATGCGTCAGGCCTGCTTTGCTACACGTAAACGACTAGGCCGAACATGACCATCGCCGGGTAGTGTAGACCTAGCCCTAGAGTTGGAAGGCGTCCAGCAGCTCTTGGGCCGACTTGAGGGGCGCCTTCTCTCGCAGGTCGGCTTGGCGGTCATCCAGGGTTGGTCTGCCCTCTTGCTGATAGACCACTCCGATGGGTAGTCCGCCTGACCTGACGACACCGTAGGCTGCCTGCTTGTCCGAGGCATCATGGTCCTCGGGCAGTTCCCAAATGGAAGGTTCGATACCTTTCTTCGAGTTGCCCTTGATGATCTCGTAGGTGTCGTTGTAGGTGGTGCAGGGGGACTGGACGTGCACGATGGAGAACCCCGGATGGTCCATTCCCTGGGCTATCAGCTTTGCAAGGGGCCTGGGCTGGCCCGAGAAGCCCGAAGCGATAAAGGACACACCCAAGGTCAGATACAGCTCTAGGGGGTTGATAGACTCTTCGATCTTGCCATAGGGGGTGGAGCTGGTGTTCGTCCCCAACTCAGTTGTGGGGGAGCTCTGACCCTTGGTCAGGCCGTACACCCCGTTGTCCATGACCACTGCGCAGATGTTCAGGTTCCGGGCGGCCTGGGGGCCAATGTGCTCTCCGCCGATGCTCAGGAAGTCCCCGTCGCCTGCCACAACCACCACGTTCAAGTCGGGGCGGGCCATCTTGGTGCCCATGGCGATGGGCAGCGAGCGTCCATGGATTCCATGGAATCCAAAGGGCTGAGGACCTTCCAGCAGGTGGACCAAGTTGCCGGAGCAGCCTATTCCGGCGACGACCACGTTGCTTTCCATGGCTGACCCGGTCTTTTGGATCCTTTCAGCCATGGCAAACTCCAACGCTCGGCGCACACCAAAGTCGCCGCATCCGGGACACCATTTGAAGTCGTACTCGGGGTTCTTCGTGGTCATGCCGCGACCTTGCCTCCTTTGCAAGCTTCAGCCAGGGCTATGATTCGCTTCTTTAGCTCCCTCACCTTGAAGGGAAGCCCGGTGAACTGGGTGATGGATTCGGCTTTAACGCTCAGGGAGCGCAGGTAGCTGCTGAACTGGCCCTGGTAGTTCAGCTCCGGAACAATTACCAAGTCCTTGCTCCGCAGCTCTTCAAGGAGTGCCGGAGGAAGGGGATTGAGACACATGGTGTAGTACCAAGCCAGCTTGTGGCCTTCAGTGATTAGGTCTTCATAGGCTTCTATGGAGGGCCCCTTGGAGCCGCCCCATGTCATGAGTGCTATGGGCTCGTCGCCATTCACCCGCTCGAAAGGACCATCCTCCAGCAGCTTGAGCTTGCTGAATCGGCGTTCGGTCATCTGTACGTGCCGCTCGGGCAGGTGGGTTGTGTCCCCCATGGCGTCATGCTCGCTGCCGTTGGCGACGTAAGCGCCCGGCCCACCTGGAATGGGCATCGGGGAAAGCTCCCAGCCGTCGTAGCGCAGATACCCATTGGTGCCGGTGTAAACCTCACGGCTCTCACTAACCACCTGTCCCAAATCGGGCTTGGGTATGTTCTGGGCCTTTTCGGCCAGGGACATCTCGCTAAGAAGGATGACAGGCCCCTGGTAGCGCTCGCTCCAGTTCAGGGCCATCACGCCTCCGTAGAAGCACTCCTCCACTGTTCCCGGCGCGATGACGGGTATGCTGACATCGCCGTGGGCTGGATGCAGGGCAGCCTGTAGGTCCGACTGTTCCGTCTTGGTGGGAAGCCCCGTCGCCGGGCCTCCCCGTTGTACATCAATCACGAGCAGGGGAATCTCCGCGATCCAGGACAGCCCGATACCTTCGCTCATCAGGGATAGCCCTGGGCCAGACGTGGCGGTCATGGCTTTCTTGCCTGCAAATCCCGCTCCCAGCAGGCCTGCAATGGACTCGATCTCGGAGCTTACCTGGTAGGCGAACTTGCCGGGGCCAACCAGGTTGCGTTCCATAAACAGCAGTACCGGCGTGGCGGGTGAAATGGGGTAGCCCACGTAGAAGTCCAGCCCCGCGGCAATTGCGCCCATGGAAAGGGCTTCGTTGCCCTTGATCAGCAGCTGTTCTCCCTCAGGCTTGACGGGAGGCTCCAGCTGGCCGATCTGGACCTCGCTGTCCGAAGCATGCTCATATCCGAGCCTGAGAGCGGCGACGTTTGCCGCGATTATCCCCTCTCGGCCTGCGAACCTTTTCTGGACGAAATCTTCGAAGAAGGCGAGGGGCATATCCACCAGGTGGGCCAGCGCACCGATTATGACCATGTTGGCTGATCGCGCTTCCCCGGCCTGCTTTGCAAGCTCATCAAAAGGAACCCCGATGGCTCGTTCGTCATCGGGGCTCTCGAATTCGGAATCGTGAAGTATCACTCCCCCGCTTCGTACCTCTTCATTATGGCCCTGATAAGCTTCGTGATTTAGGGCAACCAGAACATCCAGATCGTCTCCGGGGCTCAGCACCGGGGACGTGGAAATCCGGGTCTGGGTCCAGGTAGGACCTCCCATGATCTGGGAAGGGAAAGTAGCAAAAGTCTGGACATGGTAGCCCACCGAAGATGCGGCCCGTGCCAGCATTTCAGCGGCTGTGACGACTCCCTGGCCTCCTTCTCCCGCAAACCGCACTACAAAGTCCCGAGTCTGCATCCATTGCCTCCCTGAAGCTGTTGCTCCCGCCTATCGAGGCGCAACCCTACCGAAGAAAAATACTAGTGGGCGGGTCTCCGAGGTGGGGAGCCTGATTCGCACCGACCTTCTTGCTACGTTTCAAGGGGTGCTCCGTACGTCTCTGGTCCGGCTTGGGGGTGTTCCCACTGACGCCGGCGTTATTTCGGATTGCCTTGGCTAGGTAAATATAGCATCGGCTAAATATGATTGTCAACGGAAAAGAAGTAGGCGCAAGGCGCTGCTGAAAGGCAAAATGATGGCGATTGGACTGATGGAAACCATGGAAGTTCCGGGGTCCCCGAGTGGGCCGCTCTCGTGTTGACACCACAATGGAGCGAAACTAGTATTGGGTCAGTCCTACCCACCTCATTTCGTATTTGAAATGCCCCCGCAAATTCGGTTCCTGCTCTGTGAGCGACGAAAGGAGAAATATGGCACGTGCCCATGAACACATAGTCCAAGCTTTGCAGGAAGGGGGCGTGGACCATGTATTTGGAATCCCCGGGGGAGGCACAGGGCAGATTTTTGGCTCGCTGTTTGGGCAGGAGGGTCGTATACAGACAGTCCTGGCTAGGCACGAGCAGGCGGCGGCCATCATGGCTGATGCATACGGCAGAGCAACGGGCAAACCGGCGGCAATTATGGGCCAGGGCCTGTTCATGGGTTCCAACGCAGCATTCGGCATCATGGAAGCCTACTTGAGCAGCACCCCCATGGTCGTCCTCACTGACACCTCCGACGGAAACGTCGCCCAGCATCCGGCCAACCAGTCGGGGGCAGGGGAGTACGGCAGCGTTGACCTCCTTAACATTTTCCGGTCCATGACCAAGTACACCACCCTGGCTACCAACCCCAAGGAAGCGGTTATCGGCACCCAGTTGGCCATCAAGCATGCCACCCAGGGGCGTCAGGGGCCGACATGCGTGCTGATGCGGAGCGCATCCATCGGCGGGGAAGTAGATATGGAATCGCCGCCCTTCATTCACCACACGGCTGGCTATCTCAATACGACGGTGCCCCAGGCGTCGGACCAGGACATCCAGCGGGTGATCGAGATTCTGGCTTCGTCCAAGCGCCCCCTCATGGTAGCGGGGAATGGCGTCCATATGGCCCGTGCCCATGGTTTGGTGCGCCAGATGGCGGAGATGTGGGGAATGCCCGTAGCCACCAGCTACAAGGGGAAGAGCGCCATTAGTGAGACCCATCCGCTGGCCGTTGGCATGGCGGGCGTGTACGGGCAGCAGGCGGCCAACGCGGCGGTGGGGGAGGCCGATACGGTTCTGGTGGTAGGAGCCAAGCTGACTCCCCAGGACACCGTCAGGGAGCGTCCCAACATGTTTGACCCCCTGCGGCAGAGGCTTATCCAGATCGACATCGAGGCAGCCAACACGGGCTGGACTTTTCCCGTTGAGATCGGCTTGGTGGGTGATGCTGCAGCCATCTTTAGCCAGCTCGTGGAAGCGTCCAAGCCGGCGATCCAGGGGAAAGAGACCGTCCATCGTCAGAGGGCAGCCGACCTGCAGGGCCTAAAAGAGAGAAATGGGTTCTATCAGGACTCCAACCTGGACACCGACTCGTCGCCCGTGCTTCCCCAGAGGTTGGTCAAGGTGCTCCAGGAAAACATGGACCCGACCACCATGTATGCCCTGGACGCCGGGAACAACCGCACCTGGATGTGCCACTTCTTCCAGTCCCAGCAGGAGGGCACATTCTTCTGTCCCGGAGGCACGGCGGGAATGGGTTGGAGCCTGCCTGCAGCCGTGGCCATCAAGCTGGTCCACCGGGACAGGCC
>JAGWBF010000033.1:0-22023 GCA_021296025.1 Dehalococcoidia bacterium | reverse complement strand
ATATCCACCGCCCTCCAGTACGACCTGCCCATCATCTGCGTGGTGTACAACGATTCCGCTCTGGGGATGGTGCGCCACCACCAGGGCGACCGGCTGATCGCGTCGGAGTTCGTTGAGGCCGACCACGGGGCCATAGCGCGAGGTTTCGGCGCCTTTGGAGCCCAGGTGAGCGACTCCAGGGAGCTGCCTCGTGTCCTGCGGGAAGCCCAGGCCTCCGGGCTCCCTGCCGTCATTGATGTGATCATAGACCGAGGTCCCACCCCCGATGATTTCCGCGCCGACCTTCGCACCGCTGCTGAGACCTAGGTCGCCAGCATGGACGACCAGTCCTACCTTCAACGACTGGAGGATGCCTCGGCAGAGCTGGCTCGCAAGGCGGGGTCGCTGCTCCGGCAACGCTTCGGGAATAGCCTGGATGTCGAGTTCAAGGACAAGGCGAAGGAGCTGGACCCCGTCACGTCTGCCGACAAAGACAGTCAGCAGCTCCTCAAGGCAGAGATCGGCGCCAGCTTCCCCGATCATGGCGTACTGGGAGAAGAGGATGAAGATGAGGGAGATGCCGTCTCCCCCGAGTACCTGTGGGTGCTGGACCCCCTTGACGGGACGACCAATTTCCTGAACGGCCTGCCCGTGTATGCTGTGTCCATAGGCGTCTTGCACAGGGGTGTTCCCGTAGCTTCCTCCATCTTTGTTCCATGGCCAAGCGACTCGGGCGGGGTGGTCCTCCATGCCCATAAGGGCGGGGGCTGTCGCATAGATGGAGAACCGCTGACGATAAATTCCCGCGAGGGACCCAGCTCCAACCGGCTTAGCGGCCTGCCGGGCTCCTTCGGGGCGGGCTTCCGCTTTACCGGCGGACTCCATAAGAGGGCCGGGGAGCCCCGGGTTACGGGGAGCATAGCCTACGAGATGGCCCTGGTTGCCATGGGGTCTGTGCAGTACGCCCTCTTTGGAGGTCCTAAGCTGTGGGATGTGGCGGCGGGAGTGCTGATCGTGGCCGAAGCCGGTGGGCAAGTCATGCTGAGGCCCAAGGGCAGCCGTGGTTGGGAGCAGACGCTTACCCTGGCGCCCGGCTGGGAGCAGAAGGCGCCCAATCTAAAGGACCTGCGCCGTTGGAGCTTTCCGGTGCTGGCGGGGGATTCCCTGGTGATTCCTTCGGTGGCGGCTAACCTTCGCCGGAGAAGGCCCTCAGTCCGCCGGCGCTTCGCGATGCTGGTGCGAAAGCTGAAATCCTCCGGAAAGAGGAAGAACAGCTGAGGTAGCCCCTGTGGTCAATCCCATTTCCTAATTTAGGAAGCATGAGCAGGCGGGGGATTGCCCAGGACACCTGCAATCACAAGCGGGACCCCCCTATCACGGTGAATTGGCTCAGGCGCTGCGAAGTTGCGGGACCACCTTGTTGGCAAACAGCTCCAGGCTGTGGTCGTTCACTTCCCGGGGCAAGGGCCCAAGGCGGAAATGGATTATCACGCCACCGGCGCCGGTCTGGCCAACTTTCTCCATCTTCTCGGCCACCGTATCCGGGGAGCCGCAAATCAGCCCCTGATCCACCGAGTCCCTGGCTGCCCCCGTCGCCGGCATGGCTTCGGTGGGCAGGTTCAGTCTCTCCCGGGCCGCTGAGAGGTTTGTCCGCATGGTCAGGAAGGCGGGGACCCCGATCTCTTCTGCCTCGGCGTCGGTGTCTGCCACGACCACGTTCCGCCACACCCAGCAGTTGTCCACAGCCTCGTCGATGGCATCTTCGTCGAAGCCTGCCTCAGCCATGGTGTCCTTGTAGGCTGTAATGCGTTGGGCGGTGATGTCCACGCTCTGCACGTTCATCAAAAACGGCCTTCCCCGCCTTGCCATCTCCAAGGCCGACTCCAGGGACGATGCCCCCCTGATGACGGGCGGGTAGGGCTGCTGAACGACGCCGGGCCTCAGCTCCGGAAGCTTGAACTGGAAGTACTTGCCGTTGTGCTCGTAGTCCTTGGCTGTCCAGATACGGAAGAGTATCTCCTCCGTCTCATCCAGGCGTTCGTAGGCCTCCTGGGGGTCGATGCCATAGCCACGGTATTCGTACCAGTTGAAGGCAGTGCCCCGGCCCAGGCCCACGATCATGCGCCCCTGGCTCAGCACATCCAGCAGGGCGACCTGCTCCGCCAGCCTCACCGGATGGTGGAGGGCGGTCTGGGCCACGGCAAAGCCGATCTTGATCTGCCGGGTGCTCACAGCAATGGCGGAGGCAAAAGTGGTGGGGTCCACGTAGGCGCATCCACCATCGAAGTGGTGCTCCGCCAGCCAGACCGCATCCAGTCCCAGCTCATCGGATAGCTGGGCTTCCTGCAGAGCCTCGGAGACCACCCTGTGGTCCGTGTCCTTGGAAGCGCTCTCGGGAAACAGAAAGTTACCGAACTTCACCCTGTACTCCTTCCATCGTCTGCGCTGTCAGGCAGCCATCCCCAGGGACGGGGTCCCCAGTCAGGCTCGAACATCCGGCCGTTCTTGAATGTCAGCGCCGGCACGACCGCTTTATCAACTTTAAGCGAATCTCCCAGTACATCATAGACCACCCAGTCGCCATCCACTATCTCCAGTACGGAGATATCCGCCTGCCTTCCGACCACCAGCGCCCCCAAGCGGCCCGCCTCTTCTATGGCCTTGGCTGGGTTGGTGGTGCACATGGTAACAACCTGCTCCAGGGTGAACCCCAGGCCCAGGAAGCGGGTCATCATCTCCGTCATGCTGTGCACCGTCCTCAGCCGCCCTGGCACCGTCAGGTCAGTACTGATGCAGTGGGGCATGAGCCCCTGGTCCAGGCACCGTTGTCCCACATCGAAGCTGAAGTTCATCCTGCCGTGGGCGGTGTCCAGCCAGACACCTCGGTCCACGGCATCCCGGGCTTCGGGGACCAGCTTGCCGTCGGCGTCCAGCACCCCGCCGGGGTTGGCGGTAAAGTAGTGGGTCACTATGTCGCCCTCTTCAAGGATGGGCAGCAGCTCTCGTATGACGTTGCCGTCGTAGCGCTTCTCGGTATCACCGATGTGCACCATGAGCTGCAGGCCAAACTCCTTGGCGGCCCGCTTCGCCAACCGGGGCATATCCATGCCGAAGATCTCCAGGGCGGGGGAGACCATGCGGGCCTTTATCCCCCGGATCAGTCCGCGATGTTGGTCCAGCACGCGGAGGGTGCCTTCGTAGTCGATGCTACCCTCGGTGATGATGTCCGGCGTGGTGGCAAGCCCCGTCTGGGCGATGTGTAGGAAGGGGAGGATTTCCGTGTGGGAGTTGGGGATGATGTGTCGGGGGAAACCTCCGAAGGTGGCGCTGCCCGAGCTGCCGGCATCCACCAGGGTGGTCACCCCGGCCCGCACCCCTCCAAGGTCCGGGTTAACCCCGTTGCTGGCGATGCCGTCGAACACATGAGTATGAAGGTCTATCAGGCCGGGGGTTACTATCTTGCCCGGGATATCCACCACCTTCGCGGCTTCCTCCAGAGGGATGCTTGTGGCTATGCTGGAGATTCGCCCATCCTGGACAGCAACATCGTAAGTGGCGTTTCTATCCGAATAGCCCTGGGCTGCGTCTATTAAAGTGCCACCCCTTAGGAGCAGATCGTACATAGTCTCTGCCTCCTGTCTGGAAGTCCGCTCGTTCGGCGAGTCCTTAAAATCCAGGCGACTCTGATGCTATGCGGAAGGCCTGGACTGCTTCCCTGTCATCCACCACTATTGTCTTCATCACCTTGTCGTGGAGGGCCTGCCTATCCTTGTCCCAAATGGCCCACATGGGGTCCAGGAAGGTGAAAACAGGTATGGGAATTACAAAGCCAATGATTGCGTTCGATACCCCGACACCCAAGACCTTGACGACAAACTCTCGGATGAAGGTCCATCCCCAACCCGATTCTGTGCCATCCATCCGGATTACCCGAATACCTAGGAGCTGCTTCCCCGGCGTCTGGCCCCATCGCAGGGTGAAGAGCCACCATATGATGTAACCGATGAACAAGGTTAGAAAAACGAGCACTAAGTCAAGGACATATGCCCCAAGACGGCGTCCGAGATCAGCTAGACGTACCCCGGCAGGAGTGCCAATCACCTGCCCGCAGACAGGGCAGATGAATTGGGATGGGTCCATTTCGGCATGGCAATAGTGGCACTGGGGGCCCATGGCTCCGCTCCTGCGGGGGGAGGCTGTTACCTGGGCCCCGCAGTTGCTGCAGAAAGTGGCGTCCGGGTCCAGTTGGTTTCCGCAATTAGGGCAGTAGTTGGTGGTCATGTCCTGTCTGACCTGTCTAGCCCACAACCCCCTGCTGCCGAAGCTGGTCTATTTCATCCTCGGACAAGTCAAGGAGGCCTGACAGAAGCTCGTCGGTCTGCTCTCCAGGCATGGGCGTTGTGCCGATAACCGTAGGGGTCCTGCTGAAGTGCCAGAAGTCGCCGGAAACGTTGATCTTGCCCGCGATAGGGTCGTCCACCTCTACCAGGGCACGACGCTCCCAGGGATGAGGGTCGTCGGCCGCCTTGGCGATGTCGTTGACAGGCGCCGCGGTCACATCGTGCTTGGTGAAATGCTCCACACCCTCGGCCATGGTCATCGTGGAAAGGAGCTCCTTCATGGCCAGGTTGATCACTTCCGAGTGCTTGGCGCGGATATGCCTCTGGGTAAAGCGCTCATCCTCTTCCCATTCGGGCTTTCCAAGGGCGCTGCACACCCTGGGCCATTGGTGCTGGTCCCCGGCCGAAACGAGAATCCAGCCATCTTTGCAAGGGTAGGCGCTGCTAGGGGCGGCGCCAACTCGGTCTCCCCTGCTGGGCAGCCCTCCGCCACCGGTGTAAGCGGTTATGGGTATCTCCGTATAGCTGTACCCTGTGTCTGCCAGGCACAGGTCCAGGGATTGGCCCTCGCCGGAGATCTCCCGTTCCCTGAGCGCTGCCAGGGTGCCGATGGCTGCATGGAGAGCTGTAGTGCGGTCTATTATGGGGACACCGGCCCGAATGGGTGGCATCCCTTCCTCTCCCGTAACCATCATTATCCCCGACATAGCTTGGCCTATGGGGTCGTAGCCTATCTTGTCCCGGTAGGGGCCGAACTGACCGTAGGCTGACACGTTCACCATGATGATCTTGGGGTTCAGCTCATAGAGGGCATCGTACCCGAAGCCCATCTTCTCGATGGTGCCAGGCCGGAAGTTCTGTATGAGTACGTCGGATATCTTGACCAGGTCCCTGAGGATATCCTTGGCCCTGTCCTTTCGCATATCCATACACAAGCTCTTCTTGCCGCTGTTGTACTGGACGAAGTAGGCGCTTTGGCCGTTGGACCAAGGACCGTGGGTGCGGGTCTCTTCCCCGCCCAGGCGCTCGATCTTGATGACCTCTGCTCCCAGCCGGGCCAGCACCTGCCCGCACCGGGGACCTGCCTGGTGGCGCCCAAGATCGAGTACCCTGATGCCCTCCAGGGGTGAACTAATCCTGCCCATCGACCTACCTCCCGTGGGTATATTATCGTGGGACACTTAGGCTTATTCTACCCATGAGGGTGTTCCCAAGCAAGCTGAGGAAACACCAACCGCAGCAGTTGACAAAGCTGGTGCACAGCCTAATTGCCTTATGCTACACTAGCTGATCATAAGGCCCGCGAGGTGCCCGATGCTTGACCTGATCATCAGGGGTGGACAGGTGGTAACGCCCTGGGGCGTTGGCAGCTGGGATGTGGCGGTGCAGGGCGAAAAGATTGTCGCTGTAGCCCTCGAAGGCGCCCTCCCCAGCGATGCCGCTCGCATCCTGGACGCCTCCGGAAAAGTCGTGGTTCCCGGAGGCATTGAGCCCCACGCCCACATTGCCGCCCCCATCGCCGGACGGCCCGGCGAATTCACCGCGCCCCCAGAAGCGGTGAGCAGGTCTGCCCTGTTCGGTGGGACCACCACCCTCACGGATTTCGCCATCCAGATGGGAGATTTCGACATCTTCCAGGCCATCGACGAGCGCACAGGTCGTTGGAGCGGCAACTCCTACTGCGACTACTCCCATCACTGCATGCTGCTGGGCGAGGTCCCTACCAGGGTCATGGAGCAGATACCGGAAGCAATACAGGGTGGTTTCTCTACATTCAAGATATTCACCACCAACATCCGTCCCAAGGAGAACATTCCCGAGGGAGAGGGACGCTTGGTCGGCATGGGCCACCTGTCGGGCATTATGGAGAAGGTTGCAGCCAACGGGGGACTGATGTTCGTCCACTCCGAGGATGATGACATCGTCCAGTACATGTACAAGAAGCTGGCCGAGGAGGAGCGCACCGAGTGGTTCAACATCCACGAGGTGCACAACAATATGTCCGAGGATGTGTCCTTCCGGCGGGTGATCCGGGTCGCTGAATGGACGGAAGCGGCTGTGTACTTCGTCCACGTGAGCGCCAAGGAAGGGCTGCATGCTGTCCGCGAGGCCCGGGGCAAGGGCTTGCCTGTGTATGGGGAGACCCTGCACAACTATGCCAGCTTCAACGCCGACGACTACAAGCAGCCCGACGGCATGAAGTACCATACCTATCCTTCCTTGAAATCCGAAGAGGACCGTCAAGCCCTGTGGGAAGGGCTGATCAAAGGCGGCATCAACAGCATGGCCACCGATGAGTACTGCACCGACTTTGCGACCAAGATCGCCGGCAGGACCACCCACGACATCACCGGCGGGCACAACGGCGCCGAAACCAGGATGGGGATCACCTTCAGCGAGGGTGTGTCCAAGCAGGGGATGTCCCTGGGGCGGTTCGTGGATGTGACGTCGGCCAACGCCGCCAAGATCATGGGCTACTATCCCCGGAAGGGGGCTATCGCCACGGGAAGCGATGCGGACATAGCGCTCTTAGACCCGGAATTCTCCAAAGCCCTGTCGATGGGCGACCTGCATATCGGGGATTACAGCATCTGGGAAGGCTGGCAGGTGCATGGATGGCCGGTGACCACCATACTGAGAGGGAAGGTAGTGGTTGAGGACGGTCAGTTCTTTGGCTCCCTGGGTGATGGGCAGCTAATACCCCGGAAGATCGGTGGAGACATACTCAGCAGGCCTGCCTGCTAGCCAATTGGAGGGTGCACATGTTCAAGAGGCTGTTTTCTGGGGACGACGGCCAGTCCCATCTGGAGGACCTGGAGCCCCCCTTCGGGCAAATCGACGGTCCGGTGCTCCAACCTGCCACAGGGGTCACCTTTAGAAAGTCGGACCCGGGCTACTTCATTGATTTCCATCCCGCCCCTCGTCGCCAGTACGTAATCACCTTGCAGGGTGAGGTGGAGATAGGCTTGGGGGATGGGTCAGTCCACAGATTCGGCCCTGGGGATGTGATGCTGGCAGACGACCTGACGGGAAAGGGCCATACGACGAGGGTTGTGGGAGATGTTCCGCGCGTATCCGTAGCAATACCTCTGGACTAACTCGTAGCGTAGCTCGACCAAGGGTTTTTGATGGGCGTTCCGCTATGGCGGAACGCAACGTGTATTTCTGACTGAAAGAAGGAGTAGAGGCCATGTTCTACAGGACGTACACAGGCGATGATGGTGAGACCCATTTCGAGCCCATTGAATCTCCAACAGGTCCGGTAAAGGTTGACCCCAACGCCACCATATCCATCACCCGCATCGATTTCCATCCCGCCCCTCGTCGCCAGTACGTAATCACCTTTTAGGGTGTGGTGGAGATAGGATTGTGGTATGGGACAGTCCAGAGGTTCGGCCCCGGGGATGTGAACATGGTGGAAGACCTGACGGGCAAGGGCCACACCACGGCGGCAATCGGGGATGAACCCCGCGTGTTCATCTCCATACCCCTGGCATAATGTCAGCCCTTACCCACTTGGGCAGGGGATAGATGGGGATGGAGTAGATGTCCACACCAGCGACTAACGAGATGCCCAAGGCCTACGACCCCAAGGAGGTCGAGGGCCGCATATACAGATTCTGGACTGAGGGAGGCTACTTCTCCCCCTCCACCGACCCTGCCAAGAAGCCTTTCGTGGTGATCATGCCCCCGCCCAACGTCACAGGTGAGCTGCACTTGGGCCATGCTTTGACGGCTTCAATCCAGGATGTTCTCTGCCGCTGGCACCGCATGCTGGGAGATGCCACCCTTTGGCTTCCCGGCAAAGACCACGCCGGCATTGCCACCCAGTGGGTTGTGGAACAGCATGTCGCCCGTCAGGGCACCAGCCGCCAGGAGCTGGGCAGGGAAGCCTTCGTGGAGCAGGTGTGGGAGTGGGTGCGGCGCTACGGCAACACCATAGATGAGCAGCACAAACGGTTGGGGGCTTCCTGCGACTGGTCCCGCCTGTCCTTCACCCTGGACCCAGGTCCGAGCCTTGCTGTCCGGGCAACCTTCGTCAACCTGTACAACAAGGGCTTGGTGTATCGGGGCGAGCGGATAATCAACTGGTGTCCCAGGTGTTCCACTGCCCTGTCGGACCTGGAGGTGGAGCACGCAGAGCAGGATGGCTCCCTCTACTTCATCCGCTATCCCATGCAGTCCGGGGAGGGCCACATCGTGGTTGCGACCACCAGACCGGAGACAATGCTGGGGGATACGGGAGTTGCAGTGAACCCGGAGGATGAGCGATTCGGGTCGCAGGTGGGGCAGCTTGCCATATTGCCAATCGTGAACAGGCAGATACCCGTTGTCGCCGACGATGCTATCGATCCCCAGTTTGGCACTGGGGCCCTCAAGGTTACCCCCGGCCACGATGCGACGGACTTCGAAATAGGGAGAAGGCACAACCTGCCCGTGGTTACCGTAATCGAGCAGGACGGGACCATGAGCGGGGAGGCGGGAACCTACGCGGGTGTGGAGCGGTTCCAGTGCCGCACCGAGATCGTCCAGAGGCTCCAGGACGAGGGCTACATGGAGAAGGTCGAGGCTTATCGCCACTCGGTGGGCCACTGCCAACGATGCAAGAGTGTGGTGGAGCCCCTGGTAAGTACCCAGTGGTTCATGGATGTGGGTCGCTACGATGATCCTGCGTCCATTGCAGGCCGGGCATATCGAGCCGTATCCGAAGGGCGCATCCGAATCGTGCCCGAACGGTTCTCCAACGTGTACAAGAACTGGTTGGAGAACATTCGCGACTGGTGCGTAAGCCGTCAGCTATGGTGGGGGCACCGCATTCCTGTATGGTACTGCCGCTCCTGCGGCAAGAGCACCGCATCGGTCGACGAAGTCGATGCCTGCTCCCATTGCCAGTCCGAGGACATCTGGCAGGACCCCGATGTGCTGGACACCTGGTTCAGCTCCGCCCTTTGGCCGCACTCCACTGTGGGATGGCCTGAGAATAGCGAGGATTTCTCTCGTTTCTACCCCGACGCGGACTTCGATACTGCGGTGTCAGGGCACAACGCCTTTGTCATGGAAACGGGTTACGACATCCTGTTCTTCTGGGTGGCCCGCATGATCATGATGGGCTTGGAAAACACGGGGCGGGAGCCCTTCCACACAGTCTTCCTGCATGGCCTGATCCGCGATGCGGAAGGGGTCAAGATGAGCAAGACGAAGGGGAACGTCCTCGATCCCCTTCAGCTGATCGAGGAGTTCGGCACTGATGCCCTGCGCTTCGCTCTGACGACGGGAACAGCTCCGGGCAACGACCAGCGTCTCGGTGAGTCCAAGCTGGAGTCCACTCGTAACTTTGCCAACAAGCTGTGGAACGCCTCCCGGTTCGTACTCTCGAACATAGACAGGGCCGATTCTGCCGACCTTCTGGGCTGGCGCAACCTTGACTCGTCTTCCGGCATGGTCCGCCAGGACCGGTGGATTCTTCACCGTCTCAGCCTGCTCTGTCGAACAGTCAACAGGTACCTCGAGGAATACGAGCTGGGCGAAGCCCAGCGTTCCATTTACGAGTTTCTCTGGGGAGACTACTGCGACTGGTATATCGAGATGGCCAAGGTGCGCATCCGCTCTGGGGACCAATCTCCCCTGAGGGTGCTGGTTCATGTCCTGGAGAGGACCCTGAGGCTTCTGCATCCATTCATGCCCTACATTACCGAAGAGATATGGCAGAACTTGGTCAGCCGACTTCCGGGAAGGGATGGTCTCCCCGAGTCGATCATGGTTGCACCCTATCCGAAGTCCGATGAGGCCAAGCTGGATGCTGCCGCCGACGACGAGATGCAGGAGATCATTCAGGTGGTCCGGGCGATTCGCAACGCCCGCGCCCAGCTCCGCATAGCTCCTGGGCAAAAGCTTCCCGCAACCTTAGCGCCCGGCCCGCTGGCAGGAGCCTTGAGGGAAGAGTCCATGATGATGGAGGTGCTGGCGACGGCCTCTCCTCTGACCATCGCCGATGACGGCCAAGATGATTCGAGACTGGCGGACCAGGCGATAACCATGGTGATAGGCCAGATCGTCGTAAAGGTGCCCTTGGCCGGGGTTGTGGACATCTCGTCGGAGCGGGAGCGCCTGCAGGGAGAGCTGTTGGAAACCTCCGAAGCCCTGGAGAGGGTGCGCAAGCTGCTGGCCGACGACAAATTCAGCAGCCGGGCTCCTGAAGAAGTGGTGGAGCGGGAGCGGGAGAGAGAGCGTTCGATGGAAGAGCGCCGGGAGCGTCTTGAGCAGGTGCTGGTCCAGATGCCTTCGTAACGGTTTCTGGCCCTTTGACTTCAGCTACCCAGATAGCAGTCTGAAGAGCGCAGTTCGCCCAGCCTCACCAAGCCCTTCCGGGTATCGCTGGCAACCCTGGCCGGGTCCCAGATGCGCACCCGTCGTTTGAACAGCCAATAGGTGAACTCCTTCAGGTCGCTCAACGAGCGTGAAGCCCGGCGCTTTTTGTACGTTTCCTTTAGGAAATCCCTGAACAGCTCTTCACGGCCGCCTTCATACAACTTGGCAAAGACCTCTTCCGTCAGGTCGTCGGTATCGGGGAAGCCGCGGGCGTGGTGCTGCTTGCGAAGCTCCTCTTCCGTCTTTAGCTGGAGAGCCTCCTCAATCACTACGCCGTACCAGTAGTTGAGGAAGGCCCGGTGCTTGCTGTGCCCTATGAGCACACGGAACCTCTCGGCTGTGAAGGACTCGGGAAGCTTGCCTCGAAAGAGAAGGTCTTCCTTCGCCTCGCCGGGGATGGCGCCATCCAGTTCGCTGCACAGCCTCTCGGCCAGCAGCAGCCAATCGAAGGCTTCGCCCAGTAGCAGGTAGCTGTACGTGCGCCCGTTGTACTCCTCATCAGCCATCGTCCACTGACCCACAGCTTCCAGCAAGGCTTCGCACCAGTCTCGTCCCGAATCCAACTGCGCCTTAAGATGGGCAATTACGGGGACCTCATTGCATGAAAGACCAGTAGATGGGAGAACATCCACCTGGGGGGAGCGCTTTGTTCTGGTCACTGACTCAGTTGACATAATTACAGCTAGGAGCCCGACGGAGTGAGACCGGCGGAGGCTTCTTTGGTGCGATGGGACCGTATGAAATCCAGGATGGTCTCGGCGCTCTTCTCCCCCATCCGGGGCAGGGCTGCCAGAGAGCCGTCCAGGGCAGCTTTCTCGATGTCTTCCAAGCTGGTGATGCCGAGCTCCTTCACGATCACGGCGGCGGTCCTTGGACCTATTCCAGGTAGCTCCATCACGTCGAGAATCCCGTCTGGAAGCTCGCCCTTTAGCCGTTCCAAGGCTTGGACCTGGTTAGTATCGATGAACTCCCTTACCTTCTTGCTGATAGCATCGCCGATACCGGGGATGGTCTTCAGGTCCATGCCATCGTTCAGCGCTTGTGCTAGCGGGTAAGGGAGATGGTCGATGATGCGGGCCGCCCTCTGGTACGCCCGAATCTTGAAGACAGCATCTCCCTTGAACTCCAGGAGGGAGGCCATGTTTTCGAATACTTGGGCGATGTCTTCGTTACTGGGGGTCATGCTGATTGTCGCTGCCGCTGCGCTCTCACGTTCGGGTCAGCCGTTGCTGCCGTGGCATCGCTTGTACTTCTTGTTGCTGCCGCAGGGGCACGGGTCGTTGCGCCCGACCTTGCGAGTCGCCACAGCTGCGGCCGCTCCCTGGGAGCTAGATGCAACCGCCTTCATCGGGCTAGGTTTGATGGACCCGTTGGTAGGTCTCGTTCCCGGGGTTGTGGATATGGATGCGTAGTTGATGCTGTGTACCACGTCCCTATCGATCCGCTTGAGCAGCTCCTGAAACATACGGCTGCCTTCGGTCTTGTACATAACAAGAGGGTCCCTCTGACCAAAGGCATGCAGCCCGATTCCCTGACGAAGGTTGTTCATAGATGTGAGGTGGCTGACCCAATGGACGTCTATAGAGCGCAACATCAGAAGCTTCTCCATGGCTTTCATGTTTTCGGGGCCCATGGTTTCCTTCCGCTGGCCGTAGACGTGCTGGGCGTGCTCCAAGAGCCGCTCCTCTATCTTCTGCCGGTCCAACTGAAGCAGCTCTTCTTCGCTGTCCAGGTCGGCTGGTAGAGGCAGCGCGACCCTTAGCTCCTCCAGGAAGCCTTCAGTGTCCCAATCATCATGTTCCTTACCCGGGAGGCAGTACTTCACAAGTTCGACGACCTTCTGCTGGACCATGGCTAGGATGGTATGTTCCAGGTCGTCGCTGACAATAGATTCCCGCCTCTTCGTGTAGATCACCTGCCTCTGGTTGTTCAAGACATCATCGTATTCCAGCAGGTGTTTCCGGGTTTCGAAGTGATGCCCTTCGACCTTCACCTGCGCCCCTTCCAGGGACTTGGTGACCATTCGGTTCTCCAGGGGAGTGTCGTCCCCCAGGCCCACCAGACCCATCAGCCCTTTGATGCGGTCGCCGCCGAACCGGCGCATAAGGTCATCTTCCAGGGAGGCGTAGAAACGGGAGCTCCCAGGATCTCCCTGCCGGCCGGAGCGTCCTCTAAGCTGGTTGTCGATTCGCCGGGAGTCGTGGTGTTCCGTGCCGATGACGTGCAGGCCTCCCCTGGCCACGACCTCCTCATGGTCCGCCTGCCATTGATCATGACCCATTTCCAGGTTGTCCGGGTTGCCTCCCAGCACTATGTCCGTCCCGCGCCCTGCCATGTTCGTCGCCACTGTGACCGCCCCAGGCCGGCCGGCCTGGGCCACAATCTGGGCCTCATCCTCGTGCTGCTTGGCGTTCAGGAGATTGTGGGGGATACCTGAGCGGCGGAGCATGGCGCTGAGTTTTTCGGACTTTTCGATGGAGGTGGTCCCAACCAGCACAGGCTGTCTCCTGTCGTAATGCTCCTTGATCTCTTGAGAGACGGCGTTCCACTTGCCTTCTTCCGTCTTGAAGATCAGGTCCGGACGGTCATCCCGGACCATGGGCTTGTTGGTGGGGATTACCGCAACATCGAAGCCGTAGATCTTGTAGAATTCTTCGCTCTCCGTTAGGGCTGTGCCTGTCATGCCTGCCAGCTTGTCGTAGATCCGGAAGTAGTTCTGGAGGGTAACCGTAGCGTAGGTGATGCTCTCCCGCTGGATCTTCACCCCCTCCTTGGCTTCGACCGCCTGGTGAAGACCGTCGGACCAGCGGCGCCCGAACTGGAGCCTTCCCGTGAACTCATCGACGATTACAACCTCACCATCCCTGACCACATAGTCCTTGTCCCTCTTTCGCATTACCTGGGCGGTGAGGGCGTTCTCTATGAAGTGGACCAGGTGGTAGTTTTCGGCATCGTACAGGTTTCCTACCTTGGCCCATCGCTCCATGTTGGATATCCCCGATTGGGTCAGGGAGATGGCCTGGGTCCTGTCGTCGATGGTGTAGTCATCTTCCTTGAGCCGGGGCACCAGCTTGGCAAAGGTGTAGTACAGCTGGACGGGCTCTTCAGCCGGTCCGCTGATTATTAGGGGCGTCCGGGCTTCGTCGATGAGGATGTTGTCCACCTCGTCCACGATGGCGTAGTGGTGGCCCCTCTGGACGATGCTCTCCTCGGTTAAGGCCATGTTGTCGCGAAGATAATCGAAGCCAAACTCGTTGTTGGTCCCGTAGGTGATGTGAGCGCTGTAGGCCTCCTGCCGGGAGACTCCGACTACATGGTTCTGTGAGGGCTCCGGTCCTTCGTAAGATGAATCGAACAAAAGGGCCGACTCGTGCTGGAGACAGGCTACCCTGAGGCCTAGCTTATGGAAGACGGGTCCCATCCAGGATGAGTCCCGGCGGGCCAGGTAGTCGTTTACGGTGACGACGTGTACGCCCTCTCCCGTGATTGCATTCAGGTAAGCGGGCAGGGTGGCAACCAGGGTCTTGCCCTCTCCCGTCTTCATCTCGGCAACCTTGCCTTGGTGCAGAATGATGCCGCCCATGAGCTGGACATCGTAGTGTCGCTGGCCCAGAGTGCGTTTCGCCGCTTCTCGTACTACCCCAAATGCCTCGGGCAGCAGGTCATCCAGGTCCTCGCCCTTTGATAGGCGTGCCCGGAACTCGTCGGTCTTCCGTCGAAGGGCTTCATCATCCAGCCTTTCCAGGCCAGGCTCCAGGTCGTTGATCTCTTTGACTATAGGAGCGAGCTTCTTGACGGCCCGGTCGGTCGAATCGCCCAGTATCTTCGATAATACGTTGACCATGTTGTGGTTTTGCCTCTAGTTGAACATCTCTCCGATGGAGAGGCCTTCATGGATGCGGCGAATGGCTTCGCCCAGCAGGGGAGCTACCGATAGGACGGTTATCTTCCCATTTTTGTCGCATTCGTGCACCGGGATGGTGTCGGTAACGACCAGCTCCTCCATGGGACTGGACAGGATACGTTCATGGGCATTCCCCGAAAAGACAGGATGGGTAGCGCACGAATACACCTTGGTCACGCCATGGTCAATCAGGGCATTTGCTGCGGTAACCAGGGAGCCGGCGGTGTCTATCTCATCATCGAAGGTGAGGGCTACCTTCCCTTCCACATCGCCTATCACGTTCAGCATCTCCGCCCTATCGTCGTTGCCGGTGCGCCTTTTTTCGACGATGGCTAGGGGAGCATGAAGCAGCTCGGCCATATCCCTGGCCCTCTTGCTGATTCCGATGTCCACAGCCACGATTACCAGGTTGTCCAGCCCCTTGTCCTGGAAGTAGCGGCCCAGGATGGGCAGGGTTGTAAGCTCATCCACCGGAATATTGAAGAACCCCTGTATCTGGCCCGCATGTAGGTCGATGGTGAGGATGCGGTCACAGCCCGCAGCCGAAAGCAGGTCGGCAACCAGCCGGGCCGTTATGGGGACCCTGGGTTGGTCCTTCTTGTCGGTGCGCGCATAACCGTAGTGGGGAACGACGGCGGTTACACGGCCAGCCGATGCCCGCTTCGCGGCATCGATCATGATGAGGAGCTCCATCAGATGGTCATTCACTGGGTAGCAGGTTGGCTGCACGATGAACACATCCCGCTGACGGATGTTCTCCAAAATGCGAACGAAGGTGTTGTCGTTGCTGAACTTGAACACCTCAGCCTGTCCCAAGGGGATTTGCAGGTAATCGCACACCGATTGGGCAAGCTGCCGGTGGGCATTGCCCGTAAACACCCTTAGCTCATCGAAAGGGCCCATCGTTTCCCTCACCGAGCACAACTCCTCCCTCAAGTGGGCATTCCGGGCTGTCCGCGAGCCCCTCTCGGGCACTAATCTGGGGTAGCCCCGTGGGGCTGTGAGGGTGTGCGCAGAGGGCGAAAGCATAGCGCCTTTGCCGTTGGGGGCCTAGAGGACTAATTCTCGGGATTGGCCCGGAAGCAGTCTATCCCTAAGTCAGCGTCCGCTTATGTTACAGGCACTGCCAATTATAGCATAGCTACGGACTTTGTCTGAAGCGCGCTTGACCAGGTTTCACAGCCTCAGAATGCCACCTCTGAAGAGGCGAGTTGCTATAGTGTTATACTTTTAGACCACGCTTACCATAATTGGACACGGGACCTGTTTAACATAATGCATAATGCCCATCAGGGCGGGCTTCCGGCTTAACCTGCACTCAGCTGCATGATCTGAGGAGAACCATAGTGAGCATCCAGGACCTTGAGGTTCCCGTTCACCTGCTGAACAAGAGGTGTGATCCCGGCGCCTTGGGTTTCACCACAACCGAGGATGTGGCTCCCCTGGAAGAGATGATCGGGCAGGAACGGGCACTTAGCGCCCTGGAGCTGGCGCTGAACATACAGGAACGGGGATTCAATCTGTTCATTTCAGGGCTCCCGGGCACAGGCAGAAACACGGCGTTGAGGTTCTTCGTAGAGCAGGTAGCATCCCGCAGGCCCGCCCCTCGCCACTGGGGCTATGTTTACAACTTTCAGGACCCCTCCCAGCCCGTACCTGTGGCACTGCCCTGCGGCCAGGTGAAGCTCCTCGCCGGAGACATGGATGAGCTGGTAGCCGCGGTCCGCCGGGACTTACTCCGGGTCTTTGAGAGCGAAGAGTATTCCAATCGCATTGAAAATGCTATGCAAGGCCTGGAAGCCAAACGCCAGGCTATGGCCGTCAGCATCGAAATGATGGCGAGGGAGGCGGGGTTTGCCTTGGTTTCCACGCCTGCCGGCTTTTCGCCTCTCCCACTGGTCGGTGGACGGCCGTTGTCCCATGAAGAGTTGGGCGAGTTGCCGGAGGAAGAGCGGGAGGGCGTCCGCAAACGTTCCGATGTGTTGATGCAAGACGTGAAGCGTGTGCTTGCTGACGTGAGGCGCTTGGACAAGGGGGCTGTGGAAGAGACGTTGGAGGTGGACCGCGAGGTTGTAAGGTCGGTCCTGTCCCCGATGCTGGAAGACCTGAAAGCCAAGTATGCTGCCTTCTCCGAGGTAGCTGCTTATTTGGCGCTGGTCGAAGAGGATATGGTCCAAAATTCCGACCAATTCAAGCCGCCCGATGCTAGGAACCCCGGACCTGATCAGCCAACCGCGGATGATGGCGGCCTTGTGCGATACCGGGTAAACTACTTGCTAGACAGCATAGCCTGCCAGTTCGCGCCCATAATCGTCGAGTCCAACCCCACCTACTATAACCTCTTCGGACGCATAGACTATGATGCCCGGATGGGTATGCTCACCACCAACCATATGATGATAAAGGGTGGGGCTCTCCACGAAGCCAATGGGGGCTACCTCATTCTCCAGGCGCGGGACCTGCTGGAGAACCCCCTCTCTTGGCAGACGCTGAAGCGAGTGCTCAATAGTGGCGAGGTTCGGATCGAGAACATAGGGGAGCAGAACAACCCCCTTCCCTCAACTACCCTGCGCCCGAAGCCCATCCCGGTAGATGCCAAGGTCATCCTCGTGGGAACCCCGGACGCGCTGCGCCTACTTCAGTCCGCCGATGAGGATTTCCGACGCCTGTTCAAGGTGAGGGCCGAGTTCGATACCGTGATGGAACGGTCCCCCGAAAACGTGGGCAAGTACGCTGCCTTTGTGTCCGCCCGGCACCACGACGGCAGTCTGATGCCCTTTCACAACACCGCCGTAGCCCGCATAATCGAATACTCCAGCCGGTTGGCCGAACACCAGGAGAAGCTGACAACCCGGTTCAATGATGTGTCGGACATCATCACCGAGTCCAATTACTGGGCATCGATGGCCGGAGAAGAAGTTGTTACCCACGAACATGTAAAGAGGGCCGAGGAACAGCGAAAGTACCGATCCAGTCTAAGGGAAGACAGGCTTCAGGAGCTCATAGAGGACAGCACCATCCGCATCTCCACCGAAGGGGAGGTGGTTGGGCAAGTGAATGGCTTGGCGGTCCTGGGTTTTGGCACTTCAGCCTTTGGGAAGCCCAGCCGGATTACGGCAAGGGTATCCCTGGGCCGAGGCCAGCTGGTGAACGTCGAACGATAGATAAGGTTGAGTGGAAAGATTCACGACAAGGGTTTCATGGTGCTGACCGGCTATCTGAAGGGCAAATACGGGTATGACAAACCCTTGTCCCTGTCCGCCAGCATAAGCTTCGAACAGAGCTATAGCGAGGTGGACGGCGATAGCGCCTCATCAGCCGAGCTGTGTGCGCTGCTTTCTGCCATTTCCGAACTCCCCCTGGCTCAGGGGATAGGAATAACCGGCGCTGTCAACCAGAACGGCGACATTCAAGCCATCGGCAGCGCAACCCAGAAAATCGAAGGGTTTTTCGACATCTGCAAGAGTCGAGGACTCACCAATGGGCAGGGTGTGATCATCCCGAGGGATAACCTTAAGCACCTGGCCCTAAACGACGAAGTTACCGAAGCGGTCGAGGCGGGCTCTTTCCATATCTACGGAGTCTCCACGGTGGATGAAGGGATAGAAGTCCTTACGGGAGTCCCGGCCGGTGAGTGGCTGGAAGAAAAGGGATATCCTGATGGAACGGTGCATTCCAAGGTGGAGCAACGGCTGAGGGATATGGCGAGAGCTGCCCGCAGGTTCAGCAGGAGCATGCAGAACGGGAGCTAGCCCCATTCACTAGCACTTAGTATTCGCGCCCAACGTGGCGATTAGCTGGTCACCCTCTTAGAAGTCTGCCATCTGGGCATCATTCTGAGGTCGTCGCTTCCATTTCAGGCTCCAGGGAATCTGCCGCCTCTTTCTCGGGCTCTCCGGAACCCCCATCCTCTTCAGACCCGTTCTCTCTGTAGCGTTCAATCGGCAGGCGGATGATCATCTCGGTGTACTCGTCGGGCGCCGACTCTACTTGGATAGTGCCTCCGTGCTCCCGAACTATGTCGTTGGAGAGGGCCAGGCCAAGCCCCGTGCCCTGGCCGGTAGGCTTGGTGGTAAAGAAAGGATTGAATATCTTTTCGGCCACTTCCGCTGGCATGCCCGTGCCGTTGTCTCTGATTCGTACCTCCACTATGTCTTCCGTCCGCTTGGTGCTGAGCTTAACCGTTGGCATGTATTCGGTAATGCTTAACCCCTGCTCTGAGGCAGAACGGCGTCTTTGGTCGGTGGCGTAGCATGCGTTGCCGACGACGTTCAGGAAGACCCGTCCCATGTCCTGGGGAATGATCTCCAGCTCGCCTGCCTCCGGGTCAAGGTCGTTCTGCAAGTCCAGTTGGAAGTCCGCATCCGTTGCGCGGGCGCTGTGGTAGGCCAGGCGTGCGTACTCTTCCAACAGTGCATTGATGTCGGTGGACTGCCACTCAGCGGAGCCTCGCCCCATCATCAGCATATCGTGGACGATGCGGTTGGCCCGCTCACTGTGGGAGCCTATGCGCTCCAGGTTGCTGGAAAGGTCCCCGGAGATATCTTCGATTATGCCTTTCTGGTCTGTGGACAGGGCGTCGCCCGATTCTTCCAGCACTTCCTTCAGCTCGACCAGTAGCTCCTCGGACACCTCCGAAAAGTTCTTGACGAAATTTAGTGGGTTCCTGATCTCGTGAGCTACGCCGGCGGTGAGCTCACCCAGGGCAGCCAGTTTTTCCCGCATTACTATCTGGTCCTGGGCCTTCTCCAGCTCACCAAGGGCGCTTTCCAGCTGCTCGTTCTTGCCTTGAAGTTCGCCTGCCAATTCCTCCACGAGGTTCAGCCTCTGCACCTCCAAGGCGTGCCGTCTGAACACCTCAAGGGCTGCCGCCATATCAGCAACCTCGTCCCGACCGCCTATCTCAACCTGGGCTTCAAGGTCGCCTCCGGCCATGCGGCGCATCCATTGGGACAGCATCTGCAAACGGCGCAGAATCACCCGGCCCACGAAGAGCCAGGCAATCAGCAATGCGCCGCCGATGCTGATGGCGCTGATTCCTAGGAGAAGTGTCCTGCCGGTCAAAGCTGCCTGTGTCGATGCGCGGGTAGCTTCCTGAGCATTCAGGTTAGCTGCGCTAACAACGCTGTTCACCGAGGTGACAAGTTCCAGGGAAATGTTTCGGTTTTCGGCCAGCAGGTCTCGCTGGCTGGCTGCCAGGCGTAGCTCTTGGTCCAGCAGCGCGAATATACCTTCTTCCCCCGAACCCAGCACGATCAGCGTGTTTGCCAGGGGGGAGACCTGTCGGCTCACTCGTGTGCCGTCAATAGCGGCCAAGCTGCTCTGTATGCGTCCCTCGGACGATTCAAATCGTTCCCTCAGGGGTTCGAGAAGAGGGGCCTCTGAGATGCTGTAGGCGCTTTCCAGGAGAGATCCCGCGATGCCCGAGTCGGTCAGCAGGTCCGCCAAGTGTCGGTATTGGCTGACCTGTTCCTCTGAGAAGTAATCATCCCGCTGGGCGGCAGGCTCATCCAAGGACGAGAAGCCAGTGATAGTGAAGAAGAGTTGGTCATCCACGGCGGGCACAAGGGTCTTGTCAATTTCTTCTAGAAGAGTCTGGAGTCGCACTCTCAGGTTCTGGTTGCGTGCCTGTAGGTCGAAGGTCTCGGTCTTTTCAGTCTCGATTTCACGTATGTTCTCTATGAGCGCATTGGCTTCGGTCTGGATGCGCTCGAAGGCTTGACTGTTCGCGCTCTGCTGGCTCAACACATCTAAGGCTTCCTGGAGGGCGAGGTAGGCGTCTGTAATCTCGGCTGAGACTCCGGCCAATTCCTCGGTTGTCGTAGCTGTGGTCAGTCGGGGTGCAGCCACCACCAGGACTCCACCCTCCTGGGCAACGCCGAAGGCTGCGACCAGCTCGGGGACGCTTCTCTCATTGACCCGGTCCTGGGCTTCTCCCACCTGGTTAAAGGAGAACCAGCCGACCAAGCTGGCAGCAACGGTAAGCACAACGGCGCTTCCTATGGCGGCATACAGCTGGGTAGAGAGCCGGTTTCGTAGTTCCAGCACCGCCCTAAGTCGAGCTTTCATGGCAACACTTCCTGAAGGTTATCGACAGGATGATATCCATAATTGGCGCCTATTCGGGTCAAGAAGACACTATCGGACCCCTGGTTGTCGCTCTCTCCGTAGCGTAGCTCGAACCCGTCTATATCAACGATGTCGCGGCTCCGGAGGCTGTCGAGGAAGCAGGCCCTGGTGACATCACTGCCGCAGCCCTTGAGTCCTTCAATGGCTAGGCGTCCCGCGAGGTACCCTTCGAAGGATACGAACCCGGGAACAGCGCCGGGGGAGTAGGCGTCCAAGGCATTGAGGTAGGCAGCAGTGACGGGGAGAGAATCGTCTGTGGGAAATGGGACGACCTGCGTCACATAAACACCCGCACTAACATCTACGCGCTTGCTGGCCAGGTCCTCTGCCAGGGCGTTGCTTCCGACAAATGAAACGGTCATGAAGATGGAATCCATATCAATTAGACGTGCCCACGCAATCAGCGCCGCTACAGGCTCATAGGCACCTATTACAATTACCGCCTCGGGGTTTCCTTGCTGGAGGTCGAGCAGACCCGCTTTTACGGCAGTGGTGTTGCGAGTATATAGCCCGATGGATACAGGCTCGAGGAGTCGCCTTGCCAGGGCAAGCAGTACTCCGTCGTAGCCGGCTCGGCCAAAGGAATCGTCCTGGTACATCACAGCGATTCTCGTCACACCCAGGTCCTCGGTCAGGCGGGCAACCATCTCTTCGGTTTCCTGGTAGTAGGAGGACCGCAGGTTCATCACGTATTCCCAATTGGGATCCCGCAGGAACTCTGCGCCTGTAAATGGTGTCATGTATGGTACCCCGGCGTCCTCTGCAACGGGGGTGGCGGAGCGGGAAGTAGGTGTGCCGACGGCTCCAATCAGTGCAAACACTTCATTCTCGTTGATCAGCTGCAATGTGTTGGCAATGGCCGCTTCGGGCTCGTAAGCATCGTCCGCAAATTCCAGCTCCAGCTGCCTTCCACTCACGCCGCCCGTCTGGTTGACCTCGTGAAATGCGGAAAGAATGCCCAGCTGCATGTTCAGGCCCAGCTCCTGGGCAGGCCCGCTGAAAGCGGCCGACTGGCCGAACACAACACGGTCGTCGAAGACACCGCGGTTGGATGCCGGGCCTCCACCCTCGGGTGTTGGGGAAGGCTGGATCGTGGGAATGGGAGTTGCCGGGGAACCATTGCAGGCCAGCCCCGTCAACAGGCCCAATACCACGATGAGGAACAGGGCCGTTATGTACCGGGAATAGCGAGGCTCAAGACTATGCATCAGGCCAGCTCAAGGGTTCACTCTTCGCGTTTAGCGATGAGGGTAAGGTGGTTTTTGTTGTTTTCTCTGTGGTAGGAGGCATGGTCCATCATGG
>JAGWBF010000032.1 GCA_021296025.1 Dehalococcoidia bacterium | reverse complement strand
ATCTCTGGCGGTTCAGTGCCGACCTTGGGAGCCTCTCATAGTTAGCAATCAAACCGGAGGGCGTGTCTTGGAGGTCTGGAACGATACCAGCCACCTGAGCCCGCTTTCGGAGGATGAGGGTGAGTAAGTCCCTAACGTTGGTGCTTGGGGGGGCGCGGGCAGGAAAGAGCAGCTACGCCCAGCATCTGGCGGCTGGGGGAGGGAGGGTGCTGTTCGTGGCGACGGCGGAGGCGGGGGATGAAGAGATGCGGGCCCGAATCGAGGCCCACCGCCTTGCCCGTCCTGGGGAATGGGACACCCTTGAGGAGCCCATCGACCTTGCTGGCGCGCTGTCGCCGGTACTGGACCGCTACGACACGATACTGTTGGACTGCCTCACATTGTGGGTCAGCAACCTGCTCTTGAAGGACCAAGGTGTTGGAACGACTCGGAAGGTCGTTCTTGTCGAAGTGCAGAGGCTGCTGGACACCTATAGGAGCGGCAGCGCCTCCTGGATCGTGGTCAGCAACGAGGTTGGCATGGGTGTGGTGCCTTCGACGAAGCTTGGCCGCATCTATGCCGACGAGCTTGGCCGGGTCAACCAGATTGTCGCCTCTGAGGCTGACTCGGTGTATCTGATAGTCGCGGGCCTCCCGGTGCCCATCGAGAAACCCACTACGTAGAGTCACCCCCGCCCTTAGAACTGGCGGCTGATGTTATCGGCGAACTCCCGGAGAATGGAGTCCGCTTTCTTGCGGATGATGGGCTGGCCCAGCTCCCCCAGCTTGCCCATGAAGGAGATGTCGCTCTTGACCACTACCTCGGTCTCCGAGTCGGACAGATCGACCAGGTTGACGAGCATTTCTCCGCTCACTCCCCCACCGAGGCGCCGGTCCGCCCCTTCCACCCTCATGGATGCCTGCCAGAGGTCCTTGTCCAGGCCGGTGACGACCATGTTCCCCGTGATGTTGAGGCTGACAGGGCCTACCCTGACCTGCATGGTGCCCTTGTAGCTCTGTTCGCCGTCAGCCTCCACCTCTTTGACACCGGGGAAGCATCGCCCAACCCTGGGCATGTCCAACATCAGCTCCCACACCCGTTCACGACTCGCCGGGGCGGCGAATCGATGTTCTGTCTTCACGCGGGCACCGCCGAGATGTTGGCCACTGCCGCTTCCAGAGCGCGTCTGGCAAACACCTGGGCCATCTGTCGCTTGTATCCCGAAGAGCCCCGGAAATCATCCAGGGGGTCCACTTCGTCTTGCACCAAGTCAGAGGCTTCCCTTATCAGGGATGAGGTCAGCTCGCGGCCCCGCACGGCACCTTCCACCTTGCGCGCCCGGATGGGCGTGGTGGCGACGGACCCCAACGCAACCCGCACATCTCGGCAGTTTCTTCCTCCATCTTCAAGGGCAACCACCGCGGCTGCCGAGACGGTAGCATAGTCATCGGCTGTGCGGGGCAGAAACTTGATGAAGGCGCCCCCTGAGCTGGGAGAAGGCAGCGGAACTTCAAGCTCCGTCACTATCTCGCCGTCGTGGATATCGGTCTCGAAGTAGTCGGTGAAGAACTCATCCAACGGGACGGTGCGCTGTCCTGAACCTGAGGAGAGCACCACCGAGGCTCCCAGGGCGATGAGGCTGGGGGGAGGGTCCTGGTTGGGGTCCCCATGGGACAGCCCGCCTCCAATCGTTGCCATGTTTCGTATCTTGACGGACGCCACGTGGCGATAGGTCTCGCCGAGAAGGGGAAGCACCTCCCGGAGCTGGGGCGAGGTCTCGACCTGGTGCATAGTGCACATGGCCCCGATGTGGGCTGTGCCATCCTCTACCCGGATACTATCCAGACCAGGAATGGAGCGCAGGCTGACGAGGTGCCCCGGCTGGACCATTCGCTGTTTCATAAACAGGACCAGCCCGGTGCCGCCGGCAATGATGTTGGCATCATCGCCGTGGGCTTCCAGGAGACGGTAGGCTTCGTCCAGGGTGGTTGGCGTGTGGAACTCGAAGGTGTTCATTGGGCGCTGCCCTTTGCCTCAGCTATCCCATTGACGATGGACTCCAATATCTTGTAGTAGCCCGTGCAGCGGCACAGGTTTCCCATCATCCAGTCCTTGATCTCATCCTCGGTGGGGTCCGGGTTCTCATCCAGCAGGGACTTGGAGGCCATGATCTGGCCGGGGGTGCAGATGCCGCACTGGAAGCCACCGTGGTCGATGAAGCTTTGCTGGAGGGGATGAAGGCGCCGGTCGTCAGCCAAGCCCTCTATGGTGGTGATTTCGGCCCCATCGGCCGCGACTGCCAAGGAGATGCAGGAGGCTACTATCTTCCCGTTCACCAGCACCGTGCATGCTCCGCACACACCGACGCTGCAGCTCTCCTTGGTGCCGGTCAGACCCAAGTCATACCTGAGGCAGTCCACGAGGAGGCGCTGGGCCGGCACCGTGAGGTCGTGGTCCTGCCCGTTGACCTTAAGGTGGATGGTCTTGTCCATATACGCACCTTTGTGTTGGTATCCAGCGAGTGAAGGGCATGGGCCCGAAGGCCATATCCGCCACGATACTATAACGGCAGGGGTGCTTTGACAAGGGGCGGGACTGCCCCGGCTCTGGAGGACTCCCTATGCGAGAGACTTGCGCATAAGAAGGTGCTCTATGCCGACCTCAAGGAAGGGCGCACCTTCGGCAACGTAGCCTCGAGCTGAGTAAAAGTCCTTGACATAAGTTTGGGCGTGCAGGGCGATGTGAGTGGCGCCTTTTCCCCGGGCGGACTCTTCTAGGGCTTCGAGAATGCGGGCGCCCAACCCTTTCCGCCGCCATGCCCTCAGCACTGCCATGCGTCCGATACGGGCTTCGTTGATTGTGGTGTTATCCGCCTCGCTGAACACCAGGCGGCCTGTCCCCACGGCAATGGCTCCCAGGAAGGCGATGGCGTGGGTGGCGGCACGATCCTCGGAGTCCATCTCCTCCGCCAGGGGGACGCCCTGCTCCAGGACGAACACCTGGGCGCGGATGGCGTAGGCCTGGAGGCGTTCAGCTTCGGTCTGCGCCAGCCTGATAGTGACATCGGACATCGGATTCGCCCCCCGGGTATTGTCGTTAGGGTCCCCCTACGGGAACACTATGACGCCGCGCCCGATACCGATGTTATCCAGGTCTTCGTAGGCCTCGTTGATATCGTCCAGGGAGTAGCGGCGGGTCACGATGTCGTCGATGCTGAGCTTTCCCGACTGGTACATGTCGACGATTCTTGGCATATCGACGTGGCACCGGGCTGAGCCGTAATAGGTTCCCTTGAGAACCTTCTCACTGCGCACCAGCGTCACCGCTTCGATGTTGGCCTGGTCGCCTTGGGGGGCGATGCCCACGACGGTGCATGTCCCGCCCTTCCGGGCCATTGCATAGGCTGTTTCTACCGTCTCGCCGGAGCCGAACACCTCGAAGGTGTAGTCGGCCCCCTGGCCTCCGGTCAGCTCCTTCACCCGGGCGACGGGGTCTTCGTGCTTGGCGTTCACCGAGTCGGTCGCCCCGAATTTGGTTGCAAACTCAAGGGCCCCCTCGTTGATGTCCACGGCGATTACTTTGGAGGCGTTCATCAAGCGGGCGCCCTGGATGACGTTCAGGCCCACACCCCCGCACCCTACGACAGCGACGCTGCTTCCAGGCGTAATCTGGGCGTTCAGCACGGCGGCCCCCACGCCCGTGGTGACGCTGCACCCAATGAGGCAGGCCACCTCCATGGGGACGTCTTCGGACACGGGAATGCAGCCCGCCTCTGGGACGACCATATGCTCGGCGAAGCAGGCAACCTTGCCGAAGTGAGAGATGCGCTGGTCCCCCTTGTGGAGACGCATGGTCCCGTCGAACAGGGTGCCTGCCGTGGAGGCGTGCAGGTCGCACAGGTTGGGTCTGCCGGTAGTGCAGTACTGGCAGCGACCGCAGTTGGGAACGAAGGAGAGGATGATGCGGTCTCCCGGCTTCACCGTGGTGACCCCTTCGCCAACGGCCTCCACGGTGCCGGAGGCTTCGTGGCCCAGCACTGCTGGAAGGATGGTCCGCGCCTGCCCCTTCATGAAGTGTAGGTCGCTGCGGCATACCCCCGCTGCGCCGGTCTTTACCTGTACTTCTCCCGCCTTGGGGGGGTCAAGCTCAACCTCTTCTATGACCAGGGGTTCGTTGTATTCGTAGAGCACAGCAGCTTTCATGGTTGCCCTCCCGTTGGTATCAATAGTAATGATGGCGTGGTCGGGGGCCTGTGTCAATTTAGGCGACGGCCCAGGGGTCTGGGCTATGCGTTAAACTCGACAAGATTGTCGGGGATGATCAGGGTTGCGCCCGTCTGTGCCTGTACATCGTCGGTGGTGAAGCTAGGGGCTATCTCCATCAGCTTGAAGCCCTCCGGGGTTACCTCAAACAGCCCCAGGGTGGTCACAACCTTGGTGACAACACTTACCGCCGTCACTGGCAGGTTGCACCTTTGCAGCAGCCTGGGCTCTCCCTCGCGGGTGGAGTGTTCCATGGCTATGAACACCTGCTTGGCACCCACGGCAAGGTCCATGGCCCCGCCGATGCCGCCGCCCTTTCGGCCTGCGGTCTTGTAGTTGGCAAAGTCCCCGTTCTCCGCCACCTCGTAAGCTCCCAGGACGGTGGCATCCAGGTGCCCGCCCCGGATGATGGCGAAGGAGTCGGCATGGTGAACAATGGCCGCACCGGTGGCGATGGTCACGTATTGGCTGCTGGCGTTCACCAAGTGCAGGTCCTCTTCCCCCTCGGCTGCCAGGGGGCCGTACCCTATGACCCCGTTCTCCGAATGGAAGATGATCTGCTTGTCTCCAAAGTCATAGTTGGAGCATAGGGTGGGCATGCCGATGCCGAGGTTGACTACCCATCCATCCTGGAACTCCATGGCAAGCCTGTTGCACATAGCTTGGCGGTCTAGTGGGGTCTTTTCCATGTAGAGGCTCCTGGGTGAAGTGGCGGTTCAGCTAGGTACGAGTGGGGGCATCCCAGATGCCTTCGGGAGCGGGCGGAATCCGGACCATGCGGTCGACGAATATGCAGGGAGTGTGCACCTGGTCCGGGTCGATCTGGCCAGGCTCCAGGATGTCCTCCTCCACCTCGACGATGGTTGTGGTTGCGGCCTGGGCCATCAACGGATTGAAGTTTCTCTGGGAGAGGCGGTACTGGAGGTTGCCCATCTTGTCCGCCCGACGGGCCCTGATTAGGGCATAGTCGGCCTTCAAAGGGTACTCCAAGATGTGCATCCGCCCGTCTATCTCGCGGTGCTCCTTGCCCTCGGCGACCTCGGTGCCCACGCCGGTGGGGGTGTAGAAGGCGCCGATGCCCGCGCCTCCGGCCCTGATGCGCTCAGCCAGCGTCCCCTGGGGGACTAGCTCGGCCTCTATCTTTCCTTCTTCGTACAGGCCTTCGAAGGCCAGCTTTCGTGAAGGATGGGGGGCTGCCGTAAAGGCGCAGACCCACTTGACCACCCTCTCCGTCTCGATGAGCCGGCCCACATCCATAAGGTTGCCCAGCGCCCCATGATTGTTGCAAATGCCGATGAGGTCCTTGGCTCCCTGGCGTATGAGGGCAGCGATCAGGTTGCGGGGAATGCCCGGCGGTCCGAAGCCCGGGAACATGATGGTTGCGCCATCGGGAATGCCGGCAACCGCTTCGTCGAAGGACGAGTACACCTTGTTCTTCATTGGCCACTATCCTGAGGCTGCGATGTAGCGTCTTACATACTACCGCACCTTGGAAGGCTGCGCTAGGGCTTGGCCTTTTGGTGGTCCCTGAAGAAGCTTCGGACCCGGTCCCTTAACTGTGTCCAATGATCGTCGATCTGGGCTAGCTCGCCATCTCCCAGCTGGTCGTAAGTCTTGCCGAACATGGGAATATACCAGAGGGGAAACACCCAGAAGCCCGCGTCCGGCACGACCGAAGGCAGCTCATCCAGCAGCACACCCTCGGCGCCGGCAACCTCCCACGAAGCCACACAGCGCCCTTCTTCTGCCAGGGCCAACGCTTCAACCCAGGTTGCCCGGCGCTCCCCTCCCTTGAAAGAGGCCATAGCTTCAAGAAGGGCGAGGGCCTTTTCCCGATTGGTCGCCCCTTCCCCAGCAAATCTTCCTGTGGTCAGGCTGCTCCATGAATCCCCAAGGGCGGGGATACGCAGCCCACCGTCAGTGGCGATGGCAGGGAGGGACGCGATGCGAGACCATTCGACGGCCTTGCTGCGGGCGATAGCCTCGTGGGATGCGCCAAGCTCCGGTGGGATCGTGTCCGGGGGGATACCTAGCAGGGAGGGTGTCACGCATTCGATGGGCAAACCCTTAATGAGCCAACGAAGCTTGTCAAGCTTGTGGGGGTTGGTTGTGGCAAGGAGCATAGGAGACAAGTCCATGAATGTCCGCCTAAGCGCCTATGAAAGACGGGAATTGACCGTCAGTCTCCCTGGGTATCGATCATGGCCCTCAACCGGGCCGACGGGGGCGCCATTCCCGTGCCGGAAGGAGAGTCGGTCCCGGAGACCGGTGTCTTCGATGAGCCTCTTATGCAGGCGCTAACCCTGTCCAGGTGGCCCAATACCTCCCGCCAGGACCTTATGATGCCAGTCTGATGATAGGGGATGTTCCTCTCCCGGCAGAAACGACGGACGATAGGGCGTACCGAGGCCAGCTTGTTGCGGGGTATGGTGGGGAACAGGTGATGTTCGATCTGGTAGTTCAGACCGCCATACAGGAAGTCGTTGAGGGGATTGCCTCGCACGTTGCGCGAGGTGAGCACCTGCCTGCGCAGAAAGTCCAGCTTGGTCGAGCGGTTTATGAGGAGCATTCCCTTGTGGTTGGGTGCGAACACAGACCCCATGTAAACGCCGATCAGGGCCTGTTGCGTCAGTATGAACGCCATTGCATTCATGGGACTCATGAGCTGGAAGGCCAGCCAGAAGTAGATGACGAAGTGCCCCACTATGGCCAGGAATTCGGCCCATCGATACTTCACATTTTTCCCGCGCAGGATGAACTGGGCGCTGTCGGCTCGGATGCTGAGGGCCTCGATCAGCAGGAGCGGGAAGAACAAGAAGGCTTGGTATTTCACTATGAGCCGAGCTAAGCCCCGCTTGGAAACAGCCTGCTCCCTGCTGAAGGCTATGACGGGAAGGTTTATGTCCAGGTCCAGGTCCACATCGTTGGGGTTGGAATGGTGGTTGTTGTGCTTGTTCATCCACCAGCTGGGACTGAGGCCCATGAGGAAACCCACCCCCAGCATGGCAAGGTAGTTGCGGTGGGGTGAACGGAATATCTGGAGGTGGCCGGCATCGTGGGCGTAGAAGCCCAGCTGGGCAAAGACCACAGCCATGAAGGCCCCGTTCAGCACCTGCACCCATAGGAAATCCAGGGTGGCTGCAAGGTAAATGGACAGGCCCATCAAGGCTAGTAGGAATCCGGCCACAGCCAGGTAGTAGGGGACCTGTTTTTCGAGAAGGCCCGCCTGCTTCACCTGGGCCTTCAACTCTGCGTATTCCGAGGAGGCTCTGCCCGAAGATGGTCCGATGGACGATGGCAGCAGATCAGAAACCGGTGTGACTTCCGTAGCGAGTGAATTCACGTGAGGGAGTATATATATGTCCGGCGCCCAGGGTCAACCGGTATTGCTACTACTCTGCGGCGGAAGTGTCGTGCCCAAGATGGCAATAAGAGGGGGAATTCTGGAAAGCGCCCTCTTTTATACCAGGCCCGTTTGTGCTAGCATAGTTGTCACAGCAACAATCGTTACCAGGATGTATCAGCATACCCTCTCCAGACCAATTTCTCCCCTGCGCTCCTCCTCTGTTGTGTGTAGAGCCCTTTCAATTCTTCGGAGGTTATCCCTATCCTAAAGACTGTTATTCGTAAGCTATCCCTGCCCTTCGGCAGGAAAGAGACACCCCTTTCCGAGCCTGAGACCCCTCCCCCCAGCGTGGATATTCCGGCGCGTCCGGAGAACGGAAATCAGGCAGCCTCGCCTGTAGCCCCGGCAAAGCGACCCAAGAAACGCACCTCACCCTCCTCAAAACGCCCATCTCCGGGGCCGGAGGCACCCCAAGAAACGTCTCCACAGGACCAGGAACAACACCAATTCGGCCCCCTGCCCGTCGGGACCCTCGTTCACAGGGCGCTCACGGCGTTGGGGTACGAGAACCCAACCCCAATCCAGGAGCAGGTTGTGCCCCTGGTGCGGTCGGGTCAGGATGTGGTGGGTCAGGCCCAAACGGGCACCGGAAAGACAGCCGCCTTCGGCATCCCCCTCGTGGAGAAGATCGACACCAAAGGCAACCCCAAGATACAGGCGCTGGTCCTGGTACCCACCAGGGAGCTGGCCGTTCAGGTTTCCGGTGAGTTGACCAAGATCGGGAAGTACGTTGGCATTCGGGTGGTCTCCATATACGGAGGCCGGTCAATGAAGGGCCAGCTGGAAGCCCTGGGCCGGGCTACCCATGTTGTGGTTGCCACCCCTGGTCGCCTCATGGACCACATGGAGCGGGGCACAGTAGACATCGGACAGGTGAGGACCGTCGTGCTGGACGAGGCGGACCAGATGCTGGACATAGGGTTTGCCGATGCCATCGCTTACATCCTCCGCAGCACCCCCCGTTCACGCCAGACCCTCCTGTTTTCCGCCACCATCCCGGGACCCATCCGGGGCTTGGCGAGGCGTTACCTTCGGGACCCCTTCTGGGTCCGGGTGGGTGGCGACGGCGAACCCGTCGAGCAGGTCCAGCAGGTCTACTACGAGGTGGCCGACCTGGACCGCCCCAAGGCCCTGGAGCAGCTGCTGACCCAGTCTTCCGTTGTCACCCAGGCGCTGGTCTTCCGCAGAACTAAGATCGGGGTGGACTGGCTCGTATCCAAGCTTAAGCAGCGAAGCCTAGATATCGAAGCCATTCACGGCGACATGCCCCAGTCCCACCGCCAAGCGGTAATGGAGCGGTTCCGGGCGGGAAGCCTGCGGGTCTTGGTGGCGACCAACGTTGCGGCCCGAGGGCTGGACATTCCAGAGGTATCCCACGTCATCAACTACGACATTCCCGACAACCTGGAAGAGTACGTGCACCGCATAGGGCGCACCGCACGTATGGGCCGGGATGGGGTGGCGATCACGTTCGTATCCGAGTGGGACTTCCCCATGCTGGATGCCATTCAGGCCCATGTGGGGGACGACCTGAAGTTGGAGCAGCTCGCCCCCCTAAAGAGCTAGCACCAGTTTCCCCACCTCTGACTTACGGGTACAGCAGCCAGTGACCCTCGCTGTTTCGGGACTACTCCAGGCCCAGGGAGAGGTGCCAAGCATCTTCCAGGCTGTCCAAATCGAGGCCGTACACCTGCTCCACAGCCGCTTCGTAGGTTGACCCCTCGGAAAACACTGCCAGAAGCTCCTGCATATTCGGCCAGCCGTAGGCGGTAATCATGTAGTCCACGAGGCTCCAGCTGAGGGCATAGGAGAGGGTAGCGCCCGTGTCCGAGGCGGGGAAGCTGCTGTTGAGGCTCCGCAGGCTTATGAGCTCCCGGTTGTCTATCGCCTCTTGGAGAGCAAAGCGCTGGAACTCCTGGGGACCACCCTCGGAATAGACGGCCAACCCCTCGTCCAGCCACCTGGGCAGGTCGCCGAAACAGTTGAAGGTCACTTCCCCAACCAGTAGATGGGCCAGCTCGTGGACGAGTCCCGGAAGGTCTAATTCGAAGTTATCGGGGTCCACTGTAATCAGGAGGATGTTCTGGGATGGGAAGGCCAGACCCCCGGTCCATGCCTGGGCAAAAAGGATTGCTCCTATTACATCTGCGGATGTTTCGTAGATGAATGCCTGTACCGGGGCTTCCAGCTCCTTGCCAAGCTGAAGAATATCCAGCTTGTCCTCGACTTCAGAGGCCAGGCGCTGGCCGAAGTCGGGGCCTCCGGCGTACCAGTGGAAGGTGATGTTCTCCGACGTGTGGCTTTCCCAGGGGAACCGGTCGTCGCTATAAACCACAGTCTGCCTGGGAGTGCGGTGCTCCTGGCCCTGCTCATCCACCACCCTCCAGCGCCACCACACCACGGAGCCGGGCGGAATGGAACCGGTCCGGCGCATATCCCATGTCCATGTGGTCGTTACCTCGCGCTCTCCATCAAAGGCGGTGCGAGCGCTGGTGTACGACGTGGAGGCGCAGGAGAAGACTGACTCTCTGCCAAACTCCAGGTCGATAACCTCTATTGGCTGCTCGCCTGCTCCTTCCATGCTGAAGGTAATGCCGTTGGGGGGGTCCAGAGTGGCCTCGCTAAGGACCAGATCGAAAATCTCCGGGAGCGCCGTGGGCTCCCGAGTAGGGACTGGAATGGGGATGGCCGACGGCCCTGGAGAAGCCGTTGGTACTGGGGCAGGCCGGGTCACCAAGGTGGCTGGCGATAGGAGGGAAGGAGGCGTCACCACGGTGACCGTCGGACCAGGTGCGGGTGTGAGAGTTGGCGTGGCTTCAGGAGATGCCGTTGGGTCGATCACAGCCGTAGGTGACGGCTCCAGGGTAGCCGTTGGGTCGGCAGCATCGCAGGCCACCATTACGAACATGGCTAGGGCCGCAAGCAAAGTCAGGGAAAAAGTCCGGATCATGGGGCGCGCTCGATGGACAGGTTCTGGAGTTGTTGCACCTCGATGGGGGTAACCTCGTATCCCTTTACATAGGTTTGGACGAGGGAGTACTCGCGATTGTGCCACAGGGGGACCACCACCCAATCATCGAGGATCATCTGCTCGGCCTGCTGGTAGAGGTCGGTTCTGCGGGCTGTGTCCTGCTCGACGGCAGCTTCCTCCAAAAGAGCGTCCAGGTCCGGGTTGCTGTATGCGAAGTTGTTCGATTCACTCTCGCTTTGAAAGAGCACATCCAGGAAGTTCTGTGGGTCTGGGTAATCGGCGCACCAGCCCGCGGTGAAGACGCCCAGTTCCAGGTTGTCCATGCGGTCTAACCAGTCGGAAAGTTCGAAGATCCCAACCGCCTCTTCTTCCAGCCCCAGGTACTCCCTCCATGCCCAGTGAATGGCCCCATTGGAGGCGTAGGACCTGATTATAGGCAGGTTCTCTGCCCCGCCATAGCTGGAATCATCGAGGAGTTGGAGTGCTGTCTGGACATCGAAGGCGAAGGGTACCAGATCTTCGTTGTGGGCCGGCATTCCGGGGGGCAGGATGCCAGCCGCCCTCTGGACCAACCCTCTCCTTGATACCTCCACTTGCTTGTCCAGTTCCAGTGCAAGGCCCAAGGCTTGGCGCACCTTGGGGTCATCGAAGGGTGGCTGAGTGACGTTGAATCCCAGGTAGCTGGTGCAAAACGCGGTGCCTTCCCTAAGCTGGTCATGGATGGTGCTGGAAGGGTCTCGTGCGCGGTCTATCTGGAAAGAACCCAGGCTTACAATGTCGATCTCGCCGTTCTCGTACATCTGGAAGGGGCTACCGCCGAAGATCAGATAGACCGAGTGGGCGAGGGCAGGAGTCCCTCCGTACCAGTCTTCGTTTCGTTCCAGGATGAGAAGCTGGTCTTTCTGCCAGACCTTCAGCTTGAATGGACCCGTCCCGTTGGGGACGTCGGTCCAATCTTCCCCCGACTCCACGTTGGCCCTGTCAACGACGTAGGCAGTCGGGTAGACGAGCTTGGAAAGGAAGTAGGGGTACGGTGCCTCGATTGTCACTCGGATGGTCCTGTCGTCCAGGGCTTCCACCCCGGAGAGCTCACCTGTCAGGCCTTCGGCCACATCACCGGCGCCGACTATATCCCCCAAGTAGGTTAGGGCGACGGGCGAATGGATGGCGGGGTCGAGGGCCCGCTCCCATGAGTACTTGAAGTCGGCCGCCGTAACCGCGGTGCCGTTGTGGAACCGGACATTGTTTTTAAGGGTGAAGGTATAGATGGTCCCATCGTCGGAGATGGTCCAGCTTTCGGCGATGTCCGGCACTAGGTTCAGGTCGGTGTCCAGCTTGACAAGGCCGCTGAAGATGGCGCCAACGAGGTCCGCGGGACCGAAGCGGGACAGGGCCGGGTCCAGGCTTACAATCTCGCCCCAGTACTGGAACAGGGAATCGTCCCTGGATGCGCCGAAGGGAGCGGGGGTCTCAAGGGTGAAGCTGTCCACGAAGGTGTTGGCTTGGTCGGCAATGCTCTCCCAGGCATCCGGGGGGGCCTGTACCCGGAGTAGGAATATCTGGGACCCCCTTACAACCACCCGCCAGAGTTCTTGAATTAGGGCCCCTCCCTCTCCTTGGTATCCAAATGTGGTCTGGTGGGCAGAAGAGGAGTCGGGGACCGAGACTGGGTTGCTGCTCATGATCGTTACAGTCCCGAAGTTCGCTATCTGTCCGTTGCCCCACTCTTCGGCAGAGGTATCTTCGGAGCTGCGAAACATCCACAACTGGCCGCCGACGCCGGAATTCACAGATGGAGCGCTGATTAGGAGGAGAGGGCGGGAGTCTTCCCTTTCTTCGCCGACCCATCCTTCGGGCAGGGTCACGGAGAAGCCCTCGGTGGTGTTGCGGTAGAGACCCGAAACTGCCCCGTCCTGGGGGGAAACCAGCCCAGGCGTAAGGGAAAGGCTCGCCAGACCAACCACCAGCAAAGCGATAAGCGCAAGGAATTTAGGCACGAGGGCAATTATACAGTAAGAGGGAGGAATTGGGAGATTCGGCGACGCCATTTCCCACTGGAATTGGCAATTCTGGATGCTATGATGCCGCACTAGTACCCGAAGTCACCTCTTCGCTTAGGAAAGAGTTCTCTATCCCCGTCCGTCGAGGTTCTCGATGTTGATGGTTTCCAGCTCATCCGCTGGCTGGAATCCAAAGATTCGTGAGTAGAACAGGAACTCGGCGGAGAGGCAGCGCTTTATGGTATCCGCCTTGCGAAACCCGTGCTGCTCCCTCTCGAAGGCCAGGTATGCCGTGGTCACTCCGTTGGCCTTTAGCGCCTCGAACATCTCCTGGGGCTGGGTCGCAGGCACGATGGTATCTTCAAGCCCCTGGAAGAAGATGACGGGGCAGGAAGCGTAGCCCGGGAAATTGATGGGAGAGCGCTTCACATATCTGCGCCGGTGCAGGGGGTATGGCCCCACCAAGCCAACGAGGCTGTAACCATCGAACTTGTGAATGTCGGTGAGGAGGGCCTCCAGGTCGCTTACTCCAAAGTAGCTGGTACCAGCCTTCCGTCATCCAGGAAGATGCGCCCCAAGCTCCAGGTGCCCTTCTGGACATAGCTGCAGACCAGGGTGTTGGGCGAGTCGAAGCCGTAGGAGCACATTCCGACCCACCAGTTGGACTTGGAAAATTCAGCCTCAATAGGGTGCACTGGCTCTACCAGCCTGTTTCGCATCCTGTATAGGTTGGCCCAGCCTGTGCGGTCGGAAACGAAGTACAGGTCACCCGTGGAAGACCATTAGGGCTGTACAACCGCCTCATACACGCTTCCCGCCACCAGGGTTGGGTGTCCCAACTCTCCATTGTCGTGGAAGGGGGCAGTCCAGAGATGGGTTCCATCCCAGGGCACATTGGGGTGGTCCCAGGTAAGCCATGCCAGCCGGCTTCCGTCGGGGCTTACGCAGGGGGAGCTGTGAAAGTCGTTGTCGGTCAGCAGGGCCCTGGGGTCCCGGCTCCATCGATATTGATGGACACGATCTCACTAAGGGGATGGTCCGTTTCGGTATCGCTATGGTTTTCCCGGATGCATATTAGCCGGTCCTGACCGTGATGAAACACCTTGCTGCCGTACCGGAAGTCCCCCTCGGGAGTGATGGGGACAGGCGAACCGCCAGGCATTTGCCGGTAGACCCGATGGTCTGCGCTGTTGGAAAAGTAGATTATCCCTTCGGCAACGGTGAAGCCCCGGGTCCCGTACTCGTTGACCATGCTTCCCACGCTGTAGCCCCAGGGGGTGATCTCCTCCAATTGACCGTCCCGGCCTCTTCTTACTATGACTGCCCGTCCTTCTTCGGCGGGGCGAACCTCGGCCCAGTAGGTATTTGGCCCGTCCAAGGAGATGCGGAGGAGACTGATGGTGGTGTGGGCAACCATATCCAGGGTAATAGGGGAATTCCAGGAACCAAATTAGGCGACCGTGGGAATGGTGCTTCGACAACATCGACCACGAGGTGTTGTTGTCGGTGCTCGACGAGAAGCTTCACGACAACTGCTTCCTACGTCTGCTCAAATACCTACTGAAAGCGGGCTACGTTGAGGATTGGAAGTATGGCCGCACGCTGAGCGGGACACCGCAAGGCGGCATCGTCAGCCCCGTCCTCGCCAACATCTACCTAGACCGGTTGGACAAGCACGTCGAAACGGTGCTGATTCCAGCACACACCCGAGGCGCCCAGCGAAGGCCCAATCCGGCGTGGAACGCGCTGCGAAGCGGCATGGTCTACCACGGGGAAATGGGGCATCACCGCCTCGCAACGGAGCTGCGTCAACAGATGCAACAGC
>JAGWBF010000031.1:49699-54214 GCA_021296025.1 Dehalococcoidia bacterium | reverse complement strand
CGTCGCTTGGGGCAGGGCAGCTTGTACCTGTACCGCTGCCCCAACGCCCGCTATGACGGCCACCTGGTGTACACAAACCGCCCCGTCGGGGGTTCCTACCGGGCGCTGGGAGCGCCCCAAGGCCACTTCGCCCTGGAAAGCACCATGGACCGGATAGCTGAAACCCTGGGCATGGACCCCCTGGAGTTCCGCCTGAAGAACCGGGTGCCACCTGAAGGACAGCCTGGAACCCGGGCCACTCCCACCGACGCCATCGTAGATACCCAGCCCGTGGAGGGGGGCATCCCCTTTTCCAGCAACGGGCTGGAACAGTGCCTCCGGCAGGGAGCGTCGGCCTTCGGCTGGGGCGGGACGAAGCAAATCCTGCCCGACCCTTCTCGCAAGATCGGGCGGGGCATGGCAATGCTCATATACCGGGGAGGGCCGGGGAACCTCTCTTCAGCAGAGATCAGGCTCGATCGAGAGGGGCGGGTCAGGCTGATGGTGGGCACCATGGATGTAGGTGAGGGGGCTGAGACGGTGCTGGCCCAGCTTGCCGCCGAGACCCTGGGTGTCGGATACGACGATGTGGATGTGGTCTCCGCCGACACCTCCGTGACGCCCATCGCTCCCATAACCGCCGGCTCCACAGCCACCTTCTCCACGGGGACGGCGGTGGTGCAGGCCGCCGGGGAGCTGCGAGACAAGCTCCTGGAGCTGGCGACGGTGGGCCTGGAGGTCAGCGCAGACCAGCTGGAGGCCCGCGGTGGATACATCTACGTCCAGGATTCCCCCGAGCGGCGCATGTCCCTGGCGGATGTGGCCCGCCACCTCCCTGGCGACGTATTGACCGCCTACGCCGAGATCACGCCGGGCAGCACCGAATACATCGTCAACGCCTTCGGCGCCCACTTCGTCGAGGTGGAGGTTGATACGCTGACGGGCAAGGTGTATGTCCGACGCTATTTGGCCGCCCACGATTCGGGGCGCATCCTCAGTCCCACAGCCGCCCTAAACCAGGTGGAGGGCGGGATCAGCCAGATGCTGGGGTACACCCTGTCCGAGGAGCTGATCACCGACGGCCCCACAGGCATAACCCTCAACGGCAGCTTCCTGGAGCACAAGTGCCCCTCCATCCTGGACTACAACGACATCCAGGTGATCTTCGCCGACATCGTCGATCCTGTGGGGCCCATGGGGGCCAAGTCCCTGGGCGAGCCCCCCTGCGTCGCCGTAGCCCCGGCAGTGGCCAACGCCATCTACGATGCCATAGGTGTGCGCTTCAAAGAGCTCCCCATAACCCCCGACGCCATCCTCCGCGCCCTGGACCCCCCCGGCGGAGGGGCAGGTTGAACCCCTTCGAGTACCGGGAACCCTCCTCCATGGAAGATGTGGTGGGCCTGCTGACCGCCTACGAGGATGCCCAGGTCATGGCCGGGGGCATCGACCTCCTGGGTGAGATCAAGGAAGGCGTGGCCTCCCCGGGGCTGTTGCTCGGCCTGGCCGGCATTCCGGGTCTCACGGAGATCAGCGAAGGCCCCACAGAGCTCGTCATTGGCGGGATGGCCACCATCACAGCTATCGAGCAGCACCCGGCAATCCGGCGGCTCTACCCAGCCCTGGCCGAGGCAGCCGAGAGGCTGGCGACGCCCCAGGTACGAAACGCTGGCACCCTGGCGGGCAACCTGTGCCAGCGTCCCCGCTGCTGGTACTACCGGAACCCCCTTACGCCCTGCCTGAAGCGGGGCGGGGACACATGCTACGTCCTGGAAGGCTACAGCAAGTACATGTGCGTCACCGGTGGCAGCGGGTGCTATGCGGTAAACCCCTCGGACGCTGCGGTGCCCCTGGTAGCCTACGGGGCTGGCATCAACATAGCCGGGCCCGCCGAGGACCGCTCCATGCCCCTGGAGGAGTTCTTCACGGGCCCCGAGGTGGACATCACCCGGGAGAACGCCCTGGAGAGGGGAGAGGTCGTGGAGAGCGTTGGGCTGCCTGAGCCCCCTCCCGGCACCAGGAGCATCTTCCTGAAGGCCCAGGAGCGGGTAGCGGGCGGGTTTGCCCTGACCAGCGTGGCGACGGTGGTCACTATCAATGGCGATGCGATAGAGGCCGCCTCCATCGTGCTGGGAGGCGTTGCGCCCACCCCACTGCGGGCCAGAGAATCCGAGGCCTACCTTTTGGGCAAGGGGGTTCGGGATGTGTCGCCGGAACAGGCCGCTGCCCTCGTCCTGCCGGATGCCCAGCCCTTCGATGACAACCGCTACAAGGTCACCCTCGCCCGCAACCTGGTCACCCGCTCCCTGACTCGCGTGCTGCAGCCTTAGCCTTAGTCCTTGGCATACATTTGCACGGCCCCATCGAGAGTTAGCCCAACGACCGCGGCGGAACCGGTGTTGACTTCACGGTTCTTTTGTAACTACAATTATGTAGTATCATAAGGAATGGCGGCACTTGCGTTGGACCTGGGACCAATCCAAGAACGAGGCTAATCTTCAAGCACACGGTCTCAGTTTCGAGGCGGCGGCCTTCGTGTTTGACGACCCCTTGTCTTTGACTAGGGCTGACCCATATCCATGTGAGGAACGTTGGCGGACTATGGGCATAGTGGGCACCCAAATCGTGATGGTGGTCCACACCTGGCCCGACCTGGACGCTGAGACCGGAGAAGAGATCGGGCGCATCATCTCCGCGCGCAAGGCGACCAGGCATGAGAGGGACGCTTATGAAGAAGGACGTTACTGATCTGCCTTCAGATGTTCAGGCTCAGGTACGGGCCTTGGAGGCCCTGCCCGACGACCAGATCGACACGACCGACGCCCCGGAGATTATCGACTGGTTGGACGCCAGGCGGGGAGCGTTCTATCGGCCTGTGAAGCAGCAGATCACGCTGAGGCTCGACGCGGATATCATAGCCTGGTTCAAGGCCCGAGCCCGTGGCGGCCGGGGATACCAGACGGACATCAATGGAGCCCTCCGCGAGCACGTCCAGCGGGCAGCCCGATTTAAGAAGCAGGGATGAGCTGGGCCCAGATTCAACTAAACTTACAAACGAGAGGCAACAACTGCGAAACAGCCAACCAGTCGGGATCCAACAACTCAAGTAGTGTTCGTCTTACCATCTGTAACCCTTGTCTGATGTCGGTCTCCACTAGGTTCAATAATGGGTCGTCATGTGGGTGAGCAGCTTTGTTGCCCATGAAAGTAACCGCGTCTGATTGTTTCTTCGCCAACTTAGTAATTCACAGAAGCCTGGGGAGTCAGGCTGGACTATGCCTAACACCCCCCGTGTTGAGGCTCACGCCTCACCTGTGAACTGGCGATCTCCTCTCAAGATTTTGGGTGCTTCTTACTCCAACCAGGCGACCCACTTAGTTTCAGCCACGTCAAGGGTGTATGTGACAGCGCGGGGAGTGCCCTTTAGGTCTTCGTAGGTCACCTCAACTTCAAAAGGCTCGAGTTGTGGTTGTTGGGATAAGCTGGGGGACGTACCAAAGAAGGATTCGATGCTTTCCCCTTGTGGAAGAAAGCTAGCCGCCTTTATTGCTGAGTTAGTGGGGAGCACAGGCGATACTTGGTGCCTCTTAAAATCAGCCATATTGGCTCGAATGGTAAACATGACGTTCTTAGCTGGCCCTTGTCCCACATTTGCCAGTACAAGATTACGGGCATGCTTTAGCCGTGAATCAGATTTCAAGTAAGCCGCAACTTCGGGCTCGGTGCTTGCCTTTCGCAAGAGCCGGTTCTCTTTGGCAAGTTCCTTGCTTATCCAAAGAGAAACAATCGCGGAGACAGCTATTGATAACGTCGCGATCGCTGTTACTGCGCCACTGTTTTCATTCAGGTATTCGATGATACACATCTTCGCCGCACCTCAGAGAACCCTTGAGCCTCTAGTATGGCGCAGACCTCTCGGCCCGATAGCACCCTTAGTCTAGCCACCCGCAACCTCGACGTTGGTCACGTAGATTTCATCATGAAGCCGACGTTGGATTTCGTTGTCAGATGCAGCCTCGTAAAAAAGCTCAAGAGCCTCCTTTAGGTTTGAGCGTGCCTCCGACACGCTCGAGCCTTGACTTGCTATGTCGAGCTCGGGGCACAGCGCGACATAGATATCTCCCTCGCGCTCGATGATTGCGGTCATCTGTCTAGTCATCTCTTACCCCCTATTTGTCCATCTCTTATTTCTCCGATTCCTCCGACGAAGATCCTCCCATAAGCAGCAGGACCCCAGCGATCCGCCGGGCGGTGTCGGTGAAGTGCTGAACTTCATCCGGCTTCATCGGGCCGCCCAAGACTCCCCGCTTCCACGCCAGTGCAGCCCGCTCGTACGGATAGTATAGTCCAACGATAAATCAATGGAAGTCGTCCATGTTCCGTCTGACCTGTCGATAGTCCGAAGCTTTCCTGGATTGCGGCGTAGGCCGCAATGACGGGGAGGCCTTTCGTCACACCCGCTCTTTCTTCGTCGTTTCGGCGCATGCAGGAACCTACGCTGGAGGGCAGCCTGTCCCGGTCCCGAGGTTTCCTGGATTG
>JAGWBF010000031.1:33881-49462 GCA_021296025.1 Dehalococcoidia bacterium | reverse complement strand
GCAATGGCGGGGAGGCCTTTCGTCACACCCGCTCTTTCTTCGTCGTTTCGGCGCATGCAGGAACCAACGCTGGAGGGCAGCATGTCCCGGTCCCGAGCTTTCCTGGATTGCGGCCTACGCCGCAATGACGGGGCGGCCTTTCTTCACACACGCTCTTCCTTCATCGTTCCCGCGTATGCAGGAACCTACGCTGGAGGGCAGCATGTCCAGGTCCCGGGGTTTCCTGGATTGCGGCCTACGCCGCAATGTCGGGGCGGCCCTTTGTCACACCCAGCCTTCCTCAAGCCCCGACTTTCGTCATGCCAGCCCGTTCCATGGCCCGGGTGCCCACATCTCCCCGCCTCTGAGGACGCGCCGCCGATGGCGCCTGTCAGTACCTATGCGCTATAATCCCCACAGCCCTGATAGTAGGGTTCACTTTGCCAACGGAGGCCATAGATGCCAGCAGATGTCGGACAGCAGGCCCCGGACTTCGACCTACCCTCGAACACCGGGGAGCGGGTTACCCTGAGCCAGTTCAAGGGCCAGAAACATGTGGTCCTCAGTTTCTACGTCTTTGATTTCACCGGACTTTGAACAACCCAGACCTCCTCGTTCGGCCGGGCCTCCGGCCAGTTCGGGGAGAAAGATGCCCAGGTACTGGGCATAAGCACCGACAGCCAGTTCTCCCACCAGATGTGGGCCACCAGCCTGGGAAACGTCCCCTTCCCCCTCCTTTCCGACCGACACCCCCAGGGGGAGATGATCAAGGCCTACGGACTTTGGAACGATGGACGGGGGACCGCAAACCGGGCCGTCATTATCGTCGATAAAGAGGGCATCGTCCGCTTCCGGAAAGTGGCGGAGGAGATTCTTCCCGAGCTGGACAAGCTGGGATAGCAGCCCTTTCTGGAGAAGCCTCCCTTGGCTGACCTGTCCCAAGGAGCTTTCCGAGAAGGCGACCTGGCCCTCCTCATCGACCGCCGGGGCCGGCGCTACCAGGTCACCCTGGAGGAGGGCCGCCTCTTCGAGACCCACGTTGGTACCCTGCCCCACGCCGAGATAATCGGCCAACAACAGGGCACTTGGTGCCGCACCTCCAGGGGTCAGGTCCTGCTGGCCGTCAAGCCCACCTTCTCCGACTACATCCTGGAGATGCCCCGGGCTTCCCAGGTCATCTATCCCAAGGACCTGGGGGCCATCCTCCTCTACGCCGATATCTTTCCCGGAGCTACCGTCCTGGAAGCCGGTCTGGGCTCCGGGGGCCTGACTGCGGCCCTTCTCAGGGCTGTGGGCGAGTCTGGCCGGGTCACCACCTATGAGATACGGGAAGACATGGTGTCCAGGGGACGCCGGAACATCGCAGCCCTGGCGGGGGACGCCCCCAACCACACCCTGAAGATGGGAAACATCTACGAGAAGATCGACGAGACTGACGTGGACCGGCTGGTGCTGGATGTGCCGGAGCCCTGGCAGGTCGTCCCCCTGGCGGCCGGGGCCCTGTCCCCTGGGGGGGTGTTCCTCAGCTTTCTGCCGACGGTCCTCCAGGTGCACCAGCTTGTCCAGGCCTTGGAGGAGGATGGCCGGTTCCAGCTTGTGGACACCTTCGAGCTGCTCCAGAGGCCTTGGCACCTGGCGGAACGCAGCGCCCGTCCCGCCCACCGCATGGTTGCTCACACAGGCTTCATCACCACCGCCCGGCTGTGTTCGCCACGAGGGCGCCAGGAGCCTGCGTCACAAGCCTAGCTGTCATCCACACTCAAGGAGGATTCCCATGGACAGGGAAAGCACCCTGAAAGACCTGGGGGAGTTCGTGAAGACGGATATGCTGATGAAGCACCTCTTCGGCGTGGAGGCTGTGATGCGGGCCTACGCCCGCAAGCACGGCGAGGATGAGGAGGTGTGGGGCATCGCGGGGCTGCTCCACGATTTCGACTGGGAGATCGTGCCCACTCCCGAGGAGCATCCCCACTACGGCGCCAACATCCTGCGGGAGCGCGGCTACCCGGAATACATGGTCCGGGCCGTCCTGACCCACGGCAATCACACCGGCATCGAGCGACAGAGCCTGATGGAACACACGCTTTTCGCCGTGGACGAGCTGTCAGGCTTCATCCGGGCGGTGGCTTTGGTGCGTCCCAACAAGACCCTGGACGAGGTCACGGCCAGCTCAGTCAGGCGCAAGATGAAGGACAAAGCCTTTGCGCGGGATGTGAACCGGGACGACATCTACCAGGGCGTCGAGGAGCTGGGGGTGGATTTGGATGAGCACATCACCTTCATCATAGAGGCCCTCAAGCCTGTGGCCGACCGGATAGGCCTGAATGCGGGGACGCCCCAGGGCGAAAGCTAGCAGGCCGGCTGCCCACCCCCGTCGTAGCTCCAGTCCTGCCCGGCGTGGGTGTACCGCCCCTCCAGGAGAGGGATGTGGGACTGGGACCTCAGGGGCAGGGGCAGGCTGTCCAGGATGCCGGCGACCTCTTCGGTCGGGTCGATTCCCCACAGGCTGGGCGCACCAACTTTCTTGCCCTGCACCAGCACCTTGAAGTCCCCCATGCCTCCTTGCCTTGCTAGGTCCAGCATACCCATGGAGTTGGCTTCCACCTGCCTCTGCTCCAACCCCTCGGACCGAAGGCGATGGGTCAGGCGATTCAGCCCCAGGGCCCGGAGGAAGTGCCCCTGGGCGACGTAGCCCACCACCTCCAGCCCGTGCTTTTGGCCCTGCAGGGCGAGGGATGTGAAGTCCACGTGGGAGGTGATGTCCTGGTCACCGATTCGGGTGTAGGGGTCTACCACCTCCATATGACGGTAGTAGCAACGCAGCGTTCCCCTCGCGTTTGCCCTTGCAGACAACTCCTGGGCTGAGCCGCCGTAGTCGATGGTCAGGACGAACCCCCGCTCCAGGGCACCGGCGACCCCTTCAACCCACTTGCCCGCAGCCAGGTTCACTTCGGCAGTCCTGCCCTCCTCCAGGGAGATATCCGCCTGGTGCATATGTTCCCAAAGAGCTGGCGTGGACGGCTCGTCTATTTCCTCCACCAGCGCCCCATCGCGGGCAGTTATGTACACCTCTCGGAGCTGCCCACCGGCAATGGTCACCCGGTTCACTGGGAATGCATCCACCAGTTCATTTGAAAGGAAACAGCCAACGATCCCATGGAAAGGGACTGAAGCCGAGGTGATTCGCTGTACGTCATCCCGACCCAGGCCTTTGGAGTCGTCACCTCCCACCGGCGCTTGGGAGCGGTCAAGACACAAGTAGCTCAGCGCATCCCGAAAGGCATCGGGCAGGTGAGCGCAGTAGTCCAGGATGTCCCTGGCCAGCAGACCATCTGCGCCCCCCATCTCCACCACCCAGAAGGGATGTGGGCGCTCCAGTAGCTCCCAGAACTGGAAGAGCTGCAGGGACAGCAGGGCAGCGAAAGCAGGATGAGCCCTGGCGGCAGTGTAGAAGTTGTCGTGGGGCCCGGTTAAATGGCGGGAGCTGTAGAACCCCCCTACAGGCCAGTAGAGGGCGACCTCCATGAACTCGGCGAAGGTGATGCGGCCCTGCTCTGCGATCCGACGGCGTATCTCACCTTCGGCGTCCATGGGCCAACTCAGGGGCTGCGCTTACCCCCGCTGCTCTATGGGTACGTACTCCAGGTCCATGGGGCCCTGGTAGTCGAGGAGGGGCCGGATGAGGATGTTGTCCCTGTACTGCTCGACGCATTGCAGGGTCCAGCCGGGGATGCGCCCCAGCGCGAAGATGGATATGAACAGATCCTCGGGAATCCCCAGCAGGTTATAGATGGAGCCGGCAAAAAAGTCCACGTTCACGAAGATGCCCTTCGCCCGGTAGGGCACCATGATCTGCTCTTCCAGGTACCTGAGTATCTGGAACCAGTGGGGCTGGCCCATCTTCTCGCCCAGATCCCGGGAACGCTCTCGAAGGTGCCTGGCCCGGGGATCTTCAGCGCGATATACCCGGTGGCCAAACCCCATCACCCGACCGCCGCCTTCCAGCAGGTTGCGCGCATACTCATCGGCGTTCTCGGGCTGTCCGATCTCCATGGCCATCTTCATCACTTCTTCGGCAGCTCCGCCGTGCCACGGCCCCTTCAGCACCCCTATGCCCGTCACCACGGCGGAGTGAAGGTCCGACAACGTGGAAGCAGCCACTCTGGCCCCGAAGGCCGACGCATTGGAGCTGTGCTCGGCGTGCAGGATGAAGTCCACATCCATCAGCTTCTGGGTCTCCTCATCAGGCGCAGCCCCAGACAGCATGTACAGAAAGTTGCCAGCATGGTTGAGGTCCGGGTTGGGGGCCACCGGCTCCAGCCCATGCCGGATGCGATGGTGGGCCGCAACTATCGTCGGCCCCTGGGCAGTCAGGCGCACACCCTTGCGCAGTGTCGCCGCCTCTGAGTTGTCGTTTACCTCGGGCTCGAAAGCCGCCAGGGCGGACACCGCTGTCCGCAGGGCGTCCATGGGATGGCTGTTAGCTACCACCCGGATAACTTCGATAACCTCGTCGGGAATGGACCGGCTGGCCCTCAGCTCCGCATCGAAGGCGTCCAATTGGCTCTGTGTAGGCAGCTCGCCGTAGAAGAGCAGATATACGATCTCCTCAAAGGTGGAACGCTCAGCCAGGTCATGGATGTTGTAGCCCCTGTAGAGCAGCTTTCCAGCCTGTCCATCGACAAAGCTGGCCTCTGAAGTGTCAAATACAACATCCTTCAGACCGCGCTTAATATCCGCCTTTTCAGAAGTCACCTCAGCTCCTCCTTGCTGCCCAAAGAGATATCCCAAGAGATACTGAAAGCGATGGCAAGTGAACCAGCCAAATAACCTGCGAGTAGCGAGGCCCCTACCTGAAGTGTCGACCGGCGTAGCACATCCGATCACGGGCCGTTTGTAGGGGGATTCTATCATCGGCCCCTAGGGGTGTCAACTTGACGCACATAGGTCTCAGTACCTGCATATGATGATGTAATAGATATGGAGACTATATAGATAGTTGTATAGAGTAGGTAACAATAGGGATGTGAAAAATAGGGAGGATGTACCTGTTGTGGGATGAATGACTTCTATCTGATTGTTGAGGAAATGGGGAAAACCTGAGTGAGCTGTGTGGATAACATATTGAGTTGCTTGGGCGACTCAAAGGTTGCCCCATGACCAGCGTCCAGTTATCCCCGAAAGAGCGTGGGTTACCCCCACCCTACTTGGTGAGTTCGTCCCTCAGTCTCTGGCTCAAGACCCCTATCTCCGCCTCGATGAGGTTGGTCGGATCAACGGTCAGCTCGTCGGGGTCGCTCAGCCCTCCGAAGTATATCGGTGGGTCGCCGTTGGCCAAGGTGCTCACGACCTCGTCCTTGCTGGGCCCCCGCCAATCGGGCCCAAACCTGATCACAGCCGTGGGGATAAAGTAGTCGAAGTCGTCTTGCTCGATGGAAACGGATATCCCCGGGATCTCCACGAGGGCATCGACTACGGGCTGGAGGAGGCTCCGGTAGCTGGCGAACTCGGTGTCATCGTCTTCTTCCGCGAACAGCTCCAGAGCGGTCACAAGCCCCACGACCTCCTCCTTGGACACCTTCATGGGGCGGGCAAGGAACTGGTTGGGGTTGGCCTGGGCGGCCGCGCCCGCGATCAGATCGGCCCGTCCGCATAGGATGCCGGTGCCTTGGGGGCCTCGCATACCCTTGCCCCCGCTGAATACCACCATGTCTGCCCCCTGGGCCAGGTAGCGTGTCAGGTTGGCCCGGGGAGGCAGCATGGATGCTCCATCGACGATTACTGGCACATCGTGCTTGTGGGCGATCCGGCAGACCTCCTCCAAGCCCATGGCCCGACGGCTCAGGTGGTTGGAAAAAAGGTAAGCCACGGCGGCTGTGGACTCGGTGATGGCCCCCTCCAGCTCCCACGCCTGGGTGCGCCGACCGTCGCCCACGCCCACCAGCTTTGCTCCGGCTGCCCGATAGGCTTGGTCGTAGGCGAACCGGTGGCAGTTCTGGATTATTATCTCGTTCTTCATCCCGGTGGTGTCCGGAAGCTGGCGCATCCTGAAAGGGTCGGTGCCTGCAATGCACGCAGCAGCTTGGAGCACCAGACCCCCAGCGGCTCCGCTGCACACGAACCCAGCTTCAGCGCCGGTTAGCTGGGCGATTCGTTCCCCCGCCCGCTGGTTCAGGTCGTTGACCTCCACCATAACGGTGGCGGCCCTGGTCATGGCGTCCAGCACCTCAGGGCGGGTGCGGCTGCCCCCCAGCCGGGTTATGGGCCCGCCGGCGTTGATGATGGGGCTTACGTTCAGGCCCGAGTAAACGCCTGTAGGATCCCACTTGCTGCTTGTCATGAGACCCTCCTAGTTGGCTACCACCATATTTTGCCTCTAGCCTGCTCTTCCATCTCGACGTAGTCCTTGGTCCAGAGGCCGGTGCTGAGGTACTTCCAACCCCCATCGGCCAGCAGGCAGACGATGTGGCCCTGCTCCATTCGCTGGGCCATCTTCACTGCTGCATACACCACCGAACCTGAGGAGACCCCCGCGAAGATGCCTTCCAGCCGGAGAAGGTCCTTGGTCATGTGGAAGGCATCGCTGCTTTGCACCATCATCCTGGAGTCCAGCAGGGACAGGTCCAGGATGGGCGGTATGAAGCCCTCCTCCAGGCTCCGGAGGCCCCCAATAACGTCACCCAGCTCGGGGGCCACAGCTACTATCTTGAGGTCGGGGTTGTGCTCCTTCAGGCGGCGCCCCGTTCCCATCAAGGTACCGCCAGTGCCCAGCCCGGCGACGAACATGTCCACTTCGGGCAGGTCCCGGATTATCTCGGGGCCGGTGGTATCGTAGTGGGCGCCGGGGTTGGCCGAGTTGCCGTACTGGTAAGGCATGAAGTACTTGTCGCCGTCCGCCTCCATCATCTCCTGGGCGACCAGGATGGAGCCGTTGGTGCCCGAAGCCCCATCGGAGTAAACGATGGACGCCCCGTAGGCTTCCAGGAGATGGGTCCGCTCGGCGCTTACGTTCTCGGGCATCACCACCCTGACCTTGTACCCCTTCAGCCCTCCCACGAAGGCGAGGGATATGCCCGTGTTGCCGCTGGTTGGTTCCAGAATGGTCTTGTCGTAGGTGAGGGCCCCGTGCTCCTCCGCCTTGTCCAGCATGTACCGGGCAATTCGGTCCTTGACGCTGCCGGTCGGGTTGCTCCCTTCCAGCTTGGCATAAACATGGACACCTTTCTTGAAGTCCATGTTCTGCAGCTCCACCAGGGGGGTGTTGCCGATGGTGTCCAGGATCCCTTTGGGCATCTTAGCCTTTGTGCATTCCGTTGTCGGCAGGGGCCGTCACCCCGCAGAACACCTCGTAGTCAATGAGCTCCGTCACCGTCGGGTTGTCTCCGCACAGGGGGCACTTGGGGTTCTTGGGGACCCGCACCTGGCGGAAGTCCATGCTGAGGGCATCGATGAGCAGCAGGCGGGATGAGAGGCTCTCCCCGATTCCCAGGATCAGCTTCAGGGTTTCCACAGCCTGGATGCTGCCCACCAGGCCCGTCAGGGCGCCCAGCACCCCAGCTTCGGCGCAGTTGGGCACCATTCCCGGGGGAGGAGGCGAAGGGAACAAGCAGCGGTAGCAGCCCTTTCCGGGCAGGTACACCGTGGCTTGGCCGTCGAAAATCAGGATGCTCCCGTCCACGAGGGGAATGTTGGACAGGTAGCAGGCATCGTTTATCAGGTACCTGGACGGGAAGTTGTCGGCCCCGTTGATCACCACATCATAGTCCCCGACGATCCCCATGGCGTTTTCGGAGGTGAGCCAGGTATCGTGGGCGACGACGTTGGTGTCCGGGTTGAACTGGTGGATGCTGTCCGTTGCCGACTGGACCTTGGACCTGCCCACATCGTCGGTGTGGTGGAGGATCTGCCTCTGGAGGTTGGATACGTCCACCACATCGAAGTCGGCGACGCCGATGGTCCCCACACCTGCCAAGGCGAGGTACACCGCCGACGGGGACCCTAGGCCGCCCGCGCCTACTATAAGCACCTTGGACTCCAGCAGTTTGCGCTGCCCCCGGCTTCCCACCTGGGGCATTATGATATGCCGGCTGTAGCGTTTTACCTGCTCCGGGGTCAAGCTAAGGGGTTGAACCTGTGTCTGGGTCATGTAAGCTCCTCCTGTGCCTTCGGACAAAAAACATGCGCCCTCTTTAGATAGTCTTGAGAGGACGCAGCTTGCGAAGTGCTTATGTAGCCAGCATGCCCTCTACGTCAGAGGGCGCGAACACAAGTGAAAAAGGTCGTCATCCAGCCTCATGCTGACCTCTAATGTATCCCAGCAGGTGTCGCAGTGTCAAGATTGGTTGCGGGCCGGGGCTATGCGGCGGTAGCTGTCTGCGCCCTTCCCTGGGCTGCCATGGTGTACTGGCGGGCGAGCAGGTCTGCTATGGATGTGGAGCTCAGGAGCTCCTGTATAGCTTCGTCCACCGTCTGCCAGATGCTCCGCTGGGGACAGCACACCGACAGTGTGCACTCGTTGGGAGCGATGAGGCAGTCCATGGACGGTGTGTTGCCCTCAAGGGTTGACATGACCATCCACAGGCTGATCTCGGAGGGGTTCTTGGCCAGCATGTGGCCCCCGGAAGGGCCGCGGCGGCTGGAGATGAGGCCGTACTTGTGTAGGATAGTCAAAAGCTGGTCAAGGTAAGCTTGAGGAATAGCTTGCCTGGTGGCGATCTCAGCCGTTTGCACGGGGCCGCTCCCGTAATGGTCGGCCAGCTCAACCAGTGCCCTGACGCCGTAATCGACGCGCATCGGAACTTTCATCGCTCCTACCTCCGGCAGGGGCCTTTGGCAGATTCTAGCACCCTTAGCCGCGCTTAGCAACGGCGCAACAAGGCAGATCGGGGGAACCATATTCTCGCCGCCAGTCACCTTCCTTGGAGATTTCGACGCGCCGGCTATGACCCTACGGCGATGGCGACGGGCGGATGTAGGCAGGCCTTGACGCTGGGCGTTGCCGGGCAGTAACGTAAAGAGTTGGAAATCGGCACATAAAGAACCTCATGCTTGGGAATTGGACCATTGGGACATCCCAGGGAAGTAGAAGGAACACAAAGTGGCAAACAGGATAACCCTCTCGCTGGAAACCCGCACCATTATGGGAAAACAGGTGAAGAAGCTTCGCAAGGATGGCATAGTGCCTGTGCACCTGTATGGCCCCTCCATCTCTCCCCGCTTCCTCCAGTGCTCCACTCCCAACCTGCTTAGGGTGCTGGTGCAGGCAGGCAGCAACACTCCCGTATTCGTTACCCTGCCGGACAGCGGGGAAGAGCACCTGGCCTTTGTCCGGGAGGTCCAGTGGGACCCCCTGCGGGGCACCCTGCTCCACGCAGACCTTCTGCAGACGGAAATCTCCCAGAGGATCTCCGCCGAGGTTCCGATTCTCCTGGAGGGCGAGTCCCAGGCGGCCAGGGAAGCCGGAGGCACCGTCGGCCAGGTGCTGCGTACCCTGAGCGTGGAGGCCCTGCCCCTGGATATGCCCGGCGACCTCCGGGTGGATGTGTCGGTGCTGACCGACGATAGCAACGTCCTGCGGGCAGGCGATATTGGGCTGCCGGGCAACGTAACCCTGCTCACCGACCCTGAGGAGATGGTTGCCCGCATAGAGTTGCCTGTGCGCGCAGGGGAGACTGAGGAAGTAGAAGGGGCTGGGCCCGAGGCGACCGAGGAAGAGGCGGAATAGCTGGCCCACCAAGGTGGGCCGGTCAGCTGGGCAGGACCGAGCCGACGAACTCGGGGTATCCCTGCAGGAACTCCCGGGGGCTCACGGCCCGCTTCCCCTCCATCTGAAGGGATGATATCGCCAGTACCCCACGCCCCGTTGCCACCCCGATGTCGAATCCCGGACCGGAGCCCACTGTCCCGTGTCGATTTTCGGACTGCTCCGGCCCCTTAATGTCATCGACCACCTGGGCTGAGAGTACCTTCAACGTCTTGCCTCCCCAGGTTGTGTAAAGACCCGGCCACGGAGTAAAGGCACGGCACCGCTTTTCCAGCTCCCTTGCGGACAACGTCCAGTCCGCTGCTCCGTCCGTTTTCTCCAACTTGCGCGTCGAGGTAGCCCCTGCATTGTCCTGGGCTTGGGGGGCGATGGCCCCGTCGAGCCAGTCGGCCAGCACCGCAGCCATCATCTCAGCCCCCAGCTCAAACAGCTTCTCCGTCAGCTGCTGGGCTGTTGCGGAGCTTGTCCATCCCCAAAGCTCCCGGGCTGCCAGTATGGGACCAGTGTCCATGCCTTCATCCAGGAGCATTACGGTGGCGCCCGTCGGCTCTTCCTCCTCCAAGATAGCTGATGCGACAGGTGAGGGGCCTCGAAACTTGGGCAGGAGGGAAGGATGGATGTTCAAGCATCCGTGAGGCGGGAGCTCCAGCACTGAAGTAGGTAGGAGCTTGCCGTATGCGGCGACTACAACCAGGTCGGGTTCCAGCAGGGCAAGATCCTGCTGGGCTTCGACAGCTCTGAGGGAGGGAGGCTGGAACACCTGGAGATCCCTGGACAGGGCGTAGGACTTGACCGGCGTCGGCAAAGCGCTCCTGCCCCTGCCGGAAGGCTTATCCGGCTGGGTATATACACCAACCACATTGTGGCCCAGGGTCAGAATGGCTTCGAGGACTCCGACCACGTAACTTGGGCTGCCCATAAAGACAATTCGCATAGCTCACTAGGTCAATTTCGATATTAGCCTACGACAACGAAACCATTGACTAATCGTATTTAAGACCTGCCCCAATTATAGCATTAAGCGTAGTTGAAGCTCACTTCTCTCGACGAATTACGTCTTTTTTAGAACGTTACATCTACCGAAGCCATAGACAATGTCTTAAAATATTACTAGAAACGCAACAAATTTGACGTCGGATTTCAAAATTGAGGCTTTCCTGCCTTGACTTTCCTTGGCACTCGTTTGATATCCTTTCCCAGTCAGTTTTCCGGGTGAGTCGGAGCGTGGCTTCCAGCGGAGTGCACCGATCAACCCGGAGGTGGAGTTCCGGCGACCCGTGGGGTTCCCCAGAAACGGGTTTCCTGCAGGAACTTTCAGAAGCTTAGCATTTCCGTAGTTGAACTTTGCCATTTTGGACTGGCAGCAGGCCAAAATCAGGGCCGGGGTGGTGGGATTGTGGATGCAAGGGCCGTCAATACATGGAAGGCAGTCTTGGGAGTATTGCAGTTACAGGTTTCCAGACCGATATACGACACATGGCTAAGGAACACCGTTGGGGTGTCCATGGATGGTGATGTGCTCTCCGTCGAGGTTCCGACCTCTTTCTCCAGTGAGTGGCTCGAGCAGCGCATGTACCATCTCATCCAGAAGACAGCCTCCAAGGTCGCCGAAACGACCATGGAGGTGCAGTTCCGGGTAGCCGGGAGTGATGCTGTATCCCAGGCGCCCGAAGAAGCCCCGAGCTACGAACCGGAGGAACGGCAGCTGGTTGCCCGGCAACCAGCCCCTGCCTTGAACCGGAAGTACACCTTCCAGCGCTTCGTCGTAGGCCCCTCCAACCAGCTGCCCTACAACGCTGCCATGGCAGCGGCCGAGTTCCCCGGGGGCGGATCTAACCCCCTGTTCATATACTCCGGCGTCGGTCTGGGCAAGACCCACCTACTCCAGGCCATAGGCCAGCACTGCATCGCCAAGGGCCACCGGACCCTCTACGTCACCAGCGAACGCTTCACCAACGAGTTTATTGCTGCCATAAGAAGCAAGACCACCGAGGATTTCAGGGCGCGTTATCGCAACCTGGACGTTCTTCTAATCGATGATGTGCAGTTTATCAGCGGGAAGGAGCAGACTCAGGAGGGCTTCTTCCACACCTTCAACGACCTGCATTATGCAGACCACCAGGTGGTGCTGACGGCAGACCGTCCGCCCAAGGCCATGCATCTGCTGGAAGACCGGCTGGTATCCCGCTTCGAGGGAGGCCTAGTAGCTGATATTCAGCAGCCCGATATGGAGACCCGCCTTCTCATCCTGCGCTCCAAGGCCGACCAGATGACCGTCAAGATAGATGATTCGATCATCGAGTACCTGGCCCAGATTGCTCAGACCAACGTTCGGCAGCTGGAAGGAAGCCTGAACCGGGTGGCGGCTTATGCCCAGATGACCCAGCAGCCCATCAGCCTGGAGCTGGTGTCCCAGCTGGTCGCAGACCTGGTCCACACACCCAACCGCCGGGCCCTGGAGGCCGACACCATCGTGGATGAGGCGGCCGGCTACTACCACATGAGCGCCGAGGAGCTGCGTGGTCCCAGCCGCAAGAAGGATGTGGTCCGGGCACGACATGTGGCGATGTACTTGCTGCACGAGGAGAGGGGCATGAGGGACACGGACATCGGCAGGAACCTGGGCAGGTGCGATCACTCGACTGTCAGCAGCGCCTTGCGGAAGATCCGGTCTCAGATCAACATTGATGTTCAGTTGAGGCGCGACATCCTGACCATCAAGGAAGCTTTATACAGCTAGCAGGCAGGAGCTCTTCCGTTTAGAGCTCCTCAGAATAATGCTGGTGGGAGTGAGTACCCCTTGCGGGGTTGGGCAGTGTGGTGGAGCATTATTCTGGGGAGCTCTAAGGGGAGGAGCCTCTGATCGAGCCTCTAAAGATCTTGCGCCTGTAAGCCTTTGCCACCTTCTCCGGGATCTCCTCGTGTCCTCGCGCCTGGCCCCGGAAGTGAGATGCAATCTCAGCCTGTTCCCTCAAGATGGGATTGGCTCTTCGGTGATACTACAGGAACTGAGAAATCCCCCGTGTTAGAATAGCAGGGTACCCCAACTTCCCTGACTTGGCGTAGCTGAGTCCCTTCGACTTTTCTCGTAAATGTCCACAAATGCCCCAAAATGATTGATACCACGAGGATATCTGTAAAGGCTGGAGACGGCGGAAACGGCTGCGTCAGCTTCCGACGGGAGAAGTTCGTACCCCGGGGAGGCCCCGACGGCGGGGATGGAGGACCCGGGGGCAACATCTTTCTGTATGGAGACCCTTCCCTGAACACCCTCCTGCACCTCAAGTATCACAGCACCTGGCGGGCCCAACGAGGGGGCCACGGAGGAGGCCAGAACCGGAAGGGAGCCAACGGCCGCCCCATCAGCATACCTGTGCCCCTGGGCACCGTGGTGCGAAGCATAGGTCCCGGCCGGGAGGAGACCTTCCTGGCGGACATCACCGACACCAGTCCGATCCTGGTTGCCCAAGGTGGCGAAGGAGGACAGGGCAACGCCCGATTTGCCACCGCAACCCGGCAGGAGCCTGTCCTTGCCGAGAGGGGAGCCGCCGGCGAGAAGCATTTCCTGAGCTTGGAGCTGAAGCTCCTGGCCGATGTAGGGCTGGTGGGAAAGCCCAACGCGGGGAAATCAACCCTGCTTTCGGTGTGCTCCGCGGCAAAGCCCAAGATCGCACCCTATCCCTTCACCACCCTCGACCCGGTGCTGGGCGTCGTCCAGACCAGGGACCGCAGCTACGTCGTAATGGAGGTGCCCGGCCTGATCGAAGGGGCCCATACGGGGGCGGGCTTGGGCCATGAGTTCCTGCGCCATGCCGAGCGGTCCCGCCTTCTTCTGCATCTGGTGGACGGAACCTCCGAGGACCCCCTGGCCGATGTCCAGCAGCTAAACCAGGAGCTCAGCGCCTTCGATGCCGACCTGGGAAGCAAGCCCCAGGTGTTGGTGGTCACCAAGATGGACATTCCTGAAGCCAAGGAGGGAATGTCCAGAGTCAAGGGCGCCCTGGAGCCCCTGGACTGCCCAGTGTTCTTCATCTCTGCCGCCAGCGGCGAGGGGGTGGACACCCTGCTCAGCAACACCCTGGGTATGTTGGATGCCATCCCCAAGGACATGGATGTCTCCGAATCAGCCGAAATTCCCCTGGCGAGTCCGCGCTCTCGCCGAAGATGGGCCCGGGACTTCCGTGTTTACCGCGAGGGGAAGACCTACGTGGTAGAAGCGCTCCGGATCGAAAGGCTGCTGGATATGGCCGACCTCAAGGACTGGCGAGCAATGGTGCAGGTGTGGAAGGAGCTGGAGACCCTGGGAGCTGTCAAAGCCCTGGAGGAACAGGGAGTGCAGCCGGGCGACACGGTGCGCATCGGAGATGTCGAGCTGGAGTGGTACTAGGGTGAGGGTGGGGATTCTTGGAGGCACCTTTGACCCGATCCACAACGCCCACCTGATGTGCGGGGAGGAGTCCCTCAAGAGGCTGGGCTTGGGCGAGGTGCTGTTCGTGCCCGCAGGCCAACCTTGGATGAAGACAGGCGCAGAGATAACCCCGGCCCACCACCGCCTGAACATGACCAAGCTGGCTGTACAGCCCTATCCCGCCTTCCGGGTCTCGTCGATGGAGATTGACCGGCCTGGACCCACCTACACCGTTGACACCCTGGCTGCCCTGCATCGGGATGGGGAACCGGGGACCGAGTACTACCTGATACTTGGAATCGACTCCCTCTGCAGCCTGCCTCGATGGAAGGCCCCGTCCCGCATCCTGGACCTGTGCACCCTGGTGGGTGTTCCAAGGCCCGAACTGGGGGAGTATGATATATGCACCCTGGAAGATATCCGCCCCGGCGCATCCCAGGAGATTGTGATGCTGGAGCATCCCATGCTCGAAATCAGCAGCAGCCAGATTCGAGAAAGCATTGCCCAGGGGGTCCGGGATGTGGCAGGTGTCCCGCCAGAGGTGAGAAACTATATAGATGCCTATGGTCTCTATCGAGATGGGAGGTGAGGTGGCATCAATATCTGAACAGCTTCTCAGTCTCGCAGTAGAAGGGGGAGCGCTGCAGTACGGCGACTTCACCCTGTCTTCGGGACTGAAGAGCAAGTACTACTTCGACGGCAGGCTCCTTAGCCTGCATCCCGAGGGCGCTCATTTGATTAGCCAGGCGCTGATGCCCATCATCCGGGAATCGGGGGCAGTGGCCATTGGCGGACCGACCATGAGCGCCGTTCCCATCGTGGCGGCCGTAGCCATGGCCAGCCACCGCGACGGATCTCCTATACCGGCCTTCATCGTGCGCATGACCGTGAAACCCTATGGCACCGAGCGCGGGGTGGAAGGCCCCCTTGTGCCGGGCTCCAAGGTAGCCATCGTTGATGATGTGTGCACCTCGGGGTCGGCAATCTTCCATGCCATCACCGCTGCAGAACGGGAAGGGTGCACCGTGGCAAAGGTCATAGCCATAGTGGATCGCCGTCAGGGCGGGAGCGACGAAATCAGGAACCGGGGATACGACTTCGTGGCCTTGATGGAAGCGACTCCCGAGGGTGATGTCCGGGTAGTGCAGCAGGACACATGACCTTGGCTGGGAGCAGCATCCGCGTAAAGGTCGGCGAACGCTGGTACACGGTGGAGATCAAGGACCTCTCCTCCTCTCCCGTGGAGGTGAGCGTCGATGGGGAGACCGTGTTCGTCGAGATAGAGGGCATGGGTCCGACCAGTCCCGGATCGGCCAAATCTCCCCAGTTTAGGCAACCCAGGCAGACCCAAACCCCCGAACCTGCTGCCGCGCCGGGCGCATCCGAGAACTTGATCCATTCCCCCATGCCGGGCCGGGTTGTAGCCATCAA
>JAGWBF010000031.1:30494-33857 GCA_021296025.1 Dehalococcoidia bacterium | reverse complement strand
GTGGTTGAAGCCATGAAGATGGAGCAGAGCATCCGCGTCCACAGAGACGCCACCATCAAGGCTGTCCGTGTGAAGCCCATGGACCAGGTTGGCGCCGACCAGCCCCTGATCGAGCTGGAGTAGGGCGGGTCGCCTCGGTGTCCCTGGAAGAGCAGGTAAAGGGCTGGACCCGGGAGTTGGGATTCGACTTGGTGGGCGTAACCTCCGCCGACAGGTTCGACGACCACGAGTCCGTTACCCTGGAGCGCATCGGCAGCGGCCTTATGGATGGCCTCCCCTGGTACACCCCCTCCAGGGTTCGCCGGGGCTCCCGTCCCGAGGAGCTGCTGCCCGGGGCTAGGTCCATCATCACCGTGGGGCTCAGCTACCATGTCGATCAACTCCAGGGCGTACCATCGACGCCTGCCGGCAAGGTAGCCCGCTATGCCTGGGGCGATGATTACCACAAGGTGATGAAGAAGAAGCTGAAGCTCCTGGCGGCCAAGCTGTCCGAGGAGCTGGCAGACGGCGCCCGCAGCAGGTGGTATGTGGATGATGGCCCCATGCTGGACCGGGCGGCCGCGTCCCGGGCAGGCATCGGATGGTTTGGGAAGAGCACCAATCTGCTGACCCGCACCCATGGCTCATGGGTGTTCCTTGGCCAGCTTGTCACCGATGTTGAGCTGGCGCCCGACGAGCCCCTGAAGAAGACCTGCGGCAGCTGCGTCCGCTGCATCGATATCTGCCCCACGGGCGCTATTGTTGCTCCCTACGTCCTGGACAACCGCCGCTGCATCTCCTATCTGACCATAGAGAACAGGGGGGAAATACCCAGGGAGATGCGGCCCTTGATGGGTGACTGGGTGTTTGGGTGCGACCTATGCCAGGATGTGTGCCCCGTCAACTTCAAGGCGGCCCCCTCCCGGGAAGAAGCCTTCAGGGCTGTGAGATTCGACGTCCTGGACCTCGCTGGGATGTTGGAGCTGACCGATGAGGAGTTCCGGGAGAGGTTCCGCAGCAGTCCCATAAAGAGGGCTACAAAGGCCGGGCTTCAGCGCAACGTGTGCGTTGCCTTGGGGAACGCGGGCGACCCTGGGTCGGTTGCTCCCTTGGCTAAGGCCTTGAAGCAGGGGGACGCCCTGGTCCGAGGTCATGCTGCCTGGGCCCTTGGGCAGATCGGCGGTGAGAAGGCAATCCTGGCATTAGAAGAGGCGGCTTGCATAGAGGTTGACGCTCACGTACGAGATGAGATAGCTGCCAGCCTTGATGCCGCACGGGAGGAATCCCCGTTACCGTAGGGTGTTGACCGGATAGCTTCTCTAGCTTGATGATGCTGTGGGCTCGGGGGAGCGGACGGGGCGCTGCCTCCTGCGGGAAGCCCGGGCCTTCAGCTTCCGCATCTCTTCTTCCACCAGCAGGAAGTCCCGCTTGGGCAGCAGGTGCAGGTCGCTCTGGGCAAAGGCTATGTACCAGTCTTCGGGCGCCCATCTACGGACGTACTCCAGCCTCGGCGCCAGCTGCAGGGCATCTATCTCCCGGTCATCATCAAGGACCAGGCCGGGCTTTATGCCCACCCTGTATTTCCAGTCGGTGGCGCCATCCTTGTGCCATGTGGGCGTTGTATCCTCATAGTACTTGGACGCAACGGTGGCGGTGGCTGCGAAGCGCCTGGATGTGCCTACGTAAAACAGCATCCGGTCGCCCGGCTCAACCCGCTGCACCTTCCGGGGGTGCTGCCCTTTCAAGGGCTGGGCTGTGAAGCCCAGGTCTTTTGTTATTCGATAGTTCTCTGGAGTAGTTACTATCATCCAGTAGTTCTTGGCCATCGTTGTCCTCTTGGCATCCGCTTTGTTCCAATTTTAGCACATGAGTGCCCATGGGCCTTCAGCCTGCCAACCTTACGATGCTGTAGGCGTACCGGAACAGCTTGGTTGACTCCTTCAGAAATGTGAGCTTGTCCACCTTCTTGTCCGGCGTCACGTGGCTGAACAAGGAAAACTCAGTGAGGGTGGCGTTGCCCCCGGACGCCAGGGCTTCCGCAAGCCGCCGCGACTCCTCCACTGGGACGAGGTTATCCTCTAGGTCGTGGGCTATCAAGACCCGGGCCTTCAGATTGCCTATGGCGGAGACTGGGGAAATGCTGTCCAGGCGGGCACGGTAGGAAGGGGAGAACCGAGCCACCAGGTCCTGGGCAGCCTCGATGCTGAGGTGGTGCTCGGGCCCCGCAGCAGTCATGGAGCGCAAAAGGGTGAAGACGATGTCGCCGTCGGGGGACAACCCTTCAGGGACGTCTGTCGAGCCTGGGTCAGCCTCTAGGAACAGCGAGGTAAGCGTCTGCCGGTCATGGTCGGCTTCCAGGGCCTCAACTGCTTGGCAGGCCATCACCTCTTTGGAGAGATGATTGGCTTCCCAGGGGTCCTGGTCGTCGTGGAAGATGCTGGTGTGGCTCGCTATCTGCGCCATAACATCGCCTATGTCGTGATAGGCGCCGAAGGCGCTGAGGAAGGAAACCCTGTCGTTTATCCGGGGGTCCGAGGCGGCTATGGCCAGAATCGATCCCCCCACGCAGAACCCGACCATGCCAAGGCGGTCGGCGTCCACCCCCTCCGTGTCCGCCAGCCGGTTGAAGGCCTGGACCATGTTGCCCGGCTCTTCGGGGGTGATGCGCTTGTCCATCATCGCCCTGGACCATGGAAACAGGGCGATGAACCCCAGGCGGGCCAGCGCAGTGCCCAGGTTCACCACCCGGGGATCATCCTGAGGTACGGGGATTATCCCCAGAAACACCAGGATCCCGGCCCGCTTTCTGCCGCCGGCGGGACGGTAAAGGTCGCCCGAACCCTCCCCCAAGGGGAGGGTGTAAGTCACCTGTTCCCGCACCGGCGATCGGGTGAGCCATTGGAGGGGCTTAGCTGGCAGAGGCAGCACCTGGATGACGAACAGCAGGGTTTTGACGAAGGAGCGGGGAACCTTGGGCCAGGGAAGGACAAGGAGCGCGAACAATAGGGGAATGAGAGCCAGGAACCCTATGCGCACCACCCACGCGCTTATTTGAGAACGAATAGACAGCCGTGGCCCTCCGGAGGCAGGATTTTCTCCTCGTATTAGATAACACGACTGGCCTTTACTCAGACAGGCCCTGCAGACCGGTTCCACCATCTTTCGACGGCAAGGAGCCGGAGCGTGGGGCCTGGAGAAGCCTATGCTATAATGGCATATCTCTGAACAAATGCTACCCCTGCACACATGGCCCCTTCCGGGCCATGCTGCTTCCAAAGGAACTACCGTCGTGGACCAACCTGTCAGACCCTCCCTAGCCGACTCTATTAAGCAGCGCATCCTCGTGCTGGATGGGGCAATGGGCACTTCCATCCAGAACCAGGC
>JAGWBF010000031.1:19447-30372 GCA_021296025.1 Dehalococcoidia bacterium | reverse complement strand
ACGTCTGTGGTCCTGGCCGAGTACGACCTGGCCCATGAAGCCCGGCGCATCAACCGGGAAGCCGCAGAACTGGCACGCCTGTTGTGCGAAGAGGCCTCCAGCCCGGACAAACCGCGCTATGTGGCCGGCTCCATGGGGCCGACCACCAAGACCATCTCGGTTACGGGGGGCGTTACCTTCGACGAGTTGGTTGACGCTTACTATGAGCAGGCCCTGGGCCTGGCCGAGGGAGGCGTGGATGTCCTGCTGCTGGAGACCTGCCAGGACACCATGAACATCAAGGCTGGCCTGGATGGCATCGACCGGGCTCTGGCGGAGCTTGGACTGGATGTCCCCATCGCCGTGCAGGGTACCGTCGAAGCCATGGGCACACTGCTGGCTGGCCAGGATGCCGAGGCTTTCTACACGTCGCTCGCCCACCGGGACCTGCTTTGGATAGGCTTCAACTGCGCAACCGGTCCTGACTTCATGACCGATCACATCCGCACCCTGGCCCAGCTGTCCAGGTTCCCCGTCGCCTGCGTGCCCAACGCCGGACTTCCAGACGAGGATGGCCGCTACAACGAGACGGCGGAAAAGATGGCCGAGACCATCGGCCGGTTCATCGAGCAAGGCTGGGTGAACCTGGTGGGTGGGTGCTGCGGCACGGTGCCCAACCACATCCGCCTGCTGACCCAAACAGCCGCAGGAAAGGCACCCAGGAGCCTGCCCAATCCCCGGGAGACCCGTATCTCGGGCATTGAGGCCCTTGTGGTTGACGAGGACACCCGCCCCGTCATCGTAGGCGAGCGCACCAACGTCCTGGGCAGCCGGAGGTTCCGCCGCCTGATTGCTGAAGGCGCCATCGATGAGGCTGGTGAGGTGGGACGCCGCCAGGTGAGGGGAGGCGCCCATCTCCTGGATGTGTGTCTCCAGGACCCCGACAGGGACGAGACGTCCGATGTCCTGGAGTTCCTGGATGTGCTGACCAAGAAGGTCAAAGTACCCATAATGATCGACTCCACTGACGCCAACGTTATCGAAGCGGCGCTGAAGCGTCTGCAGGGCAAGTCGGTCATCAACTCCATAAACCTGGAGGATGGTGAAGACCGCTTCCGCAGGGTGGTGCCCATGGCCCGGCGTTACGGCGCCGCCCTCGTGGTGGGCTGCATCGACGATGATAAGGAGCAAGCCCAGGCCATCACCAGGGAGCGAAAGCTGGAGATAGCCCTCCGGTCCCACAAGCTCCTGACGGAGAATTACGGAGTCCGGTCCGAGGACATCATCTTCGACCCCCTGGTCTTTCCCTGTGGAACGGGTGATGAGAACTACATAGGTTCGGCGGCCGAAACTATCGAGGGAGTGCGCCTGATCAGGGAAGCCCTGCCGGAATGCAAGACAGTCCTGGGTGTCTCCAACGTTTCCTTTGGGCTGCCCCAAGCGGGGCGGGAGGTGCTCAACTCGGTCTTTCTTTACTACTGCGTCCAGGCGGGGCTGGACATGGCCATCGTCAACTCGGAGCTGATGCAGCGCTTCACGTCCATCCCTGAAGAAGAGAGGACCCTCGCCGAGGATTTGATCTGGTTCCGAGGCGAAGATCCGGTGGCCGCCTTTGCGGCCCACTTCCGGGACCGGGCTGTGAAGTCCACCACCGAGGAGAGGCAGAGCCTGCCCCTGGACGAACGCCTGGCCCACGCCATCATAGACGGAATCAGGGAGGGTCTGGCCGAGGATTTGGACGAGGCCCTGACCACCAGGTCGCCCCTGGAGATCATCAACGGCCCCCTTATGGCGGGAATGGATGAGGTGGGGAGGCAGTTCAACGCCAACCAGCTCATCGTTGCCGAGGTGCTCCAGTCAGCCCAAGCCATGAAATCCGCCGTTGCCCACCTGGAACCCCACATGGATCGGGTGGATGATGCAGCCAAGGGCAAGGTGGTGCTGGCAACGGTAAAGGGGGATGTCCACGACATCGGCAAGAATCTGGTTGAGATCATCCTGTCCAACAATGGCTACCAGGTGGTCAACCTGGGAATCAAGGTGCCGCCCCAGGACCTGATCGCAGCTTTCCAGGAGCACAATCCGGACATCATCGGTCTGTCGGGACTGCTGGTGAAGTCTGCCCAGATGATGGTCGAGACGGTCCAGGACTTTCGTGGGGCCGGTGTCGCCTGCCCCGTCATGGTGGGGGGCGCAGCCCTGAGCAACAGGTTCACCCGCATGCGCATAGCCCCCGAGTACGACGGGCTTGTGACCTATGCCCAGGATGCCATGGCGGGCTTGGCCCTTGCTAACACCATTCTGGAGGCCGATGAGCGGGAAGCCCTCTCCGCCTCCCTGCGCAGGGAAACGGAGGAGCTCCTGGAGGCCAGGAGCGCAGCGATGGATGCTGGGCAGGTCCCGGCTGCCCGGCAGGCCTCACCCGTCCAGGTGTCCCATGACCATCCCGTTGCAGTCCCGCCGGACCTGAGGCTGCACGTGATCAGGGACCGGGACCTGTCCGAGATATTCCCCTACATCAACCCGCAGATGCTCTATGTCCGGCACCTTGGCTACAAGGGACGGTTCGCCGAAGCCCTGGCCGAGGAAGAAAAGGCCGCCCTGGACCTGCGGGAGTCGGTGCGACGGGTGGAAGACCGGATGCTGGCCAGCGACAACATCCGGGCCGACGCTGTCTTCAAGTTCTTCCCTGCCCGGTCCGACGGCCAGGACCTGCTCATCTACGCCCCCGACGGCGAGACGGTGCTGGAGAGGTTCCACTTCGGACGGCAGGGCGGTGGTGAGGGGCTGTGCATCGCCGACTACGTTGCGCCGGTGAATTCGGGCCGGTTGGACTACGTGGCCATGTTTACCACCACCATCGGGCCAGGGGTGCGGGTGCTGGCCGACACCTGGAAGGATGAGGGACGCTACCTGGAGTCCCACATCCTGGCTGCCCTTGCATTGGAAGGGGCTGAGGCCTTCGCCGAGGTGCTACACCAGCAGATTCGTCAGATGTGGGGATTTGCTGACCCCTCGGACATCACCTATCCACAACTGTTCCGCGCCCAGTACCGGGGGCGCCGGTTCTCCTTCGGCTACCCTGCGTGCCCCAGGCTGGAGGACCAGGAACAGCTTTTCAGGCTGCTGGATGTGGCGGGTAGCATCGGCGTGGAGCTGACGGAAGGCTACATGATGGACCCCGAAGGCTCTGTGTCAGCCCTGGTGGTCTCCCACCCCGACGCCAAGTACTTCAGCCTAGACGAATCGGACATCGACCGGCTGGAGAAAGAGATAGCGAGCTAGCCTGTTCCAACAGCCTCTTTATCGTCATTGCGGCGTAGGCCGCAATGACGAAATGCCTGATGAGTGGTGGCGCCGCATCGAATACGGGGCGGGCTCACCGCCGCAATGACGATATTCCTGATGAGTGGTGGCGCCGCATCGAATACGGGACTGACTCTGTCCCGCAATGACGAAGGCGAGGCCCAACGAAGGTCAGGGCTTTAGGAAGGCGGGGCGTGCCCAAAGACCGCGCCGTCATTGCGGCGGAGGCCGCAATCCAGAAAAGTCAGGTCGGGGTCAGGCTCTCCCCAGGGGAGAAGGTTAGGATGAGCGAGACAAATTACCCTTCAGGGGAGGGACCGAATTGAGGTCTAGGCCCCCTTAATTGCCGCCACCACCTCGGTGGCGTGGCCGTCGGCCTTGACGGCGGGCCAGATGCGCTCAATGTTCCCCGATTCGTCGATCAGGTACGTCATCCGGTTCATGCCCATGTAGGTGCGCCCGTACCGCTGCTTCTCGCCCCACGCTCCATAGGAGTTGGCGACCACCTTTTCGGTGTCGGCCAGCAGGGGGAAGTTCAGCTCGTACTTGCCCACGAACTTCTCGTGGGACTTTACGCTGTCCGCGCTTACGCCCAGCACCACAGCCCCCAAGGCCTGCAATTCATCGGACGCGTCACGGAACCCGCACGCCTCCTTGGTGCAGCCGGGGGTGTCGTCCTTGGGATAGAAGTAGAGCACGACCTTCTTGCCAGCCTGATCTTTCAAGGAGATATCCTCTCCCGTAGAGGCGGGGAGCACGAATTCCGGCGCCTTATCTCCGATGTTCAGGGACACAAGTCCACCTCCTGGGTTTCTTGTCCAAATCCACCAAAGGCCGGTCCGCTAGCGCGTGTCGCCGCCGGCAGTGCCTTCTAGGGCAGCCTGTGCTGCGGCAAGGCGGGCGATGGGCACCCGGAAGGGTGAGCAGCTGACGTAGTCCAGGCCCTCCCGGTGGCAGAAGGCGACGCTGGCAGGGTCGCCCCCGTGCTCGCCGCATATGCCCACCTCCAGGTCCGGCCGCACGCTCCGCCCCTTCTGCACCCCGATGCGGATCAGCCCTCCTACGCCCTCGGGATCGATGGTCATAAAGGGGTTGGATGGCAGGGTCTCATCCTGGATGTACTGGTTGAGGAACTTGCCCTCGGCATCGTCCCTACTGAAGCCGTAGGTCATCTGGGTGAGGTCGTTGGTGCCGAAGCTGAAGAACTCGGCCACCTGGGCCACATCATCGGCGGTCATGCAGGCTCTGGGCACTTCGACCATGGTGCCGTACTTGTAATCGACCTCGGTAGCCATGGCAGCCTGGACCGACTCCGCCACGCCGGTCAGGTTGACCTGGAGCTGCTTCAGCTCGTTAACGTGGGCTATGAGGGGGATCATGATCTCCGGATGCACCATGATCCCTTCCTGAATAAGATTGGCGCTGGCGGTGATGATGGCCTCTACCTGCATTTCGTAGATGGCAGGGAAGGTCAGGCCCAGGCGACATCCCCTGTGCCCCAGCATGGGGTTGGCTTCCCGGAGGGACTCCACGATCTGGAGCTGCTGACGGTGGGGTTCGATCTCCCCATCGGGCGCGCCCTGGGCTTCCAAGGTGACTATACTGCGCACCAGATCCTCGTAGCGGGGCAGGAACTCGTGCAGAGGAGCATCCAGCAGACGGATGATCACCGGGTGGTTGCCCATGGCCCGGAGGATGCCTGTGAAGTCTTCAATCTGCAGGCCCTTCAGATGGTCCAGTGCCCCGTAGAACGTCTGGACACCGTGTGGTTGGCTGGGCAGTGGGGCGCGCCTGGAAGCTTCTTCTGGGTGCTCCTTGGCCCACCTCTCGGCCTCCTGAGCATTGACCAGCATCCGCTGAACGACCTCCACCCGCTCCGGGCCCAGGAACATGTGCTCAGTGCGGCACAGGCCGATCCCCTCGGCCCCCATGGAGACGGCCCGCTGGGCGTCGGTGGGCGTATCGGCGTTGGCGAACACTCCCAGCCTGCGGTACTCGTCGGCCCAGCCCAGGAGCACCTGGGCTTCGTGGACCTCATCCAGCTGGGGCTGGAAGGTGGGTATGGCGCCCGCCAGCACCTCGCCAGATGTGGCATCGATGCTGATGTCCTCCCCTTCTTTGATGGTGTGACCCGAGGCGGAGCAGGACCTGGACTGGACATCCACCTGCAGGGCCTCGCAGCCGACCACGCAGGGCACTCCCAGACCTCGCGTGACCACAGCCGCGTGGCTGGTCACCCCGCCACGGCTCGTGAGCACACCCTTGGCCGCCAGGATGCCGTGTATATCGTCGGGTTTGGTTTCAGGTCGGATGAGAATCACGGATACACCCTGGGCCGCGGCCTCGGCGGCCCGGGTGGCATCGAAGTAGGCCTTTCCCGTGGCCGCCCCCGGCGATGCGCCGAAACCCTGGGCCATGTAGGCGTTCCCGCCGACGGCCTGCGCCCTTGCCTCCTCGTCGAAGCGGGGCACAAAGAGCTGGGTCATCTCCTCGGGCACCACCTTATTCACCGCTTCCTGCCGGCTTATCAGTCCCTCCTCCACCATCTCCACAGCGATGCGGACGGCCGCCTGCACAGTGCGCTGGGCATTGCGGGTCTGGAGCAGGTACAGTCGCCCCCGCTCCACGTCCTGCATGTCCCGGTAGTGGTTCTCCAGGTGCCCGGCAAAGCCCGACAGGGAAGCATGGGCATCGGAATGGCGCTCCGAGAGGGCCGAGAAGGGCTCGGGGGTGCGAATCCCGGCCACCACATCCTCGCCTTGGCCGTTGACCAGGTACTCGCCGTAAAGCTCCCGCGCCCCGTTGGCGGGGTTCCGGGTGAAGAGCACCCCGGTGCCGCTGTCGTTGCCCAGGTTCCCGAAGACCATGCCCATGACGTTGACGGCGGTGCCCCAGGTGTGGGGAATGCTGTAGTGGTCCCGGTAGCTTATGGCCCTGGGGCTGTTCCAGCTCTGGAACACCGCCTGCACAGCCTCGAAGAGCTGCTGCTGGGGGTCCTGGGGAACGTCACGTCCGGTGTGCTCCCGGACAGCGGCCTTGAAATCGGCGATGACAGCCCGGAGCTCATCGGGGCTAAGCTCATGGTCCAGGGTCTTGCCCGCCCGTTCCTTGTGCCCGCTGAGGATGATTCCATGCCGAAGACGATGCTGGCGAATATCTGCAGGAAGCGACGGTAGGCATCATAGGCTGGGCGCTCGTCGTTCATGTGGCGCGCCAGGGAGGCCACGTTGTCGTCGCTTACGCCCAGGTTGAGGATGGTGTCCATCATGCCGGGCATGGAGATTCGCGCCCCGGAGCGCACCGAGACCAGCAGGGGATTGTCGGTGGAGCCCAGCTCCCTGCCCAGGGTGGACTCCAGCCCGTGCAGCTTCTCCTGCACCTGGTCCCAGAGGCCCTCGGGAAGTTCATGGTCCAGGTCGTAGTAGTCGAGGCAGGCTTCGGTGGTGATGATGAAGCCCGGGGGCACGGGGAGCCCCAGCTTGGCCATCTCGCACAGGTTGGCCCCCTTGCCGCCGAGGAGGGAGCGCATGTCGCCTTCATCGAAGCTGTACACCATCTTCTTCGACTGAACCATCTTCAGGAACCACCCTTTCTAGATCGTAGGTCAAACGTAACCAGGATAGCTTACACCCATTGCCTGATACTGGTACAGATGGAAGCATCGGGCGATTTCCGCATGTTCGATGACACCCAGGGGTCAGGTCCGTTGGAGCTTTGCACCCCCTCTCAAATATCCTTGGGTAAGGACAAGACGGAGCGCCAGCCCCCTCGTTCTTGAGGGGCAAACCTGTTTGGTGGTAACATCTAGCTTCAGGAAGCGACTGCGCATAAAGCTGGGTATGTCCAAGGAGGTTGCTGAATATGCTCCCCAACACCTGCCGGATGGCTTTCAAGGAGTGGGCGGTGGTTGTCCAAGCCCTGGGTTCTGGGGAGCAGGTACTGCTTCTGCGGAAGGGTGGCATTAGCGAGGTTGGGAAGCACTTCCGGGTGGAGCACGAACAGTTCCTTCTTTACCCGACCCTGGAGCACCAGAAGGAAGAGCTCCTGAAGCCCGCCCACCAGGACAACCTTGCCCGGCTCCTGGCCGAAGGCAATGATGCTGGCGCAATCACTTTTGGCTGCTGGGCCCAGGTGGAGCGGACGGTGGAACTGTCGGAGGAGGAGCAACTCCGCTCCCTATCTCCTTACCACATCTGGTCCGACGACTATGCCCACTCCCGCCTGCGCTGGAAGCCCCGCCATCCCCTCACAGCCATGCTGCTAAGGGTCTACCGCATGGAATTGCCAGCCAGCGTGCCCTACAAGCCCCATTTCGGCGGTTGCAGGTCCTGGGTGGATCTGGAGGAAGATGTGGCCATCGGCAGCCTCACCCCGGTGCTGGATGATGCCCGCTTTGCCGACCAGGTGAAGGCTATCGAGGATGCGCTGAAGACCACCGCCAGCCCAGTGGTCTGATATCGAAAGCCGGGAGCGGAAGCCAGGCCTGCATCCCGCTACCTGCTCTGCTCAACGGAGGAACAACCCATGAAATACCGGCACTGTCCCAGGACAGACCTTGAGCTTTCCGAGGTGGGGTTCGGAGCTTGGACCGTGGCCACCGACTGGTGGGGCACGATCCAGGAGCATGATGCGGTGAAGCTGCTGGAATCGGCCTTCGACTTGGGAGTCAACTTCTACGACACAGCGGATACTTATGGCAAGGGGTATGGCGAGGAGATACTGGCCAAGGCCCTGAGACATGAGCGCCACAACATCGTCATCGCAACCAAGTTCGGCTACGATTTCTACGACAGCATCGAGCGCATAGGACACCAGGAGCGAACCCAGCGCTTCGAGCCCGACTTCATCCGCTACGCCTGCGAGCAGAGCCTGAAACGCCTCAAGACCGACTACATCGACGTTTACCAGCTGCACAACCCCCGGGTGGATGCGCTGGAGAAGGATGAGGTGTTCGACCTGCTGGACACCCTGGTCAGGGAGGGCAAGATACGCCACTACGGCGTGGCCCTGGGCCCCGACATCGGATGGTACGAGGAGGGGGAAGCATCGATGCGGGAACGCCAGGTCCACACCCTCCAGATCATCTACAGCATCCTGGAGCAGGACCCGGCGCGAAGCTTCTTCCCCATTGCACAAGAGGGCGAAGGCACCGGGCTCATCTCCCGGGTGCCCCACGCCTCCGAGGTGCTCACGGGCAGGTTCACCGAACCCCCGGAGTTCGACCCTACTGACCACCGGGCCCACCGGAAGCACGAGTGGATGACCGAGGCCCTGCGAAAGGCCAGGGAGGTGTACTTCCTGGGAGAGGACTCGGGACGGACCATGGCCCAGGCGGCCAGGCACCATCATGACGGTGCTGCCCAACATCACCAGCATGGAAGACCTGCAGGAGTACGCCTCTGCCCCTGAGACCCCCGACCTCACCGAGGAAGAGTCTCGCATCATCGATGAGCTGTGGGAGAACGGGTTCTACCTGGAGGACGCCGCCCCTGCCTCCGTCGGCGACTCTTAGCCGGTTTTCTGGACTTCCACAGGCCTTCGCTGTCCTGCAATCCAGGCGGCATCTTCTGAAGCTGCCGGGGCCTGGACAGCTTGAAAATCGTGATAGAATGGACTCCGTAGCATCACCCTTGGAACTGCTCGATTTCAATCGTAAAAGGAGAAGCCGCTATGCCTCCTAGTTGGGTAAACATAGATGTACAGGGCCAGAACATGGAAGGGTACCTGACCCAACCCGTCGAGGATGGGAAGTACCCTGCCGTGATCGTGATCCAGGAGATCTGGGGTGTCACCGACCGCATGCCCTCCCTGGGGTACGTCGGCCTTGCGCCGGCTATGTTCCATAGGGAAGGGCCCATGACCATCGGCCTTCACGAAGAGTTCCCGACGGCCCTGGAGCGCCTTGGCCGGTGCACCGACGACGGCATCATCGCCGATGTCCGTGCGGCCGTCGATTACCTGAGGGCCCAACCCTTCGTCGATGCTGACCGCATTGGCATCGTGGGCTTCTGCTTCGGCGGGCGCGTCAGCTACCTGTCTGCCTGCACCATTCCCGAGCTGAAGGCCGCCTCCGTGTTCTACGGCGGTCGCATCCTGGCTCCCCTGGGCGGAGATGGCCCCTCGCCCTTGGAGAGGACGGCCAACATCAACTGCCCCGTCCTGGGCCTGTTCGGAGAAGAGGACCAGAACCCCACACCTGCCGACGTGGACACTATAGAAGCCGAGCTCAAGAAGCAGGGCAAGACCTATGACTTCCACATGTACCCCGGGTCCGGCCATGGCTTCCACTGCGATGCCCGGCCCAGCTTCAGGCCCGAAGCCGCCAAGGATGCCTGGAACAAGACCATTGCCTGGTTCGACCAGCACCTGAAGGGATAGGTCTTCGTCCCGGAGCCTCCGGTATACATTTTGAGCCTTTACCCTGACGACTGGGACGCTCCTTTCCAAGGCAGCGGCCCCGGTGTAAGATAGGGTTGCCAATCTACAGAAAGGGGCTGACGATATGTGCGCAACTTGCGGATGTGAAACGGCAAAGCCCAAGCCTGAGCCAAAGCCCTCCAAGTAAGCAGGCCCAGGTCGGCGTCGAGCGCCCGGCCCCTTGCCCATCTCACTACGGGCGCCGGGCGGCCCGACGGTACTTTTAGATCTCGACAAAGAGTTTCCAGGAGAGAACATTGGCAGACATCCTCCAAGGTAAGGTTGCCATCGTCACCGGCGCTGGCCGGGGAGTAGGCCGCGGCGTAGCCAGGCTGATGGCCCAGGAAGGCGCCAGCGTGGTGGTGGTGGACCCCGGCGTGAACGTGGATGGGTCGGGGTTCGATGCCTCCTTTGCTGAACAGGTGGCCTCGGAGATCAGGAGCGAAGGGGGCACCGCCGTTGCCTGCACCGAGTCTGTGGCGACCATGGAAGGCGGCGAAAAGATAGTCCAGTCGGCCATCGACAGCTTCGGCAAGCTGGACATCGTTGTCACCTGCGCCGGTATCCTCCGGGACCGCATGATCTTCAACATGACCGAGCAGGAGTGGGACGATGTGATAGCTGTCCACCTGAAGGGCACCTTCACAGTGGTCAAGCATGCCTGCATCCTGTTCCGCCAGCAGAGGTCCGGGAGGATCATCACCTTCAGCTCCCAGTCGGGCTTGGTGGGCAACTCTGGGCAGGCCAATTACGGCGCTGCCAAGTCGGGCATCGCCGGCTTCACCAAGGTGGTGGCCCGGGATATGGGAAGGTACGGAATCACCGCCAACTCCATTGCTCCCAGGGCGGCAACCCGGATGATCGGGGCCATACCCGAGAGCGCCAACGAGATAAGGGCGCGGGGAGGCGTCTCCGGTCTGTCGGAAGAGGGCGAGCTGGAACAGCTGGACCCCGACGACATCGCTCCCTTCGTGGGGTACCTGGCCAGCGACTACGCATCCAACATCAACGGGCAGACCTTCCTGGTGTGGGGTGGAGAGGTGTCCCTCATGTCCCAGCCCAGGCCGGAGAGGTCCATATACAATCCTGATGGCCACTGGCCCACGGATGAGCTGGCGCCCTTGGCAGCCGGCTATCTGACCAGGGATATCCCCAACCCGGCGCCCGCCCAGCCTCCCCGGTAGAGGGACGTTCTCGTAACCTTCGTTTCGGCGAAGACCGGA
>JAGWBF010000031.1:0-19203 GCA_021296025.1 Dehalococcoidia bacterium | reverse complement strand
CGGAGATACGGGAATCCGGAGGCTCTGCCGTGGCATGCACCGAGTCCGTTGTTAATATGGAGGGCGGAGAGAAGATCGTCCAGACGGCCGTGGACAGCTTCGGGAAGCTGGATATCGTGGTCACGGTGGCGGGCATCCTGCGGGACCGCATGGTCTTCAACATGACGGAGCAGGAGTGGGACGATGTGATAGCCGTCCACCTGAAGGGCACCTTCACCGTGGTCAAGCACGCCTGCATCCTGTTCCGCCAGCAGAGGTCCGGAAGCATCGTTACCTTCAGCTCCACATCGGGGCTGTACGGGAACTCGGGGCAGGCCAACTACGGCGCTGCCAAGGATGGGATCGCCGGCTTCACCCGGGTTGTCGCCCGGGACATGGGAAGGTACGGTGTCACAGCCAATGCCATTTCGCCCAGCGCAGCTACTCGAATGACGGTGAGCGTGCCCGATGAAGCCCGGGACCTGCGCGCCCAGCGGGGCATCGGCTCCGGGGGAGGCACGGTGGAGGCCATCCGGGGTGAACCGGAGGATATCGCCCCCTTTGCTGTCTGGCTGGGTTCGGACCAAGCCAAGCACGTCAACGGCCACATCTTCCACGTTGCCGAGGGCTTGGTCACCTTGCTGAACGAGCCTGAGCCGGTGAAGACCATCCACAAAGAGGGCCGCTGGACTGTGGAGGAGCTGGTACGGGTGGTGCCCGCCACCCTGGGCTTCGAGATCTACAACCCGGCGCCCGCCCCGCCTCCCACATCCTAGGGGGGCCTTCCTGCGAAATCCGGTGTCAATGGTTGACGAGTAGTAGTATTAGTGACACTATATTGCGAGGGGCACTCGTAGCCAGGGAGGTGCCCGAAGTCATCGTGTGGTTGGGGGAGGAGAATGGCTGACTACTACACCTACCGAGTTACCTGGTCTCCTGAAGATGAAAGGTATATCGGTCTCTGTACGGAATTCCCGTCGCTTAGCTGGAATGGTTCATCGCCCGATGAGGCATTCAGTGGGATTCGGCAGCTAGTCAGCGAAGTTCTAGGGGAGATACGGGAGTCATTGCCCGAGCCGTTGGCCAAACGCAGCTATAGTGGCAAGTTCATGGTGCGCGTCCCTCCCGAGACCCATCGGGAGCTTGTTCTCCGAGCTGCGGAAGAAGGGGTCAGCCTGAACCGACTGGTCAATGCGCGGCTGAGCGGACGCAGCTCCACAGCGTAGCTGGCCGGGTAGTGCACGGAATGGTCTAGGGTCGAAAACCCCCGGCGACTTCGAGGCTTCCTTCAGACGCATGGAGGGGTGGCCGAGCGGTCTATGGCGGCGGTCTTGAAAACCGCTAACTCCTTGCGGGGTTCGTGGGTTCGAATCCCACCCCCTCCGCCGGAACCTCCAGTGCAGGATGCACCATTCGATCACTATCGGTTATCCGATTGGCCTTGCCTTCATCTACAAGAGAGTTCACAGTAAGTGGTAGGTTGAGGGCGCCGACGGCATAGAGTCGCCAGCCTGGATTGGCAGTCAGCTTTGTTAGTACCCACAGAGCCGAAGATATACCATATACTCCACGTCGACCGGCTGGCCTCCGTAGTTGAGGACGGGCACCTGTGGTCTGACGCAGAGGCGCGCCGGCGGGAAATTGGCGGGACCACCATAGGCATGAACAGCATCAAGCAAGCCCGCCTCACGAAAGGCCTTAACAGTCGCCCAGGTCTAAGAGTAGGTGACTGTGTCCCCTTCTACTTCTGTCCCCGTTCCGTTATGCTCTATGTGATCCACCAAGCAAACAACCCTGAGCTGGATTACAAGGGTGGCCAAAGCCCGATTATTCACCTGCAAGCAGACCTTCGTCAGGCTGTGGGCTGGGCCAATTCCAACTCCCAGCGATGGGCGTTCACGTCCTCAAATGCGGGGTCCTACTACTTCGACGACTATTCAGACCTAACTCGCCTCGATAAGGTCAATTGGGACGCTGTCCAAGCCAACTGGTGGTCTGGTCCTGGCATTGATCCATCGTTGAAAGAAGGCAAGCAGGCAGAGTTTCTAATGGAACACTCTTTCCCTTGGGAGTTGGTATCTCTAGTCGGCGTTCGCTCCTCTTATATTCGTGGTAAAGTATTGGAAACGGTCGCATCAGTTAAGGCTCGCCCAGATGTGGAGATCAAGCCGGCTTGGTACTACTGACCACCGGGAGGACGGCATGATCAAGCGCAAAACCGGCGACATTTTCGAGGAAGATGTCGAGGCTTTAGTCAACAGCGTTAATTGTGTGGGGGTAATGGGGAGGGGCATCGCCCTACAGTTCAAGAATAGATTCCCGGGGAATTTCAAAGCCTACTCAGAGGCATGCAAAAAGAACGAGGTTAGGCCCGGCCAGATGTTCGTCTATGAGACCGGCGCCTTAACCAATCCCAGATTCATAATCAACTTCCCTACCAAGCGACATTGGCGCGGCAAGAGCCGCATGGAGGATATTGAGGCCGGGCTACAAGCTCTTGAAGTAGAGATTAGGGAACGGAACATACGGTCTATTGCGATTCCTCCCCTTGGCACTAATCTCGGCGGACTGAATTGGGACGATGTGCGCCCTCGCATAGAGACGGCTTTGGCGCCCATAGAAGACCTGGCTGTCCTACTGTTCGATCCCGGCGGTGGGCCAGTGGACGACCGCCCCAACCGCTCCAGAAACGTACCCAAAATGACCCTTTGGCGGGCGGCATTGGTGAGTTTGATGGACCGCTATTTGCGTGGGTTACTTGATCCGTTCGTGACACTGCTGGAGATTCACAAACTCATGTACTTTATGCAGAAGGCAGGCGAACCCCTGAAATTGAAATTTCAAGAGGCTCCTTACGGCCCATATGCCGAGAATATGCGGTATGCCCTGCGAACGATCGAGGGACATCTCATATCTGGTTATCGGGATGGCGGAGACGCACCTGACAAGGAGCTGGAATTGGTGCCACGCGCTGTAGAGGACGCGACCGAGTTCCTTGAAGAACATGCGGAGACGCGAAAGCGACTAGAGCGAGTGTCAGATCTGGTTGAGGGGTTTGAGTCGTCCTTCGGACTTGAGCTGTTGTCGACCGTGCACTGGGTAGCGACGGAGCATCCTGGCGCTGACGACAGCCAGGTCATCAAGTACGCATATGCTTGGAACATCCGTAAGCGCCAATTCTCGGAACGTCAGATCAAACTGGCGATTCGGCATCTGAGGGACAAGGGCTGGCTGGAGCAGGTAAGCATCTAGTGTTCCCCCTACGGCTCGAGGCGGACGTTGTCCCCCACGCGCAGCGTGCCTCCGTTGAGCACCATGGCCAGCACTCCCCGACGCTCCTGTAGGGCCTCCTGCAGGCCGGGACGCAGCATGTCCATCCGACCGCAGGGTTCGCAGAGGCCGGTGGCCTCCAGGGTCACATCTTCGCCTATGAAGAACACGTTCCCCGGCTTCACCGAAGACAGGTCGATGCCCTCCAGGGTGATGTTTTCCTTTATCACGCCGGTGGTCAGCGCCAGCATGTCCAGCGTCTCCTTGTCCATCAGGAGCACCTGCCGGGGGTTGCCCCTTTCGGCATGCCGGTCCCCCTCCAGCCCCACGCCGGAGATGGCGTTGGCTTCCTCTAAGGGGGACATGGGTTGGCCACTCTGGGTGCTGATCTGTAGGGCTAGCACCTTTCCCTGTTCCATCGGTTCACCTCCATGGTAGAAAGGGAGATTGTTCTTAAAGATTATAGGTTCAGGTGATAGAATTGTCATTGCCCCGGACCTGCTGCCAGCTACCAAGGAGCGACATGCCCTACAGCTACCTGAAGGTCGATAGCCACGACGGTGTGTGCACCATCACCCTGCACGATCCTGATACCCGCAATGCCCTGGGACAGGAGATGGCCGAGGAGCTGATGGATGCCCTGGACAGGTTCGAGGACGACCCCGAAAGCCGGGTGCTGCTGCTCACCGGCACCGAGCCGTCCTTCTGCTCCGGCGCCAACGTGCGAGGCTTCAGCAAGGATATTTCAGAACAGGGGAGCGCTCCCACATCCGGCCCCCTGCCCTGGGGAGACATGGAAGCCCAGCTCTCCAGCAGGGAGAGGACCGATCGCGCCCTGGCCGCCCGGGTACCCCTGCGCATCTACGAGCTCCAGAAACCGTCCATCGCCGCTGTCAATGGCCATGCCGTGGGTGTGGGGATGGGCCTTGCCCTGTCCTGCGATATACGCTTGGCTTCGGAGAAGGCTGTGTTCTCTGAAGCTTTCGTTAAGATGGGACTGATTCCCGGGGATGGGAGCTGCTGGCAGCTTCCCAAGCTCATAGGGCTCAGCAACACCCTGCTGCTCCAGTACACTGGAGACCGCATCGACGGCGCGGAGGCGTACCGCCTGGGCCTTGTCAGCAAGGTGTTTCCCGACGGCCAGCTCATGGATGCCGCGGCCGAGCTGGCCCACCGCCTCGCCCAGGGACCTGTCCGCTCCATGTCCCTCATCAAGTACCTGGTGCACAAGTCCCTGGACCTCAGCTTCCGGGAGAGCATGGAGCTTGCCCATACCGCGCAGCAGGTGGCGAGGGGCACCGAGGACCATGCCGAAGCGGTGAAGGCCTTCCTGGAAAAGCGACCTCCCGCATTCAAGGGGCGCTAGCCCCGGCCACCTGATCCGGGGCTGTCCTTGCCACACCATTCCCCTGATAGTACTATACCCCCAACCTGTCCCAAGCACCCCCACGGAAGTGCGATGTTAAACAGACCCTACCTCTACTCCCGGTGGGACGGCTCCCAGAACATCTTCGGCGCTGACGCTGAAGAGGTGATGGACCACTTATCCAACGAGCTGATGGCCCACGGTGACCTTATGCGCGCCTTGCGGGAGATGATGCGTCGGGGCATGCAGGACGGGGACGGCCAGCAGATGCCCGGGCTCCGCGATCTGATGCAGCAGCTCCGGGAGCAGCGCCAACAGCAGTTGGAACAGTACAACATGGACTCGGTCATCGAGGATATCGAAAAACGCCTGGAGGAGGTGCTCACCCAGGAACGGCAAGGCATCAACCGGCGCTTGGAGGAAGCCCAGGAGCAGATACGCCATGCGGAAGGGGCCGAAAAGACTGAGATGGAAGCCCTTAACAGGGTGCTGGAGCAGCGGGCCCTGCGCAACCTGGAGAAGCTGGACGCCCTGCCGGAAAGCACCGGTGGGGCCATTCGAGAGCTCCTGGACTACGACTTCATAGACCCCGAGGCCCAGCGCCTGTTCCAGGAGCTCCTGGATATGCTGCGGGGACAGGCCGCCCAGAACATATCCCAGGATATGGTGAACAACCTCCAGAACATGTCTCCGGAGCAGATGTCAGCCCTTCAGGAGATGTTCCGGGAGCTGAACCAGATGCTCCAAGAGCGGGCCCAGGGTGGGCAGCCCGATTTCCAGGGCTTCATGGACCGGTTCGGGGAAGCCTTTGGGCCCAACCCACCGCAGAGCCTGGATGAGCTGCTTGAGCAGATGATGCACCAGATGTCCCAGATGCAGTCGATGCTGGAGAGCATGTCCCCCGAGGCTAGGCGGGAGATGGAGGAAGCCCTCTCCGCTGCCATGGACCCCGGCTTGGCGCGGGAGCTGGCCCAGCTTGCTTCATGGATGGAGCAGCTGATGCCCATGGACAACCTCCGTCGCCAGTATCCCTTCCTGGGAGACGACAGCTTGTCCATGGATCAGGCAATGGAGCTGATGAAGCACTTGCAGGAGAGCGACGATATGGCCCGCTCCCTCCAGGAAGCCATCCGCACCGGAGACCTGGAAAACGTGGACCCGGACAAGCTGGCCGAGCTGCTTGGAGAGGAAGCCCGCCGTACATGGGAGCAGCTCAACGAGCTCCTTGAAGCCCTGCGGGAGGGAGGCTACATAACCGAGGGCGATGATCCAACTCTCACCCCCAGGGCGATCCGGCGCATCGGCCAGAAGGCGCTGCGGGAGGTGTTCCTCAGCCTCCAGAAGGACCGGCTGGGCGACCATGAGCTGACGTCCAGGGGAGATGCCGGAGATAACCTCACCGACACCAAGCCCTACGAGTTCGGCGATCCCTTCCAGCTGGAGCTGCAGGCTACGGTCAAGAACGCCGTCCTTCGGGCAGGCCCGGGTACGCCGGTGGGGCTGAGCAAGAAGGACCTGGAGGTGTATCAGAGCGAGAGCCAGACCAGGGCCGCCACGGTGGTCCTTCTGGACCAGAGCCGCTCCATGGGCCTCTGCGACAGCTTCTACGCCGCCAAGAAGGTGGCGATGGCCCTGTACGCCCTGATCCACATGCAGTACCCCAGGGACAGCCTCTACGTCATCGGGTTCTCTGACTACGCCCGGGAGATCAAGGAGGAAGAGCTGCCCAAGGTGGCTTGGAACACCTGGGCCCCCGGCACAAACCTCCACCATGCCCTGATGCTGTCCCGCAAGCTCCTGTCCAGGGAGAAGGGCTGTACCAAGCAGGTGCTCCTGATCACCGATGGGGAGCCAACGGCGCATTTGGAAGGGGACCGCTCCTTCTTCAACTATCCGCCCGCCTACCAGACCATCATGGAGACGATGAAGGAAGCCCGCCGGTGCACCCAGGAAAGCATCGTCATCAACACCTTCATGCTGGAGAGCAGTTACCAGCTGGTGAATTTCGTGGACCAGCTAACCCGCATCAACCAGGGTCGCGCATTCTACAGCTCCCCCGACAGGCTTGGGGAGTACGTGCTGGTGGACTACGTGAACAACCGGCGCAAACGGGTCAACGGCTAGCCTTCCCAGCCCATTCCCACCGCGGTTAGTCCCTCCTCCCACTGTCCTCGTACTGACATGCCTGCCGTCTACGCGGCTGGCCGTTCGCCATGAAGGAAATCGAAGGGCGAGCGGCCAGCCCGGGTGGGTTCCCGCTTTCGCAGCAACGACGAAGGATGGAGGTGGGAAGGACAAGGTTGTGCAAAGGTCTTCGACGTCGATAAGAAGCGCTGCCAGGCCTGGAAGTGGGGGTCCAGAGGGTTCTCGCTTGCGCGGAAACGAGAATGTCGGTGAGGGCGTCCCGGACTGCTTTCCGGGGACGAGTCGGGCCAGGTGGGCCGATTGCTAAGCTACCGCGAATCGACCTGAAGAATACAACGGGCCGATGCCTATGGAACCGGAGAAGCGTTAGGAATACGCTTCCTTGGACAGGTTGACCAGGAACTCGGCGTTGTTCTTGGCGCGCCCCAGGCGTTCCAGGATGCGCTCGGTGGCGTCGGCAGCGTTGGTCGAGTCCGTTGCCAGCAGGGCAACCATCCGCCTCAGCAGATAGACCTGTTTAAGGGTGGCCTCATCGAAGAACAGCTCCTCCCGCCTTGTTCCGCTGCGCTGTATGTCTATGGCCGGGAAGAAGCGCTTCTCCGCCAGCCGGCGGTCCAAGTGCAGCTCCATGTTCCCGGTGCCCTTGAACTCTTCGTAGATGACCTCATCCATGCGGCTGCCCGTGTCCACTAGGCAGTTGGCGATGATGGTCAGGCTGCCTCCCTCTTCCACGTTGCGGGCTGCGCCAAAGAACTGCTTGGGTGGATACAGGGCCATGGGGTCTATGCCACCGGATAGGGTGCGCCCGCTGGTGGGGGCCGACAGGTTGTAGGCCCGGGTGAAGCGAGTGATGCTGTCCAGCAGTATCACCACATCGCGTTTGCTCTCCACCAAGCGCTTGGCCCGCTCCAGGGCCAGCTCACCGATCCGGCACTGGTCGTCCACCGACTCGTCGAAGGTGGACGCGAAGACCTCTCCCTTGACCGAGCGTCGCATGTCGGTGACCTCTTCAGGCCTTTCCCCGATGAGAACCACCATGATGTCGGCTTCCGGGCAGTTGGCCGATACTCCCCGGGCGATGTTCTTCAGCACCGTGGTCTTTCCGGCCTTGGGCGGGGACACGATAAGCCCCCGCTGGCCCAGCCCGATGGGGGCGAACATGTCCACCATCCGGTTGGTCAGGTTGTTGGGTTCCGCTTCCAGTTCCAGCACGATCTGTTTGTCCGGGAATACGGGGGTGAGGTGCTCAAAGGAGCGACGGGATCGCAGATCCTCGGGCTCCAGGCCGTTGACCTGTTCAACCCGCACCAGTCCGAAGTAGCGTTCACCCTCCTTCGGCGGCCTGACCTGGCCGGCCAGGGTGTCGCCGGTGCGCAGTCCGAAACGCCTAATCTGGGACTGGGAAACGTACACATCTCCCGCGGCTTGCCGGAGTCCCTGCTGACGAAGGAATCCGTAGCCTTCGTGCATCACATCCAGGACCCCGGTGGCCATAAGCCCCCGTTGCTCCGAGCACATCTGGAAGATGCGGCCTAGCACATCCTCTCTTCTAAGGTTGGTGAGGGGAGCGCTGTCTTCCATCCCCAGGTCTTTTGCAACTACAAGGAGCTCATCCTTGCTCTTGCGCTCCAGTTCACCAATATCAACTGCTTGCTCTGTTGTCACAGGGGTCACCTCTCAGTGGAGTGTTTTGGGGGGTTCCAGCGCCTTTAGCGGTAGGAGTTCGTGACTCTTGAAGAACGTCCGAACTGATCATTTCGAAGCTTTGTTCCAGTCCTGTAGGAATCGGGCCTGCCCGGCGTCGGTCAGAGGGTGCTTCAGCATCTGGCCAAAGACGGAGAAGGGCATGGTGGCTATATCGGCGCCGACCTTGGCAGCCTGAATGCAGTGGAGAGGATGGCGGAGACTGGCTGCCAACACCTCGGTCTTCAGGTTGTACTGGCGGAAGATTTCAACGATGTCCCTGACCAGCTGCATCCCATCGTGGCCGATGTCATCCAGGCGTCCCACGAAGGGACTGACGGCGGTGGCGCCGCAGTGGGCGCCCAGCAGGGCTTGGTTGACCGAGAAGCAGAGGGTCTGGTTCACCTTGATGTTGTCCCTGGTGAGAGTTGCCATCGCTTCCAGTCCCTCTGTCGTGCTGGGCAACTTCACCCAAGGGTTGGGAATCCACTCCGCTATGTCCCTGCCCTCGCTGATCATCCCTTCTACATCGGTGCTGACGACCTCGACGGAAATGGGCCCGTCGATGATGTCGGCGATCTCCTGCACGGCGGCCTTGTAAGCACTCGCGGCCCCTATGCCTTCCTTGGCGGCAAGGGAAGGGTTGGTGGTCACGCCATGCACCGCTCCCAGGCGTGCGCCCTGGCGTATCTCATCTATGTTGGCGGTGTCTAGGAATATCTTCATCGAACTTCCTCCTTGGTGGAACCCGTAGAAGCTGCGGCCGATTGGGCAGATGCCTCCGGGTACTGCACGGTGTTGAGGGGTGGGGCTATAGGAGCTATCAGCAAAAACTACACGCTATCTATCAGCTTGACGATTCCCCGTTCAGTCGGAGGGGCACCTGGGAACCCTCCCGGAAGGTGGCCTTGGCAGCGTCGATGAATTCTCGGAAGAGGGGATGGGGACGGTCGGGGCGGGAAAGGAACTCGGGGTGAAACTGGACGCCAACCATGAAGGGATGGTTGGCAGTTTCCACAATCTCCACCAGCTTGCCGTCGGGGGATACTCCACCAGCCATGAGTCCGTGGTTCTCCAGGGACTCCCTGTAGGCGTTGTTGACTTCGAATCTATGCCTGTGTCGTTCGTTGAACATTTCCACGCCGTATGCTCGGCGGGTGATGGAGCCTTCCATGGCCCGGCATGGGTACTCTCCCAGGCGCATGGTGCCGCCCTTGTCGGTGACGGACCGCTGCTCTGGGAGGATGTCGATGACCGGGTTGGGGGTGGTGGCATCAACCTCCGAGGAGTTGGCATCGGCAATGCCGAGGACGTTGCGAGCGTATTCGACCACCATCACCTGGAGTCCCAGGCACAGGCCAAGGTAGGGGACGCCGTTCTCTCGGGCATACCTGGCTGTCTGGACCATGCCCTCCACGCCGCGCACCCCGAACCCTCCCGGCACCACGATGCCGCTGGCATGTTTCAGAAGGTTGTCGGGGCCTTCCTTTTCGACCGCCTCGGAGTGTACCCACTCCATCTCTATCTCGCGGTCATGGTACAGGCCTGCGTGCTTCAAAGCTTCATTGACGGATATGTAGGAGTCGGGAAACTCCACGTACTTGCCCACCAGGGCGATGCGCACCCTATCCCTGGGCTGTTTCATCTGATCGACCATATTCGCCCAATCGGTCAGGTCCTTGTTGCCCCCGCCCAAGTCCAACGAGCTGGCCAGCAGGTCTCCCAGCCCATGCTCTTCCAGGATCAGGGGCACCTCGTACACGCGGGGGACCGTAGGGAGGGGTATGACGGCTTCCTTGGGCACATCGCAGAAGAGGGAGATCTTGTCCTTGATGCCCGGAGGGATCTCGTGGTCGCTCCGGCAGATTATGGCGTCGGGCTGGATGCCAAGACTCCGGAGCTCCTTTACGCTGTGCTGGGTTGGCTTTGTCTTCAGCTCACCCGTCGCCGACATGTGAGGCAGCAGGGTGCAGTGGATGTAAAAGACGTTGTCCCTGCCCACCTCGTTGCGCATCTGGCGTATGGTTTCCAGGAAGGGAAGGCCTTCGATGTCCCCCACGGTGCCGCCGACCTCCACGACCACCACCTCGGCCTTGGACTCGTCGGCCAGATCGGTAATCCTGGACTTGATCTCGTTGGTGACGTGGGGCACCGCCTGAATGGTCCCGCCCAGGAAGTCCCCCCGACGCTCCTTGCCCAGTAGGGACACGTACACCTGGCCGGCTGTAAGGTTGGAGGACCTGGTCAGCTCCTGGTCGGTGAAACGTTCGTAGTGCCCCAGGTCCATGTCCGTTTCTCCCCCGTCCCGGGTCACAAACACCTCGCCGTGCTGATATGGCGACATGGTGCCGGGGTCCAGGTTGAGATAAGGGTCCAGCTTCATTACGGAGATGGAAACGTTGCGGCTCTTGAGTATTCGCCCGATGGAAGCGACACTGATGCCTTTCCCCACCGAGCTGACGACCCCACCGGTCACAAAGATGTACTTAGCACCCATGTGCTAGTAGCTGCGTTCTTGCATAGGGGAAATGCTGCACCAACTTGCGGAAACGTAAGGGGAAGCATGGAGGGCGGACGGGGTGGTAGGGAGCCTTCCGGCATCATCTTAGGCCTATTTATTAGCCATTGTCAAGTGCACGAATACGCACTATCGCAGAAAAAAGCGCAGGGCGAGGTGTAATCCAACCTCGCCCTGCGCAAGTTCCTGACTTGTAGTCTTGGCGGTTTTGGCTAGTCCTTTACGGGAAACCAGTCCTGCTTCCAGGGCCATTCGCCGTCGGCATCATCGAAGGCAGGCTTACCCTGGTCCAAACGGTCCCGGTAGGGGCTGTTCACCGGCTCCTGGTAGGGATAGATCCCACCTTCATACGCCTGGGGGCCGAGCTTGAAGTGCTTGGCCTGCTCCATGGTCTCGATGAAGGGAGCGTTCATGTCGTACAGCTTATCGTAGGTGGGCCTGGGGCCCGCCTTGGACACATGCCCGAACAGGGGGCGTCCCACGATCTCTTCGCACATCCAGACGCAGTCGATCAGCTTGTCGATATCTACGCCCGTATCGATGCCCATATCATCCATCATGTGGAGGATATCTTCGCTGGGCGCTTGGCCTGTGGCCCGCCCTGTGCCGCAGTAGGGGCATCCACCGAAGCCGCCGATGCTTCCATCGATATCCAGGGTGTCTTCCTTCTCCAGTACCCGCAGGGCAGCGTACGCCGATGGAAGGGCCATGTTGCGCCCATTGTGGAAGTGCATCCGGAAGTGCTTGATCTCAGGCCACCGCTCCTTCACGCGGACGATGCTCTCCTCAACCTTGTCGGGCCGGCACCAGCTCATCGGGTCGCCCATGCTGACGCTTTCGACTTTGATGTTTGCCTCATCCCAAAGCTGGTGCTGTTTCTCCAGCATGGTCATGAGAGCATCAACGGGGAAGTCCCCCAGGAAGTTGGAACCCCAGCTGGCGTTGGTGCCGATGCCGCCCGCCTCCACATTGCGCTCCTGGGCCTGGGCCACGATCTGGGGCCAGCGCTCCATCTCCTGCATCTGGGAGCGGTTGGTGTTCCTGCGAACGAAGACGTCACACATGTGACATTGCAGTCTGGGGTAAGGGTCCCGCTCTATGGTCAGGGGAGGTGAATACTCCTTGGCTCGCTCGATGCCCCGGGCATTCAACGCCAGGGCGGTGTACTTTACGCCCTCCTTGGGGTGGAACTTGGTCACGATCTCGTCGATACGTGCCATCTGGGGGGTCCACTTGGGGCTTACGAAGGAGCCTACTACGATATGCTTCAGCCCCGTCTCGGAGAGCGCATCCAGTAGTCTAACCTTGTCTTCGACGGGGATGTTGGCATCCTCAATCTGCATCCCCTCCCGCATCCCTTCTTCCTTGTAGTTAACGGTCGGCCAGTTGCTCACTTGATTCCTCCTACTTGCGGTGGTCCGCCGGGATAGCTCCCCGCCCACCTTCCGTCACCGCCCTAGCTTGGGCGGATTGTAATTCCTTGCCTGTAGGCTGTCAACGTTGAGACCGGCCGTCTGGGAACCTGTTAGGGGCATGCCCTCCGGGCTGTGGAAGGGCCCGTTTTCACCCGCCTGTTAGCCCCTGGGAAACCTAGCGCATGAGGCGGATTACACCCACCACCCTGCCTTGCACTTCCACGTTGCCCGAGTGGGAGTAAATGGGCTCCATCTGTTCGTTGGCAGGTTGGAGCCTGACCATATCCCCTTCCCAGTACATGTACTTCAGGGTGGTTTCGTTCTCTTCCTTGAGCCTGGCCACTACCATGGCCCCGTTGTTGGCTTGTCGGGCGGGTTCGATCAGGACGATATCCCCATCGGCAACCAGGGCATCGATCATGGATGTGCCCCGGACCCTTAGAGCATAAAGGTCCCTCCTGCCGGCCACCATGTCGGGCGTAATCTCGATAGTCTCCATGGGCTCCCCGGAAGACCATCCCTCTGCATCCAGGGCCAGGGCTGGCTCGCCGGCTGCGATGTAGGCCAGCACAGGAATGCGGGGCAAGCTCGAGGTGTGGCCTCGGGCCATCCCAACCAGCTCGATGCCCCGGGCAACATCAGGGCGGCGCCGGATGAAGCCCTCCTTCTGCAGGAGCCTCAGGTTGTAGTCCACCACAGAGGTGGAGCTGATGGAGCACGCAGTCTGAATGTCCCGCACCGTGGGCGGCAGGTCGTTCTCCTCGATGAACTCCCTGATGAACTGCAGGATTCGCTCCTGCCTGGGGGAGGGCTTCTTTCTGCGTGGCATGATCATAGCGCGCCTCAAAACATGTGTTCTGGACGGAGACTAGCAAAGGAGCCATGGCATGTCAACACGCCGTTGACTAATCACAAGGGGGCCGAAGGATAAGGAGACCGGAGGAGGGGTTGCGCTTAGGAGGTACCGGGAGCTTGGAGCCCATGGAGCTTGCCCATGAGCCGGGACTTCTTGCGAGCGGCGTTATTCTTATGGAGAATGCCCTTGGTAACGGCCTTGTCCAGGGCCCTTATGGCTTGAGCCACTGCCGGTCCGGCGGTTTCAGCTTCGCCATCCCAGACAGCATCCAGCGCCTTGCCCATGAGGGTACGGGTTGTGGAGCGAACGTGGCGGTTCCTCAATCTACGCCGCTCGGCGGAGCGGGCTGACCTGGCGCTGGGCAAGGCATCCTCCTCGGCAGTCAGAGCTAACTGGGGGCATTATAGACCATTTCGCTAGCGAGGTGAAGGGGTGGGAGCATCCGTTGTGCTGCGAGTTGCGCTGATGACGCCCCGCACACTCTCGAGCTTGTTGAACAAGCGGGAGAGCTGATCGACTCCAGTGGTGTACAGGGTGAGGGAGATGGTCGCTGTGCCGTCGGGGTTCTCCGTCGTCACCACCGATGCTATGTTCACTTTGTCGTCGGAGACCAGGGTCGTGATGTCCTTGAGGAGGCCTACCCGGTCCCACGCCTGGATATTGACCCTGACGGGATAGAGGGAACGGGCCTCCCCCCAGTCCACGCTCACCAGCCTCTCGGGCTCATCCTCGTTTCGAAGGTTGGAGCAGCCCGTCTTGTGCACCGTCACCCCCTGGGTGCGGGTGACGTATCCTATGATCTCCTCGCCGGGCAGGGGGTTGCAGCACCTACCCATGCGTATGAGCAGGTCTCCCACACCTAGGACCTGCACGCCCGTGGTGGGGCTGGATATGGGCAGGTTGGACTGCACCTTCTTGGTAGTCTTTTCCTGCTGGGATGTGAGGCGGGCAACAAGCTGCACCTCCGATATGTTCCCAGATCCCAGGGCGGCCAGGAAGTCCTCGGTGGAATCGTAGCGGAATGTCCTGGCGACCTCATCCTCATCTATGGTGACGTTCAGGCGCTTCAGCTCCTTCCGCAGTAGGTCTCCGCCTCGCTGGATGTTGGCGCTCTTCTCCTGCCTCCGGAACCACTGACGCACCTTCTCCTTGGCGCTGGCGGATCGCAGGTACCCCAGGTTGGGGTTGAGCCAGTCCAGGCTGGGCCCACGGGCAACCTTGGTCGTCAGTATCTCGATGGTGTCCCCGTTTTGGAGCTGCCGGTCCAGGGACACCAGTCGTCCGTTGACCTTGCCGCCGATGCAGCGGTGGCCCAGCTCGGTATGTATCTTGTATGCGAAGTCCAGGGGGGTGGACCCCGATGGGAGCTCCACTATGTCGCCCTTGGGTGTATAGACGAACACCTGGTCCTTGAACAGGTCGGTCTTGACCGATTCCAGGAACTCCTCGGTGCCGGTCACCTCCCGCTGCCAGTCCAGGAGCTGTCGGAGCCAGGTCATCTTGTCTTCGAACTGGACATCCCCCGATCTGCCCTCCTTGTACCTCCAGTGGGCGGCCACCCCGTATTCGGCCACCTGGTGCATCTCGTAGGTGCGTATCTGCACCTCCAGGGGATTGCCTCCCTCGCACATGACCGTTGTGTGGAGGGACCGGTAGCGGTTGTCCTTTGGGCTGCCGATGTAGTCGTCGAACTGTCCTGGCATGGGGTTCCACAGGTCGTGCACCAGCCCCAGGGCGTTGTAGCAGTCGGCCTTGGATCTCACCAAGACCCGAACAGCATACAGGTCATGTATCTGGCTGAGTTCCATCCCCTGCGCCTGGTACTTCAGCATCTTCTTGTAGATGCTGTAAATGTGCTTGGGGCGCCCGACCACCTGGGCCTCCAGGTTGGATAGCTCCAGTTGCTCCCGGAGCACATCCACCACGTTGTCGATGTAGGTCTCCCTCTCTTGCCGGCGGGCGGCCAGCATCTTGGAGATCTTGTGGTACAGGTCATTCTCCAGGTGGCGGAAAGCCAAATCCTCCAGGCGCCACTTGATGTCCCAGATGCCAAGGCGGTGGGCCAAGGGGCCGTATATGTCCAGGGTCTCCTGGGCTATAGTTCGGCGTCGAAGCTCGGGCAGGGCATCCAGGGTTTCCATGTTGTGGAGGCGGTCAGCCAGCTTGACCAGCACAACCCGGATGTCTTCGGCCATTGCCACCAGCATCTTGCGGAGGCTTTCGGCCTGTATCCGGTCCTCGGTGGAGTTGGCGGAGCCTTCGCTTGCCAGGGTCTTGGCGTCCATGCGATTGAGCTTGCTGACCCCATCCACCAGCTTTGCCACATCGTCGCCAAAGGCGTTCTTTATATCGCTGTAGGTGACACCGCAGTCTTCCATGACATCATGGAGAAGGGCAACGGCGATGGTGGTGACGTCGAGGCGCAGGTCTGCCAGGAAGAGGGCTGTTTCCAGGGGATGCTCTATGTAGGGGCCGCCGGACATGCGGGTCTGTCCGGCGTGGCTCTTGGCGGCGAACTCATAGGCCTTGCCCACCATCGCCACCTTGTCGGATGGCAGATAGGAACCAACCCGCACTCTCTGCAACGGTTGTCATAGGACTACCCTTGCAGCAAATCATAACCTTGGAGCACCGGGAAGTCTAGGAGCGCGGTGGGGCCTTAGTGGTTGACTTAGCCTTCCTGGTGGGGGTCCATGTAGTCCTGTAGTCGGCGCCGCTGGAGTCCGTTGTTATCGAAGTTGTCAGGGTCCAGCCAGCGCTGGAATCCGGCGCGTAGTCGAGGCCAATCAGCATCGATGATCGAGTACCAGCAAGTATCTCGATTGCGTCCCCTGGATAGACTTGCCTGGCGCCATGTCCCCTCAAAGGTGAATCCAAGCCTAAGGGCGGCATCTCGAGGGGGTGCGTTCAGTGCGTTGCACTTCCACTCATACCGCCGATAGCCCAGCGAGAATGCATAGTCCATCATCAAGAACATGGCCTCAGTTGCTGCCCTGCTGCGCTTCAGATCGGGGCCTAGATGGATATGGCCTACTTCTATGGTGCCGGATGCTGGCGCAATTCTGAGATAGCTGGCCATTCCACTGGGCGTCCCTGGTCCGTTATCAATCAGGGAATAAAACAGCGGGTCCTCGCCCATGCACGTCCCCTGGGCCCAGTCTCGGAACGAAGAAAAGTCCTTGAAGGGGCCGTATGCCAGGTATGTCCAATCGGGATCAGCTGTTGAAAAGGCTTCGAACAAGTGTAGGAGGTGGGAGTCTAAGTCGAGAGGCTCCACTCTGCAGTAGGAGCCATGCAGGCATAGGCGAGCAGGGCGCCCAGGAGGGGTCCAGTTAGGGATTTCGGGCCCGATGGGCTGACCGAACTCATTTCTAGGTGTCGACATCAGCTAAGTCCACTGGCGAATGCGTACAGCACCCTTGTTTTCGACTCTCTGTGCTAAATCACCCTCAGCCTAAACGACAAGTTGTGGGTTGGCAAACTGGAACAGTGCTTGCTCTTCCCTTCCAAACGATGTCACTTGCAGAGTGCTTCCATGCCCGAGCCTGCTCAAGCGCACGATGAGCTGATAAGTACGCTGACCTGGCCCCCCAGCCTAACTCCCCCTCCAGCAGGCTCCCTTTCCTTTACACCCAATCGGGGGCTGGGGTATCCTACCTCTCTGAAAATGGCTATGCAGCACCGGGCGCCCAGGGGAACGGCAGATATCCTGCCCTCGGACCAGAAGTACTGGCGGTACATCGAGGGCAAGGCCCGCGACCTGTCCCGCAGGTTCGGGTACTCCCGGCTGGACACCCCCGTCTTCGAAGATTCCGGCCTGTTCGTGCGCTCCGTGGGGGAAGGCACCGACATCGTCGAAAAGGAGATGTACACCTTCCTCGACCGGGGAGGCGACTCCAACACCCTGCGCCCCGAGGGTACAGCGCCGGTGTGCAGGGCCTACCTGGAACATGGCATGCAGAACCTTCCCCAGCCAGTGCGCATGTACTACTTCTGCCCCGTGTTCCGCTACGAACGACCCCAGGCGGGGCGCTACCGGGAACACCACCAGTTCGGCGTGGAGGCTCTGGGAGTTGGCGACCCCTCGGTGGATGCCGAGGTGGTGGAGCTGGCGTGGTCCCTGGTAAGCTCCCTGGGCTTGGCGGACACCTCCCTCATGGTCAACAGCATCGGGGACAGGGAGTGTCGTCCCGCTTACATCGATAAGCTCAAGGAGCACTACACCCGGTCAAAGGGCCAGCTTTGCCGGGACTGCCTGGACCGCCTCGACCGGAATCCCCTGCGGTTGCTCGACTGTAAGCAGGCATCATGCCAGGGATTGGGCATGGAAGCTCCCCGATCGGTGGACCATCTGTGCGAGGGGTGCCAGGACCACTGGGACAGCTTCCAGCGCTATCTGGACACCATGGGCCTCCCTTATCGGATCGACCACCACCTGGTAAGGGGTCTGGACTACTACACCCGCACCGTATTCGAGATTCAACCCAAAGAAGAGGGCGGGCAGAGCACCATCCTGGGCGGCGGGCGGTACGATGGCCTCATCGAGCAGATAGGTGGAAAGCCAACCCCCGGAATAGGGTTCGCCACAGGCATGGAGCGACTGGTGCTCAACCTGAAGCGCCAGGAGGTGCCCGTTCCCGACGAGCCGTCCCCCGACTACATGGTGATCAGCGCTGGCGACGGCGCCCGGGACGCCGCCCTGGATTTGGCTGCCAGGATGCGCCGGTCCGGGGCTGGAGCCATCCTCAGCACAGCCGGGCGCGCTCTTAGGGGCCAGCTTCGGCAAGCCAACGCCCTGGGAGTGCGCTACGCCCTCATCCTGGGCGACGACGAAATCAGCCGGGGCGAGGTGACGGTGCGGGACATGTCCAGCAGCGAGCAGGAGGCAGTCTCCGTGGACAGCTTCCTGGAGAAGCTGGACGAGGGACGGTAGCAGACCTCTATCGGGCCGACGGAAAGTCCGGGTCCCGCTTCTCCTGCAAGGAATCAAGCCCTTCCTTCACATCATCCCCGAAGAATCCGAGCATCTCCAGGGACAGGGAGTAGTCGAAGGAGGTGTGCTCGGCCATGCGCAGCCACTGGTTCAGCGCCCGCTTGGTCCACTGGATAGCCGGCTGGGGCCCGTCGGCCAGCTTCCGGGCGACCTGCATGGCGGTGGGCATCAGCTCTTCGTGGGGCACCACCTTGCTCACCAGGCCGATGCGCTCGGCCTCCGTGCCGTCCAGGAAGTCGCAGGTGAGCAGATAGTACTTGGTCTTGGCCATCCCGCATAGCAGAGGCCAGATCAGGCAGGCATGGTCGCCGGCCGCAACCCCCAGGCGCACATGGCCGTCGGTGAAGCGGGCTTTGTCCGACGCGATGGAGATGTCGGCAAGGAGGGCAACAGCCAGGCCCGCCCCCACCGCCACGCCGTTTATGGCGGACACGATGGGCTTGTCCAGGGCAACCATGTTGTGGACGATGTCCCGGGCCTCCTTCATGCTCCTTGCAATCTCCTGGGGGTTGCCCACAGTACCCCGCAGGTCGTTCAAATCCCCACCAGCGGAGAAAGCCCGGCCTGCGCCGGTGATCAGGGCCACCCTCACTTCGGGATCATCGCCAATGTCCACCCAGATGCGACTCAGCTCGTAGTGGAGCTGGGCATTGGTGGCGTTTAGCACATCAGGGCGATTCATGGTCAGCAGGGCGATATTGTCCTTCACCTCCACCTGAAGGTGCTGGTAGCTGTCGTAGCCGGACATAGTAGTTTTGCTCCTGGTTCTAGGATTACTAAGACGATTCTCGTTCAAGGATGGTCAGAACTTGGGCTGCTCTTTGGCCTTGAAGGCGGCGATGCCCAAAGCGGGATGGGGCGATGTGGCGGCGTGCTCTACGAATGCGCCGGTCTCCTGGCTGATGCCTTCCCTCAGATTGGCGCCGGCCCCTTCCAGGGTCAGCTTCTTGATCCGGGCCAGGGAATGCCTGCTCTTGT
>JAGWBF010000030.1:15175-18421 GCA_021296025.1 Dehalococcoidia bacterium | reverse complement strand
AGGTTCGGGATCGCCGACCTTGTACTGAAGGCGGGGGGTAGCAAGGGGAAATGGAGGAGCTAGCTGTTGCGCCGGCTCTTGCGGCGCTTGGCGGCTTCCTTTTTCTTTCTGCGGACGCTCGGTGGCTCGAAGTGCTGCCGGCGGCGTATCTCGGAGAGGATGCCGTCCTGCTGGACGCGCTTATTGAACCTCTTGAGGAGGCTCTCGAAATTCTCGCCTTCAGCTAGCCTGACCGTTGACAACCTGGACTCTCCGATAGCTGGATTCCGCAAAAGAACCTAATCATTATAGCGAGCCCTGCCTAAGGCGTCAACAGCGGGGGCAGGGAGGGGGAGTAACGGCGCATCTCTGCAAACCGCAGCTATATTCTTATATTAATGATGAATTTTGGAACGGACATTTGGCCACTTACCGTGACAACCTCCATTCACGATGGGCGTCTTTCGGGCTGGCCACACCAAGTCAGCTTCTGATAGAGTCAAGAGTACGAGAATTCGGTGATAGCAAGTTCTATTTGGCCCAAGCATGGGGATTCAATTGGGACTCACTACCTGTCGATAGGATCGAGATGCAAGGGATTGTAAACTGGGTCGTCGGCGCGGCAATTATGGCCGGGATCGGATTGGGTATTTCGTTCTGTTTGTGGAATGTGGAAGATACGTCCGTCAGCGTTGGCGACGAGGATACCTCAAACTTCATCACATCAGACCGATGGATTATGTTTTCCCAGGAGCCCACTGTCTGCAACGGCACCTTGACAATGGAAGGTCACATACAGGGCGACGCACGGGCTCCCGCAGTGTCTACTCAGATAATGCCATTTGTCATCTACAGAAGCCAGAGCTTCACAAAATCGTGGGCTGGCGACCAAGGTGATTTAGTAATTGATCCGGTGCTGGGCTTTCTTGAGCCTGTGGGGCCTGGGGAATACTACGAGTTTCTAGGTAGCACAGATCAGATTGCCAGACGCTTACAGGGGTCATTTAATAGTCCCCGGCTGGAGTTAGTTTCCGAGCTTCCAGCATTCATAGTTAATAGCCCGGGAGATTACATTCTTGCGGTATGGGGTCACCGTGATGGCTCTCGGGCCTCACCTGTTGAAATCCTCCGCAGTGTCAACTTGAAGGGCTGTTGACGTGGATAACCGCCAACTAGGCTGTACCAAAGGTAAATGACTATGTACGATTTCCAGACCAGAAAGCGGCGATTCAAGCTTGGCATCGAGCTTGGGGATACTTGCGATGCTTCTTCTTCTGCCTTCGATGACATCAGACAGGCTTATGTCCATAACTCAATATCACGAAATAAAGGGATAGTTGAGGAGGCCCTTTCGAGCAGGGCCGCCCCGCCCTAGGAGCTGTTCCGGAAGCGGTAGCCCACGTTCCAGATGGTCTCGATGAATGAGTGGTTGGCGCTCTCGATTTTGGAGCGCAAACGCCGTATGTGCACATCGACAGTCCTGGTCCCGCCGAAGTAGTCGTAACCCCACACCTGCTGCAGCAGCTCGTCCCGCGTGTACACCCGGCCCGGGTTGGTGGCCAGGAGCACCAGTAGCTGGTACTCCTTGTAGGTCAGGATGACCCGCCGGCCCCCCAGGCTGATCTCGTACTTCCCGATGTCGATGACCAGGTCGCCGGTCTTGACGACCTCGTTGGACTCGGGCTCCCTGCTCCGGGCCAAGACCCGGTCTATGCGCTTCACCAGCTCCTGAGGGTTGTAGGGATGAACGATGAAGTCATCCATTGATGGGTGCGTGACGTAACCGTCCAGCCTGCTTGCGGGGACCACACCCAGGACGGGCAGATGGGAATGCTGACAGTAGCTTATGACCTGGTCCACCTGCTCCTGGGTCAGGTTTTCCACATCCACGAGCACACCCTCGGACTCCGGGGGTGCGTGGCCGTTGCGCCCGCCGTAAAAGGCGGAGCCATCGCATATGGTGTAGCTCAGGCCATACCCTTCCACCGCCCAGGACGGGGTCTTTTGGTCGGCCTCTGCTCCCGAAACTACCAGTAGGCGGTACACCTCAGTATCTCCATCGCTTTAACAGGAAGGGCCAAGGCCCAACTCCCAAGTTTCATTGATACCATTATATCCGGTTAGTCCAGCAGGCCGGGCCCGAACATAGGTCCAGCATTATGGGATTGAAGCTGATTTCCTCCTCGGCTATACTTCCCGGCAAAGCCCCCTTTCCTTTCGTCCTTTGGCAGGCCCGGCCTGCAACATCCCGCAATGGAGGAGGAGCATGAGCACTCTTACGCTGCCCAAGTCGCCCAGGGAGGTCAGGGACCTCATACGCTCCAACGAGTGGCGGGGAGTTACATCAGGGGCCGCCCCGGGCTACGTGCAGGCCAACATCGCCATCCTCCCCAGGGATGTAGCCTTCGATTTTCTCCTCTTCTGCCAGAGAAATCCCAAGCCCTGTCCTGTCCTAGAGGTAGTGGAGGCCGGTCGCTTCGAGCCTGCCCATATGGCCCCCGGCGCCGACCTGCGCACCGACATCCCCCGGTGCCGCATCTTCGAAGACGGCCAGCTGGTGGGTGAGCAGGAGGACATCTCATCGATCTGGAGGGACGACCTGGTCTCCTTCCTACTGGGGTGCAGCTTCTCCTTCGAATCGGCCCTGGTGAATGCAGGCATCCCCCTGCGTCACATCGACCAGGGCAAGAATGTGGCCATGTACGTGACCAACGTCGAGACCACCCCGGCGGGTGTGTTCTCCGGCCCCATGGTGGTGAGCATGCGCCCGGTGCACCACTCCCAGGTTGTGCGGGCGGTGCAGGTCACCTCCCGATTTCCCTCGGTGCACGGCGCGCCGGTGCACGTGGGCGACCCGGGCGCCTTAGGCATCAAGGACATCACCCGCCCCGACTTCGGCGATGCTGTGGAGATCAGGGACGATGAGGTGCCCATATTCTGGGCCTGCGGGGTGACCCCCCAAGCGGTGGCGCTGAACTCCAAGCCGTCGCTGATGATCACCCATGCCCCGGGGAACATGTTCATTACCGACTGGCGCGACGAAGACTATGCGGTGTTCTAGCTTTTCCTGGACCTGGAGGGCGCTATGCCGACGATAGAAGACATAATACTTGCCAACGATGGACGGGGCATATCGGCCCTAAGGCCGCACCTTGAGCCCAACTACTGCGAGAAAGCGGCCTCCTGCCTGCTGGATAACCCAGGCACAGTCCTGATAGCTACGGGCTTCTATATCATGGCCGCAGGGGCGCCGGAAACCGACGGCCC
>JAGWBF010000030.1:0-15147 GCA_021296025.1 Dehalococcoidia bacterium | reverse complement strand
TGGGCAGGGATGTGTTCTACGTGGCGGACCGGTACACCTGCCCCATCCTGGAACCCTTCGCCACCGACCCATCCCAGGTGGTGGACTTCCCCATCTGCGACGATGCGGCCAGCAGGACCATCGCTGGAGACCTTGTAAGGGACATGGACCCGTCAGTCATCATTGCCATAGAGAGGTGCTCGGTCACCAGGGAGGGCACCTACCTCAACATGCGTGGACTGGACATCACCGCGCAGACAGCCCGGCTGGACTACCTGTTCCATGGCCATCCCAACACCGTGGGCATAGGTGATGGAGGCAACGAGATCGGCATGGGCAACCTTGCCGAGGTGATCCCCCAGGTGTCCTCCCTGCCTCCCATCCCCTCGGAGACAGGGACGACCCACCTGGTCATCTCCAGCGTGTCCAACTGGGGCGGTTACGGCGTGGTAGCCGCCCTGTCCAATCTGGTCGGCAAGAACCTGCTGCCCGACCTCGAAGAAGAGGACGAGCTCATCCAGATGATGGTGGACATGGGGGCTGTGGATGGGGTAGTGGGCAAGGCCGTCTACTCGGTGGACGGGATGGACCTAGCCCAGCACGGGGAGGCCCTGCTGGCCTTGCATGAGCTGGTAGCGGGCCTGTAAGCCACTCGGAGCTAGGCTACACCAGGTCGCGCTCGACGGCTGACAAAGCCTGGTCGATGCCGGAGACCACATCCTCCACCTCGCCTCGGCTGATGCACAGGGGAGGCATGATGCTCACGTAGTTGCCGCCCCTCAGGTGCAGGTGGTTCTGCGAGAACTGGCCGGTTAGGCGCTCGGCCAGCCGGGCTTCCTGGGGGAAGAACTCCTTGGTCTCCCGGTCCTTTACGATCTCCATCCCGCACATCAGGCCCAGGCCTCGCACATCGCCCACTATGGGGTGCTTGGCCTTCAGCTCTTTCAGCCCGTCCAGCAGGTGCTGCCCCATGGCTGCCGAATTCTGCACCATATCCTCGGTTTCCATTATCTCGATGTTCTTGAGGGAGGCTGCTGCGGCCACGGGGTGTCCGCCGAAGGTGATGATATGGCGGAAGGCGGCCTTGTCGCTGCCAACGAAGGAGTCGGCCAGCTCTTTGCGCATGATGGCGCCGCCCATGGGGATGTAGCCGCTGGTAATTCCCTTGGCAACCGTCATGATGTCGGGGGTGATCCCCCAGTGTTCGCTGGCGAACATCTTGCCCGACCTGCCGAAGCCGGTGATGACTTCGTCAGCTATCAAGAGCACCCCGTACTTGGTGCATATCTCCCGGAGTCTTGGCCAGTACTCATCCCCCGGAACGATGACTCCCGTGGGGCTGGATATCGGCTCGGCGATGACCCCGGCGACGGTCTGGGGTCCGTGAAACTTGATGGCCTCCTCGACAGCGTTGGCGCACCTCTCAGCGCATTCGGAGGGTGTCGTGCCTCCGAGCTGGCACCGGTAGGGATTGGGCTGGGGTACGTGCACCGCGCCGGGCATGAGGGGTTCGTAGTCGTCCCTGGGTATGATGGGAGACCCACCCAGGGCCATGGCCCCGAAGGTTGCCCCGTGGTAGGACCCCATGCGGCTGATGAAGCGGTAGCGCCCGGCTTCACCCTGCCTCCTATGGTAGGCCCGGCACAGCTTCAGAGCGGTTTCCACCGATTCGGACCCACCGCTGGTGAAGAAGCATCGGGAGAGGTCTCCCGGTGTGATGTCGGCGATCTTCTGGGCCAGCTTGATGGTGGAGGGTGCAGTGGACCCCGAGGGCATGAAGGTCAGCTGGAGCATCTGCTCGTAGGCGGCATCGGCGATCTCGGTGCGACCATAGCCGACGTTCTTTAGCCACCAGCCCGACATGGCATCGATGTAGGTCTCTCCAAAGATGTCGGTAACCTGGCAGCCCTTGCCGCTCACGAAGATGTGAGGCTCCCCCTTCTCGGCCATGTCGCTGGGTTCGCGGGTGTAGATCCAGAGGTGTTCCAGGGCTGAACGCTGAAGTTCTTTTGCCTCATCCTCGGTGTAGGAGACCATGATTGCCCTCCCAGTTTAGCTGGAGCCGGCTCCTATGAAGGAATCCGGGCTCGCCATGAACTTGCTGCGACACTCCAGACCGCAGAAGTAGAACCACGTCCCGTTGTGAAATCGGCGGGTCCCCTTCTGGGGATCGACCTCGGCAGCGCCAAAGCGGGTCTGTCCCGTTTGCTGCCGGGCTTCTTCCTCATCGATATCTTTGCCACACACAGGATCCTTGGCCATGCTCCGTCTCCTTGGCTGTTAATGGCGGTGTCTTTGTCCCACTACCGGGAGGCTGTCTGGTACATGGACCGGCCCAATCGCATCTTGCCCGGCTGGTCTAGAAGGGCGCGGGCAACCCTGGCCCGGTGCTCGAAGGTGGTGCCGAGACGCAAGGTCCACGCGGTGACCCGGCGGAACCACAGGTGTAGGTTGAACTCCATCATGAACCCGATTCCGCCGTGGATTATCTGGGAAGAGCGCACCACCGCTTCGCACTTCTCGTTGCAGAAGGCCTTGGCTTGGGACACCTCTACGCTGGCAGGCAGCCCCTGGTCCATTCGCCACAGGGCCTCATAGGTAAGGAGCTGCCCACCGTCGACCCACATGATCATGTCGGCGCAGATGTGCTGTATCGATTGAAAAGAGGCAACGGGGCGGCCAAAGGCCAGCCGGTTCTTGGAGTAGTCGATGGCCATCTCCGCATCCTTTCGAGCTGCGCCGGTCATCTGGGTGCAGAGAAGGGCGGTGCCCCTGTCCAGCATCGCCTCTACAATAGGCCATGCTGACCCTTCCTCGCCGATCATGGCTGAGGACGGGACCCGAACGTTTTCGAAGACCACCTGGCTCTGCTTGTCCTTGGCCAGGGTCGTCAGTAGCTCGTGGGAGATGCCGGGGGAGGAGGTGTCCACCAGGAAGAGAGAGATCCCATCGGTCCCCTGGGAGCCGTGGGTGCTGCGGCACACGACCAGGCACTTCTCGGAGGCGTTGAAGTTGTCCACGAACATCTTAGTGCCGTTGAGGATGTATCCGTCCCCATCGCGGCGGGCTTCCATCTTCACCGACTCGGCACGATACCGGGGGTCGGCTTCGCTGAAGGCCCAGGTGAGCACCATGTCTCCGCTGCAGACCTTGGGCAGAGTCTCCTGGCGCTGCTCATCGGTGCCGTCGGCGTTGATGGTCAAAGCTGCCGTCATGGTGCTGTGAAGAGGCACCGGGACTATGTGTCGTCCGACCTCTTCCATGACCAGTCCAAGGTACGTCAGGGAAAGGCCTTGGCCGCCGTATCTTTCGGGCAGCGCCATGCCCACCCATCCCAGGGTGGCCATCTGTTTCCATAGCTGGGGAGGATAGCCCAGATCGTCCCTTTCCATCTCCCGGGCCAGCTCGGGCGAACACTCGGCCTCGAGGAACTCCCGGGCGCTGTTCTTCAGCATCTCCTCTTCGTCGGTCAGAAGTACGTCCATGGTTTCTCCCCAGTTAAGCTAGATGAAAATCGGCCGTTGCCACTTCCTTGTCCCCGGTATCGCCTGAAGCCTCAATGGGGTGAGGGTATCCGTCATGTGTTGGAAAGGCGGATTGGACCATCTAACCCCTGGGCATTCCCAGCCCGCGCCGGGCCACCTGGTCTCGCATTACCTGAACGCTGCCGTGGTTGATGCCCGACTGGAAGGACCCCATCAGGTTGTGGGCAAACACGCCGTCCTCGACGGCACCAATGGAGCCGTTGAGCAGTTGGGCATAGGGCCCCAGTATCTGGGAAATGCCCTCGGTGGTGCGTACACCATGCTCCGGCGCCCACACCTTCTCGGCAGAGCCCTCGTAGGTGAAGTTGCCACCGTGCTCCACGATGGACATGCTGCGCAACGTCATCAGGCGGCACACCTGGGCTTCGATCCACATCTCGGCGATGCGGTCGCGCACCTCGGGATCTTCGGAAGGAGAGTGGCCGTCGAATTCGTTCTCTTTAACCCAGTTGACGATGTCCTCGTCCCGCCGGACCGAAATCAGGTACCTGCTGGCCCCGACCCGGTCCAGGTTGAGGCCCATGGCTCCGACGTACCAGCCCATGTTTTCCTCACCCAGCATGGATGAGGCGGGCACCCGGACATCCTCGAAGAAGGTCTCGTTGGTGCGCCCCATACCATAGGTGGTGCCCATGGGGGCCGGGGGATCGTTCTGAATGGTCCACAGGGGACGAACGGTGACGCCGGGGGTGTCCATGGGAAACAGGAATATCGATATGCCCTTGTGCTTGGGCGCATCCGGGTCCGTCCGAGCCATCATGTAGATGTGGGTGGCGTAGTGGGCCGAGGAGGTGTACATCTTCTGGCCGTTTATGATGTAGTCATCGCCATCGCGCACTGCCCTGGTCTGGAGGCCCGCCAGGTCGGCGCCGGCCTGGGGTTCGGTGAATCCCAGGGCGAATGTGACCTCTCCCCGGATGAGCCTGGGGATGAAGTACTGTTTCTGCTCCTCGGTGCCGGCCGCCAAGATGGCCGGTCCGCCGCTGCCTGAGAGACCTACGTTAACGCCTACCCTGGCCAGCTCTTCCTCGACGATGTACTGGTCGATGCGGCTTCCGTCCTGTCCGCCGTACTCCTTGGGGAAGCTGATGCCGATCCAGCCGCGTTCAGCGATCTTTGCCCTGAGCTTCATGTACTCTTCGCCATGGCCCTCGTCCATGGCATCTTCCACTTCAGCCCGGACCGAATCTGTGACGTTCTCGGCGATGAAATCCCGGACCTCTTGCCGTAGTTGTTCCTGCTCTGGCGTAAATGCGAAATCCATCGTTACCTCATCATCTGGCAGATCGAATGTTGTCCTTTGGGAGTATCTGCGAGGGAAGGGGAAGTAGCCTCGCAAAGCTACTCTCATTTTGCCCACCTGCCAGACAGGTGTCAAGAGAGACAGCCTTGCTGGAGCATGCTCCTCCAGTCCGTTCGCCCTGAGGGAATTCAAAGGGCGAACGAACAACCGTAGTTGCCCAAAGGTCGCTTACGGGGCGACGATGGGCTTCAGGGCCTCGACCAAGGGAGGAAGGTACTCCTGCCAGTCGCCGATGATGGTGAAGTCTGCGCCGGCAATGATGGGAGAGCGCCGAGGGTTGGGGTTGTCGTTGATGGCTATGATGGTGCCGGCCTTCTGGAGACCCACCATGTGGTTGAAATCACCCCGGATGCCGACGGCGATGTAAAGCTGGGGAGCGATCGCCCGGCCGGTCAGGCCCACCTGCACCTGGCGTGGAAGCCAACCGGCGTCGGTGACGTTCCTGGTCGCAGCTATCACCGCGCCCAAAGACTGGGCCAGCTCCTGAATGGCTGGCAGGTTTTCAGGACCGCCTATACCCATTCCGACGCCCATGACCACCCGCGCCGCTGCCAGCTCCAAGCCCTGGGCATCCTCTTCGTGGTGAACCTCCAGCACCTCGAAATCGGGCGCGTCTATGGGTGGTATGTCCAGCACCTCTACCATGTGCACCGCTCCGGGGGTCGGCTCGATGGGATTGAGGAGGCCCGGTCTAAGGGTCGCCATGTAGGGCGTGGTCTTGGACTGGATGGGGGCAACAACGTTGCCCCCCAGGGCAGGCTTGAACTGGACCAGCTCCCCATCGTCATTTATGGCAAGGTCAATGCAATCGCCGGTCAGCCCAAGGGCCAGGTTGGCAGCTATGCGGGAAGCCAAGTCCCTCCCGTTGGCGGTGGAACCGAATAGGACAGCATAGGGCTGCTCTACGAGGATTACCTTGGCCAGGGCTGATGCACACCGGGCGCTGCTGGGGTGGACCGTGGACTCGGCCTCCATCAGGACGACCCTATCGGCCCCGTAGTCGGCCAGGGTTGCGGCGTTCTTACGGGCATCGGGCGCAGGAAGGTGGACGGTAACCACCTCGCACCTGTTGACCTCGGCCAGTTCCCGCGCCTTCCCGAGGATTTCCAGGGTGGATGAGCGGATGCCCGATATGTGAGGGTCTGCGACTACCCAGATGTCCGGCGAGACTCCGCCGCCATAGCGGGAGCTCCCCTTCGGCTTGTCTGGACCGGGGACGGACAGGGAGCCTAAGCTGGAGACCACCCGGCGGGCGGCCTCTCCCGGATCATCTTCTTCGATGACCTCGCCCCGCCTGGAGGGTTCCACCAGCTGAATGTCGGCCACCCATGTGGGGGAGCCGGGGGAGCCCATCAGTGATCGGTCCGATGTCAGCTGTATGGCCGACATCTTCTGGATATTCGGAGATGCCATGGCTTCCTGCATCTTCTGGCGGCTGGGGAAGCGTTCCTCGACTAACCCCTCGCATACGCTCACCAACGCCGGCAAGGGGCATCGGATGACCTCATAGCCGTCGTCGGTTTCCCTCTCCAGCCTCAGGCAGTTGCCGTCCCTCTCGTAGTCCAGGCGTCGCACGTTGCCCACAAAGGGAAGGCCCAAAAGCTCCGCCAGCTCCGGCCCAACCTGCCCGGTCTCAGCATCGGTGCTGTTGCGCCCGCACATGATCAGGTCGTACGTGTCCTGCTCCAGGGCCATCGTGAGGGTACGCGCCGTTGCCAGGGTATCGGCCCCGGCCATGGCCCGGTCCGTCAGGTGAATCCCGCGGTTCGCACCCAATGCCTGGCACTGCACCAGAGCCTCTTCCGCCTGGGGAGGTCCCATGGTGACTGCCACCACCTCCCCGCCCTCAGCTTCTACCAGGTCGGCGGCGCGAGCGACGGCAAGCATATCGAAGGAGTTGACTTCCAGGGGAACTCCTTCCCGCTGGATGGTCTTGCTCTCATAGTCGAACTGCATTCGGGAAATCACCGGAACCTGCTTGACGCAGACAGCTATCTTCATCGAACATCCTCGGTCGTTTGTGCATTGTTGGTGCCCCCACCCGGACCGGTTTCCCCCTGGCTGCTGCCAATCTCCCGTTCCAAGGTGGAGTAGAGGGCTTGCAGGGCTGGGCTGAAGGACACATTGTAGGGTACGGGCGCATGCAAGTCCTTGTGTTCTTCACCCAAATGGGCGAATTCGTGGGTGAATCGCCCCCTGATCTCATCCAGGGAGGGTTGGGGCTCCAACGATCTTCCGCTGTCCATCACCTTCTCCAGAAGAGGGTCGCCTTCAGCGACTTGCTCGTCCCTGAGGGCGATGATGTCCCCGGCGAAAATCCCGTCGCCATCCCTGGTGCGGTACACCTGCTTGGGGTCGGGCTGAGACTCCTTGCCAGCGCTGAGCTTGATAACGGGCCTTTCACCGTACCGGACCAGCTTGTAGGCCATGTCGGTCCACGGGGCGTCGGCGGACACCCCCAGGGTGGTGCCTATTCCGAAGCTGTCGATGGGCGCTCCGCCATCGACAAGCTCCTGTACATCCATCTCATCCAGCCCGCCGCTGCCGACGATGCGCACATATCCCAGCCCCGCGTCATCCAGGAGCCTCCGCACCTGGCGGCTCAGCTCACCCAGGTCGCCGCTGTCCAGGCGCACCCCCTGAAGGCGGTGTCCCAGGGCTTCCAGCTCTTTGCCGACGACGGCCGCCTTCTGCGCGCCTGCGATGGTGTCGTAAGTGTCCACCAGCAGCACGGACCTGTCCGGGAAACTTTCCACGTAGGCCCGGAAAGCATCTATCTCCCGGGGAAAGCAGGTCACCAGGGAGTGGGCCATGGTGCCCGCCGGGGGGATGCTGTAGGTCTTTGCGGCCAGTACGTTGCTGGTGGAGCTGGCCCCGGCAATGTAGCTGGACCGGGCCACCTTCATGCCCGCGTCGGCACCGTGGGTGCGCCTGAGGGAGAAGTCCACCACCTCCCGTCCTCTGGAAGCCCAGACGCAGCGGGAGGCCTTGGTGGCGATTATGCTCTGAAGGTTCACCTGATTGATAATGAAGCTCTCGACTATCTGGGCTTGGATTATGGGCGCGGTCACCTCCAGGATGGGTTCGTTGGCGAAGAACAAGCGGCCTTCTGGGATAGCCCACACATCGCCGGTGAACCTGACGCCCCCCAGGAAGTCGAGAAATCGGGGAGAGAATATCCCTGTCGACTCTAGGTACTTCAGGTCGCTTTGCGAGAAGCGCAAGCCCTCCAGGTAGGCGAGGACATCCTGGAGGCCGGCGCTGACGAAGTATCCCCGGTTGGCGGGGTAGCTGCGGATGATCAGGCTGAAGGTTGCTTGTTCACCCATCCCGCGCTCAAAATAGGTCTGGGCCATGGTCAACTCGTACAGGTCGGTGAGGAGCCCCAGGTCCTGGAGGTTGTCTTGGCCCATGGTGGTAACAGGTGTCCGTTAAGCCGGGAATGCGCCCTGGCCCATCCATCGGGCAGGCGCCTGAGTGTAGAACCTCACCATTATGTTTTTCGCCCCTTGGCGTGTCAACTTGAGGGCATCGAGCCCCGGATTGACAACGACCTGGGCTGGTGTCTCATGTCTTGGTTGAAGGGGGAGGCGGCGACCGGCCCTTTCATTTGACAGGTCGGGTAGGTGAGACTATATTCCAGCACGATGAAGGGTAGCTGGGCTAAAGCTGCCATCCTGGAGGTAACACCATGACCCTCGGACGCCCCGAATACGTCTCAGACCTGATTGTTTACCTGCTGAACCAGCTGGGCATCGACTACGCTACCACCAACCCTGGGGCGACGACCCGGGGCATGCACGAGTCCATCGTGAGCTATGGGGCCAACCGCTCCCCCGAAATGATCACCTGCTGCCACGAAGAGCTGGCTGTGGCTATGGCCGAGGGTTACTACCTGGCTACGGGTAAGCCCCTGGCAGCCCTGGTGCACAACATAGTTGGTCTGCAACACGCCAGCAAGGCGATCTACGAGGCATGGCTGGCTGGCGTCCCCATGCTGGTCATCGGGGGCACCGGGCCCGTGGATCTGAGCCATCGCCGTCCCTGGATCGACTGGATCCACACCCCCCAGGTGCAAGGCCAGATCGTACGGGACTACGTGAAGTGGGACGACCAGCCTGAAGGGGCACGAAGCGTGGCTGAGTCCATCCTGCGGGCATACCAGATAGCAATGACCGAACCCAGGGGGCCCGTTTACCTGTGCTTCGACGTGGAGCTTCAGGAAGCCCTCCTACCCGAGGATTTTGACATCCCCGACGTGAGCCGGTATCTCCCCGGACATCCCCCGGCAGGCAATCCCCAGGCGATCGCCGAGGCTGCCCAAGCCCTGATGGACGCCGAATGGCCCGTCATCCTGGCCCAGGAGATGGGGCTGACCCCCGGCGGGTCCGATGCCCTTGTCTCCCTGGCGGAGCTCATGGGGGTACCGGTAATCGAGGTAGGGCCATCCTTCTCCCTGCCCAATACCCATCCTCTGAACGTCACCGGCGCCAACAGCGACGTGCTCCGGGATGCGGACCTCGTCCTCACTATTGGGGTCAAGGACATCGACAACTCCCTAAAGACCCCGGTGCACCAAGCCGGGTCTATTCCTGAAGGACTTCCCCGCATCCCTTCCAGCAACATCCGCCGCTACGAAAGCCTGATCTCCGAGAGCACCAAGCTGGTACGCATCGGCTTGGAGGACTACGGCGTCAAGAGCTGGGTCAGCCACTACGGGCGGCTGACGGCTGCCGATGTGCCCATACTGGGAGACGGAGCCGAGGTGCTAAAGGAGCTGGCCAACATCTGCAAGGGCTCCATGAACGGCGCGACGGAAGCCAAAGCCAAGACCAGGACCAGCAAGGCTGAAGAGATCAACTCCGGCATCAGGGGCAAGGCCCAAACCGACCTCCGGGAGCGCTGGTGGGACCAGACCCCCATCTCCACAGCCAGGCTGGCCTCAGAGATATGGGATGTGATCAAGGACGAGGACTGGGTGCTTGTCCACGGCTCTCTGAGCGGCTGGGAGAAGCGACTCTGGAACACCATCGACGAGAAACACTGGGTCGCCGGCGGCGGGGGCACGGGCACGGGAATGGGCGTTGCCATGGGGGCAGCCCTTGCTTACCGGGGCACCGATAAAATGTGCGTGAGCATCCAAAACGATGGAGACCTTCTATACACTCCCGGCTCTCTTTGGACCGTAGCCCACCACGAGATACCTATGCTGGTGGTCATGTTCAACAACAAGGCCTACTACCAGGATGTGGGGCACCAGAGGGCAGTAACCACCCTCAGGGAACGCTCCCTGGAGAATCTGAACGTTGGAGTGAGCCTGGAGGGGCCGGACACCGACTTTGCCACCCTGGCTAGGAGCTTCAGCATTTACGGCGACGGCCCGATCACCCAGCCCGGGGACATCTCATCTGCCCTAAAGAAGGGCCTGCGAGTGGTCAAGGAGGAGGGCAAAGCCGCCCTCATCGACACAGTTACCCAGCCCCGCTAGCTGATCTCCCTCACGGAGACTTTCGAACATCCTCGATGTTCCGCCGCCTACCGTCGTTCCAGCGAAAGCGGGAGTGACGCAGGTGAGGCATCGGGGGTGACGGCAGGGGCCTCTCTTCTCCATCACAATTTCTTGATATTCGTTCTATACCATAGTGCCAGTTCATAGGGAAGGAGTGCGGGGCGTTGAAGAAGAAGCTGTTTTTCGCAAGCTTGGCGGTCGCACTGGTCACGGCTGGCGTCACCGTCGGGATTATGTATGTCCTGGTAGGCGATAACGATGATGACGACTACGAATACGGCAAGCGGTTCAGGTACGAGCAGATGACTGATAGGCTTGCGGACAACCTGGATATCGAGAAAGAGCGAGTTGAATCCGCAGTCAAGAAAGCTGCCGAGGAACGCAGGCACGACGCACTGCAGGGCAAGCTTGACAGCCTGGTGGAGAAGGGCACCCTCTCCAGAGAAGGGGCTGATGCCTACATGGACTGGTACAAGGACAAGCCGGATGTTCCTTTGCCGGGTCCGGGACTTCGGGGATTCAAGGGGCGGGAATACGCCACGCCCGACGGCCCTTCCCTAAGACGTGGGCCGAAGACCTTCATTCTCCCCTTTGGTAGAGGGAAATTTCGTGGAGGGCCGCTTCGTGACGGGCCATTTGGGGGCGAGCTTCCGCCAGCCTTTGGCCTAGCGCCCGACAGGCCTAATTTCTGGTTCCGCTATGATCGGAATGGCCTTTCACTCGACGGTGAAGTCTGCTTGTTCCTGGAGAATACTTTGGGTGAGTGGGGAGAAAAGATTTGCGATGACCGGGGTGATAACCAGCCTGTCCAAGGGCGACGCAGCAGCCCCGACGCTTCGCCAGTTTCACGATATATAGAGCATCCTCGTAGGTGAGGACATGGCCGAAAGAGTGCTGGTGGTCGAAGATGACCCGAACACGTTGGAGATCGTAGAGCTCTATCTCCGGCGGGACGGCTACGAGGTGCTGGTGGCCAAGGATGGCATGGAAGGGCTAGCCCTGTCCGAGGAGCAGAGCCCCGATCTTGTAATTCTTGACCTCATGCTCCCCAAGCTGCATGGGATGGATCTGTGCCAAAGGCTCCGCCAGGTCAAGAACGTCCCCATCATTATGCTCACAGCCATGGTGGAGGAGAAGGACCGGCTGGCAGGGCTGGAGATAGGCGCCGACGACTATGTGACCAAGCCATTCAGCCCCCGAGAGCTGGCCGCTAGGGTAAAGGCTGTGCTGAGGCGCACGGCCCGGGACGCCAATGCTTCCGAGGAAGGAGAGCTTGCTCGAGGAGGGGTCACCCTGGACCTGAGGCGCCACTTGGTCCATGCCCACGGTGAGCAGATAGACTTGACCCCCACCGAGTTCCGGTTGCTGGCTATGCTGATGCAGGAAACCGGAAGGACCTTTTCGAGGGCTCAGATCATAGACCAGGTGCTGGGGTACGATTTTGACGGCTTCGACAGGACCGTCGATGCCCATGTCTCCAACCTGCGTCGCAAGCTGAAAGCCGGTCCCGACGGGGAAGACATCATCCGCACCGTATACGGTGTAGGTTACAGGTTCGGCGTTGGCGACTAGGTGGTTCTTCAGCCTCCATTTCCGTCTCATTGCTGCCTTTGCTCTCGTGCTGGCCTTGGCCCTTACGGGCATCAGCCTATATGTGGGGTACACCTCCGGCCAGGATACGGAGCGCCTGGAAAGGGACATAGACGATGCCCGTCTTGCCAAGATGAACCTGCTCGTTACTAAGAGCTACACCGAACGCCGGGGGTGGGAAGGGATACAGCAGGCCGTCGAGGGCGTCAGCTCTCTCTACGGCTGGCGCGTCCTGGTCATGGACCAGGACAGGAAGATCAGGGCTGACTCCCACCTGGACTTCGGACAATTTGGGGATTTGGCGCCGAATGGTGGACGCACCTTTCCAATCCTGAGCCGGGGAGTCACCGTCGGATCGGTGCTGGTGGCCACCCGGGAGGCGCCCGAGGAGACGCCTGAACCTTCGGTATCCCTGCTGACCACGGCGCTTAACCGGTCCCTGCTGTGGACGGGACTAGCGGCAGGGATTGCCGGCATCCTCCTCATCTCTCTCATGTCTCGCCGTATGTTGGCGCCCGTCAGGGAGCTCAGCTCTGCTGCCCGTCTGCTGGGCCAGGGAGACACATCCCAGAGGGTGTCGCCCAAGGGCAGGGATGAGGTCGCCGAGCTGGGCCGAGCCTTCAATTCCATGGCCAGCGACCTGGAACGGGCCGACCAGCAGCGGAAGAGCCTCATGGCCGACATCGCCCATGAGCTTCGCACACCCCTGTCCAACGTCCAGGGATACCTGGAAGCTATAAAGGATGGGCTGCTTCAGCCCGACGGCCGCACGATAGACACCGTCCACGAGCAGGTGATGCAGCTGTCCCGCCTGGTGGAGGACCTGCGCCTACTGGCTTTAGCCGAAGCGGGAGACCTCCCCTTGCATCGCCAGCCGGGTTCCCTGGTCGAAGTCCTGCAGAGGTCGTTGGATGGGGTGAAACCCCGGGCTGACGCTAGGAGTGTGGAATTGTCCCTGGAAGCTGCCACAGGGCTCCCACCGGTGGAGATGGACAGCATGCGAATCGCCCAGGTGGTGGGCAACCTGCTGGAGAACGCCATCAGCTACACTCCGCAGGGCGGGAGAGTAACGGTCACGGCATCCCTATCCGGGGCCGGTCTTGCCAGAGTTGCCGTTTCCGATACGGGAATAGGCATACCCGACGAAGACCTGCCCAACATCTTCGAACGCTTCTATCGGGTTGACCCGTCCCGCACCAGGGCTACGGGTGCCGCGGGTCTGGGCCTGAGCATAGCCAAGGGGCTGGTTGAAGCCCATGGGGGCGCCATCTACGTTGAAAGCTTCCCGGGCCAGGGCAGCCGCTTCACCTTCGAGCTGCCCCTGACCTAGTCCCTGGTTGTCATAAGCTTTTCACCAAGCTAGCCTTACCCCAACGAGTGATATAGAATGGAGCCGGACATCCCCGGCGAGCCGCGAGGAGTCTCCCCAGTCCTGACGTCTCTACAGGAGTGTTGCATATGCCCGACGATGGAAAGCTCCAGTTTGGTATCTGCATTCCCCAGCTCTTCCCCGAAGGCTCCGTTGACCTGGAAGCCATCTCCAGCTATATGCAGAAAATCCGCTCCCTGGGCTACACCAGCGCCTGGGTGCAGGATGGGGTTATCGGGTCCAGGCCATCCCTGGACCCCCTTCCCTTGCTGGCCTACGTAGCACCTTTCAGCGGAGACCTTACCCTGGGAGTCTCGGTCCTGCTGGCCAACCTCAGGATTCCCATCCCCGTGGCGAAGTCCGTCGCCACCCTCGATCATCTAACCGGAGGGCGCCTCATACTGGGAATCGGAATGGGGTTTTATGAAGGGGCCTATCCCGCATTTGGCCTGGATGTGAAGAGGCGAGTCTCCCGGTTCGAAGAGGGCATCCAGGTCATGAAGGCCCTTTGGTCCGATGGCAAGGCCAGCTTCCAGGGCAAGCACTTCCACCTGAACGATGTGGCGATGAACCCCAAGCCGGTGCAGAAGCCCCACCCACCCCTGTGGTTCGGAGCCCATTCCGCACCCGCCCTGCGACGGTCCGTCGTGTACGGGGACGGCTGGATGAGCGCGGGAGCGGCCTCCACAGCTGACTTCAAGGACGAGATTAAATTGGTGCGCCAGTTCATGGAGGAGGAGAGGCGGGACCCGTCAGCCTTCAAACTGTCCAAGCGGGTCTACCTGTACGTGGACAAGGACAGGGACACTGCGGAAAAGAGCCTGCGGGAGTGGTCGGCCATCATATACCAGGACCCCGACAGGCTGCCCAGGACGGCGGTTTACGGCGGCGTGCAGGACTGCGTGGATGGCTTGGGTGAGGTGGTGGAGGAAGGCATCGACCTGCTTATGTGCAACCCGGTGGGAGACCTCCCCGCCCAAGCCGAGGTGCTGGCCCGGGATGTCTTGCCCAAACTGGGATTTCCCTAGAGCGAAAGAACAAGTCCATGCTCCCTCAAAGGTGAGGGCGGATAACCAGGAGGAGGAACCGTGCCCATCGACATGCATGCTCACTATGTGCCTCCCAAGGCCCTGGACCGCCTTGGCAATGGACCATCTCCCTATGGCGCCCATCTGGAAGAGGCCGCCAACGGAACATGCCTGTGCTTTGATTACGGGCTCCGCCTCCGGCCCTTCTTTCACCGCCTGGTCGATCTGGAAGACCGCTGGGCCGAGATGGAAAGCCAAGGGGTGGACCGACAGATACTGACGGTCTGGGCGGATGTGTTTGGCTATGGTGTGTATGCAGCCGAATCAGCCCGATGGCACAGGCTCTTGAACGAATACCTTTCGGAAACCGCCCAAGCCCATCCCGATCGGCTCTCCATGATGGTGTCGGTGCCCCTTCAGGATGAGGACTTGGCTGCCTCCGAGCTGGAGTATGGCGTGAAACAGCTGGGAGCTGTGGGCGGCGTTATCGGTGCCAACGTCGATGGGATCAACCTGGGAGAAGCGACCTTGGACCGCTTCTGGGCCACCGCCTGCCAGCTCGACGTTCCTCTGTTCGTCCATCCCACAGCCCCCAATCCTCCAGCCCGCACTAGGAAGTACGACCTGAACGTCTCGGTTGAGTACACATACGACACCACAGCGACGGTGGGTTCCCTAGTGCTCAGCGGAACCATGGACCGTTTTCCTCGACTGAAGCTGATTTTTTCCCATGGAGGGGGCTACTTCCCCTACCAGGCTTACAGGTCCGACCGCTTGATTCGGAACCACCTGGATGAGGTTCCCCTGGTTCCCTCCAAGCTGCC
>JAGWBF010000029.1:6712-21930 GCA_021296025.1 Dehalococcoidia bacterium | reverse complement strand
CGATATTCGACGGTCATCACTTTTTCCGTCCGCTTGCATGCGCTGCTCCTTTGAGGAGTCCTCGTTGCGCTTAGTGAGGAAAGATAGCATTCGCAACGGCGATGGCTTATTGATGAACAACAAGTAAGCAGGTAGTGGTGGGCCCGGATAGACTCGAACTATCGACCTCGGTCTTATCAGGACCGCGCTCTAACCACCTGAGCTACGGGCCCATCCTGTAGAGGGTCATTGTAGCAACGCAGCAGCCTTACACGCAACCCTCGGGAGCCTGCCTGCGGGGTGCTATAATTCCCCGGTAGACAGCAGCCTACATCCCCTCAACGGAGCTGAAGCATGATCGGCGTTCTCACCCACCATTGGGCAAAGGAAGACCGGGTGGAGGCCGCCCGGACCCTCCTTGATGGCAACGGCCTCGCCCAGAGCAAAGCCCCCGGCTTCGGAGGTCGGTGGACCCTGTACTCCCACACCGATCCCTGCAAGATCACCACCCTGGTCCTGTGGGACAGCAACGAGATCTACGACCAGTGGCGGGCCAGCCCCGAGCGGGCGGCGGCCATGGCAGGGGCCGAAGAGCTGTGGTCAGCCCCTCCCCAGTCCGAACGGTTCGAAGTGGCAAAGTAGACAGGGGCACCCATGACTACCCAAGACCACGTTGATATTAGGAAAGCCACTCCCGCCGATATAGATGTCCTGGTCAGCTTCAACGCCTCCATGGCCATGGAGACCGAAGGACGTTCCCTGGACAGGGACACCCTCACCGAAGGCACGAAGGCTGTCTTCGACTCTCCCCAGAAGGGATACTACCTGGTGGCCGAAGCTGATGGGGAGGTTGTCGGAAGCCTTCTCTGCATGGAGGAATGGAGCGATTGGCGGAGCGCCACCTTCTGGTGGGTCCAGAGCGTGTACGTTCGGCCCGACTGGCGGCGCAGGGGCATCTACCGGCGCCTCCACGACTGGGTGCACGAGGCTGCCAGGGCCGCCGACAGGGTCTGCGGCGTGCGCCTCTACGTGGACAAGGACAACCACATCGCCCAGGCCACCTACACCAGCCTGGGAATGTCCAAGACCAACTACGACCTCTACGAGATAGATTTTGCACCCCCATAGACGCACCCTGTCCTACTCCCGCGTCATCCACCTTTCCCACACCATAGACCCCGACATTCCAGCCTGGCCCGGCGACCCTCCTGTAGAGATGGATGAGGTAGCTGGGATTGCCAACAACGGCTACTTCCTCAGGAAAATCTCCATGGGGGAGCACTCGGCAACCCACATGAATGCGCCGGCTGCTTTCTATGAAAACGGCGCCGGAATCGAAAGCTACGATGCCAGTTCCCTGGTGGCGCCCGCCGTGGTAATTCACCTGGCGGGCATTGCCGGCAGGGATGAGCGGAACGGGTTGTCCGCCGCTGACATCGCGGCATGGGAAGCGGACCACGGGCCCGTTCCCGCGGGCAGCCTGGCGCTAGTGAATACCGGCTGGGGCAAACGATGGAAAGACCCAGTTGCCTACATGAACGTTGATGCCTCGGGGATGCCACAATTCCCGGGTATAGACGTAGAAGCTGCCCGGGTACTCCTGGAGCAGCGGGGAGCTACAGGCCTGGGGATTGACAGCCCCGGCGTCGATTCTTACCGCGACAGGGACTACAGCACCAACCGAATGGCCCTGGCCCAACGACGCATCGTGCTGGAAAACCTGGCCAACCTGGAGCAGCTGCCCTCGACCGGAGCGACGATATTCATCGGAGCGCTCCGTCTCAGGGGTGGGTCCGGCAGCCCCGCGGCTGTGCTAGCCTTGGTCCCCTAAAGACGGGGCTACAGCACCACCGGAATCTGGCTGGAGATCGTCACCTCATCAGTACTCACCGAGCACCGGAAGGCGTAGGCTTCCACCCCCATCTCTATTGCACCCCGCAGGGCTGCGCCAAAATCGGGGTCGGACTCGTCATTGGGTGACACGGAGTCGGCATCCTCCCTCTGCACTACGAACACCACAGCGCCTCTGTAGCCCGCCTTCACCATGTCGGCAAGGGTCAGCACATGCTTGCGCCCGCGAGTCGTAGGGGCATCGGGGAAGATGCCCGAGCCGCCTTCCACCAGGGTTACCGACTTTACCTCCACCAGGCAGGTGCCGCTGCTGCCCGACAGGGCCATATCCAGACGGCTGTCCCCGTAGGTCGCCTCCAGCCTGATACCGTCATACCCGGCGAAGCACTCCAGCCTACCCTGGATCTGGGCCTCATGCACCAGCTTGTTGGGCAGCCTGGCATCCGCCGACGCCAAGGTATGCCCCAGGTCTACCAAAGCAAGATCGAAGGCGGTCTTTCGGTGTTCTCCCCCGGCCGGCACCAGGTAAACCCTCCGTCCCTCCACCAAGAGCTCCCGCATGCGCCCGGAGTTGGCTACGTGCACCAGGGATTCTGCCCCGTTTATGTCAACTAAGGCCGTAAAGCGGTTCAGCCGGTGTATGAACCGGGCTTCAACAAGCCTGCCGAGTTTGACCATACCTGGGCTCCTTGGAGGCGGCGCGGAACACTGTTGGTGCCTGCCGGGGTTGCGCCCATCCTACCAACCTGCGCAAAGGCACGGCAACCGGTCACGATGCCATAGCCTACGGGCTGGGAGGCGGATATAATTGCCAGAAATCACGGAGGTGGTCCTTGGCATCCTTCATGGAGAAACTGGAGTCCGCTAGCCTAGATAACCGGAGCCTCCTTTGCGTTGGTCTGGACCCGGACCCGCGGCAAATGCCTGTGTCCGATCTATTCGAGTTCAACCGCGCCATCATCGACGCCACCGCGGACCTAGTCTGTGCCTACAAGCCGAACCTCTCCTTCTACGAAGCCCAGGGCATCCCTGGGTTGGAAGCCCTAAAGAGGACCGTCGAGTACATCCACAGCACTGCAGCCAGGGTACCTGTCATCGGAGATGCAAAGCGGGGCGAGCTGGGACCTTCTGCCGAAAGTTATGCCAAGGCCATGTTCGATGTGTGGGGATTCGATGCCATAACTGCCAACGCCTGGGGTGGACGGGAGTCCCTCCAGCCCTTCTTTGACCGCGAGGACAAGGGGGTGTTTGTGTGGTGCCGCAGCTCCAACAATGGCGCTGGCGACATCCAAGACCTGCCCGTTGCAACCAGGGACGGTCAACGACCCGTCTTCGAGCTTCTGGCCGAAATGGCCCTGGGCTGGAACGGGAACGGCAACGTGGGACTGGTCATAGGAGCTACTTACCCGCTGGAAATGAAGAAGGTAAGGGATGGGTGCCCCGACATGCCCTTCCTGATTCCGGGCGTCGGCGCCCAGGGGGGAGCCCTGGAAGAGTCGGTGCGTTGCGGCGCCAACTCCGACGGGCGGATGGCCATCGTAAGCTCCTCCAGGGGTGTGCTGTATGCATCAGGGGGCTCGGACTACGCCCAAGCGGCACGGCAGGCTGCCCTGGTGCTGCGAGAGCAGATGAACGCTGTGCTGGAGCAGGAAGGCAAGGGATGGTCCTAGAGCTGCGCATCGGCGATGTCCTGCGCCTGAAGAAGAGCCACCCCTGCGGCAGCAGCATGTGGCAGGTGGTGCGCCTGGGCGCAGACATAGGCATTCGCTGCCAGGGCTGCGCCCGGCAGGTGCTCCTGCAACGCTCATACCTGGAGCGCCGGGTTAGGGAAGTCCTGCCCCGCTGAGGGCAAGCTTCTGCGTAGCATGCGGATATCCCACCGGCTGCCCAACTTCACTCGCACCCACCGGGGAGTGGTGGTGCTGTGCGTAGCCATATTCTTCAGCCTTCTGTCCCAGGGCATCATCACGCCAGTGCTGCCCCTGTTCGCAGAAGACTTCAACGACAGCCCCTTTCTCGTCGGTCTCGCTGTGGGCATCTTCGGGTTTGGCCGGGTTGCCATGGGCATACCATCAGGCATCCTGGCCCAGCGCCATGGCCGTCGCATAGTCCTGGTGGGAGGGACGGGTCTGGCAACCATTGGTTCCATCATGGTGCCCTTTTCCGGGAGCCTGAATGAGCTGATGATCTACCGTGGAATAGCGGGCCTTGGCGGAGGCGCGTACATGGTCGGGGCAGCTATCTACCTGCGGGATGTATCAGCACCGGCGACCCGGGCGAGGTACCAGAGCCTGCAGGAGATGAGCGTGGTGATGGGGGTCATAGTAGGCCCCTTCATCGGGGGATACCTGGCTGAATGGCTTGGTATCAAGGCACCCCTGTATGCCCAGGCGGCGACCGTTGGCGTGGGGGTGCTGGTGGTCCAATTGTGGCTGCCGGAGACCCAGCCGGGAACCAGGTCGTCTATCCCCAAAGGAGGCCGCACCCCGGGGGATTCAGCCCCGGCTGCCCACAGGACGAGTACCCTGCACGGACTGAACATTCTGCTGCGCCATCCGGGTTTCGTCTCAGCATGCCTTTTCAACCTTGCCATCGTCGCCAACCGGCAGGGGGGGCGCTTCGCAATAATGCCCCTACTTGGAAGCATAAAGGGCTTTGGCCCCGGACAGCTAGGTGTGTTCCTGACGGTGACCCATATTCCCCAGCTTATGTTTCTCCCCCTGACGGCCTTCATATCGGACCGATTCGGGAGGGTGTTTACGGTCCTCCCGGCGGCCGCTTCCATCATCCTTGGCATAGCGATATTCATCTACGCAGACAACATCTATTTTCTCCTGCTATCGGCGGTCTTCCTGGGAATGGGTGAAGGACTGGCAGGCCCTCCTCCAACAGCTTATGTGGCCGATGCAGCGCCTGCGGGCATCGAAGGCATCACCCTGGGCTTGTTCAGGACCATAGGAGGTGCCGGCTTCCTGGGCGGCGCGCTGCTATTTGGCGGTCTCTCCGACCTATTCGGCTTCCGTTCGGCGTTGTGGATAGACAGCATGATCGTGGCGGTAGCATCGGTCAACTTCGTCCTGGTTGCCGGGACAAGCATCGGCAAGAGCAGAAGCAAGCCCTCGACCTGAGTTAAGCCAGGGACCGGACAGGTTTGACCGTTAGCGACGCTCGTTGCTAGACTGCGAGCAGGCAGGCTCCCGACAATGGCACCAGGGAAGCCTGATCGAGGTGAGGCCGTGACAGAGCGAAACAACGAGGAAACCCTGAGGGAAGCAGGAGCCGCATGGGCGAGCAGCGCGGCCAGTGCCCCCCAGACCAAGGCTGAGTTCAAGACACCCTCCCAGATTCCCGTCGGGGCTTCCTACTCGCCCTTGGACCTGGAGGACGCAAGCTATCCCGACGACATCGGTTACCCCGGCGAGTTCCCTTTTCTGCGGGGAGTCCATCCCACCGGCTACCGGGGACGCCTCTGGACCATGCGCATGTTCGCGGGCTACGGCACCGCCGAGGAGACCAACCAGCGGTTCAAGTACCTCCTGGAGAACGGCCAGACAGGCCTAAGCGTAGCTTTCGACATGCCCACCCTATACGGCTACGACACCGACGCCCCCCAGGCAGCTGGTGAGTTCGGCAAGTGCGGTGTAGCCGTCTCCTCCCTGGCGGACATGGAGGTCCTCTTCGATGACATCCCCTTGCAGGGGATTACCACCTCCATGACCATAAACAGCCCCGCCGCCATAGTATGGGCTATGTACATCGCGGTGGCCGAAAAGAAGGGCCTGTCCATAGACACCATGGGAGGCACCCTGCAGAACGATATCCTGAAAGAGTACATCGCCCAGAACGAGTACATATTCCCTCCCGAGCCCTCCATGCGTTTGGTGGTGGATACTATCGAGTTTGCCTCCAGGCACATGCCCCGGTGGAACCCTATCAGCATCAGCGGCTACCACATAAGGGAAGCCGGCTCGACCGCCGTGCAGGAGCTGGCCTTCACCCTGGAAGACGGCAGGGAGTATGTTCGCTGGGGCTTGGCCCGGGGCTTGGACATCGATGAGTTTGCACCCCGTCTCAGCTTCTTCTTCAACATCGACAATTACTTCTTCGAGGAGATAGCCAAGCTGCGCGCTGCCCGCAAGATATGGGCCCAGGAGATGAGGGACACTTTCCACGCCAAGGACCCCCGCTCATGGTGGATGCGCACCCACGCCCAAACAGCGGGCTGGACGCTGACTGCCCAGCAGCCAGAGAACAACGCAATCCGGGTCGGCATCCAAGCGCTGGCCGCGGTGCTGGGGGGAGCCCAGTCCCTGCACACGAATTCCATGGACGAAGCATGGGCCCTGCCCTCCCAGGAGGCGGCGCTTCTGGCCCTCCGCACCCAGCAGATAATTGCCCACGAGAGCGGAGTCGCCAACACCGTGGACCCCCTGGGAGGCAGCTACTACCTTGAGTCCCTCACCCGGCAGGTCGAGGGCGAGGCATACGACTACTTCAAACGCATCGACCAGCTTGGGGGTGTGCTGCCATCCATAGAGATGGGCTACTTCCAACAGGAGATCGCAGTCGCCGCCTACAGGTACCAGCAGGAGGTTGACCGGGGCGAGCGGGTCACCGTCGGCGTGAACAAGTACGTTACTGGCGAGGCCCCTGAGATACCCCTGCTCAGGATGGATGAAGAAGGGGAGGCCCTTCACCTGGAGCGCCTGAACGATGTCCGGCGGAGGCGGGACGGAAGGCTGGTCCGCTCCAAGTTGGAGGAGCTGAGCCAAGCGGCCCGGGGCAGCGAGAATCTCATGCTCCCTCTGATCGAGGCGGTCAAGGCTTACGCCACCCTGGGTGAGATGATGGATGTGCTCCGGGAAGTCTTCGGCGAGTACCAGCCCACTTGGGGGTATTAGCAGGCCGGCCGCCTACGGAACACACGACCCTTTCGTTGACACGCTTTCTGGGCCTCTGCTACACTGGCCCTGTGTTGACCTTCCCTCATTGATATCCCCTTACAACGCCGGTGCAGCCCTTGCACCCGGGAAACGTCATTGTCTCCAGCGCGACGACCGCAGAGTATCTTGGCAGAGTACCACCAAATCTAAGGAGTGGCCATGAAGCTAACTTTGTCAATCCTCAAGGCAGATGTGGGTTCTGTGGGCGGCCATACCAAGCCAAACGACAAGATGATGGATGCCGTCCGCCAAGATACGGAAACGGCCATCAAGTCGGGTCTGATAATAGATGGGTGGGTCTCCCACACCGGTGACGACATTGCCATACTAATGTCACACACCAGGGGACCTGATGATACAGGCATTCACCAGTTCGCCTGGAACGCATTCATCAAGGCAACTGAAATTGCCTCCAGCTTCGGCCTTTACGGAGCGGGGCAGGACCTGCTGGTGGACGCCCCTTCGGGCAACATCCGGGGCGCTGGCCCCGCCGTCGCAGAGGTGGAATTCGACCATGAGCCAGGCAAGGGCAACCGGGTACGGCCCGCCGAGTCCTTCATGATGCTGGCCGCCGACAAGTGCGGCCCTGGCGCTTACAACCTACCTATCTTCCTGGGATTCGCCGACCCGATGTACTGCGGTGGGCTGATGTTGCCCAACATGGTCCAGGGCTTCACCTTCCACATCATTGACATGGACAACACCGACGGGGACAGCATCATCGAGCTCAATGCTCCAGAAGACTATTACCGCATCGCTGCCCTCCTGAGGGACAACGAGCGCTTCGGCATCGACCGCATCTATTCCCGCACTCACGGCCAACAGGCTGCGGCAATTTCGGCCCAGCGCCTCCACAGCATTGCCGGCACCTACACGGGCAAGGATGACCCCGTAGCTCTCGTGCGCAACCAGGGCATCTTCCCGGCGCCCGAGGAGCTGACCTCACCCTTTGCCAAGGCCCACTACGTGGGTGGTGATGCTCGAGGCTCCCACGTGATGCCTCTGATGCCCGTGCCCATCAATACGGCGGTTACCGGCATTTATTGCCTGCCCCTGGTGTCCTGCACCGGCTTCTCGGTAGATTCTGAGGGCCACTTCTCCGACTCCTTCGTAGATTTCTTCGACAACCCTGCCTGGGATGTAGTGAGGACCAGGGCCCAGGAAAAGGGAATGGAGATGCGCAGCCAGGGCTGGTCGGGCGCTGCCATGCTGCCCTACACCGAGCTGGAGTACGGCGGCTTCAGGACTACGGTTACCGGCTTGGTGGACCAATTCATGTTCCGAAACGGCAAGGTGGAGGACATCCCGGCGGAGAAGGCCACCGCGGACTAAAAGTGCAAATCGGCACACGCCGCCAACATACCCCACTATTGGCGTGCCAAAGTCCGAGTGGATTGCATCTGAGGAAGCCGGGAACAGTTGTCCTCTTTGTACCAGTCCCATGGAGGACCTCCTGGGAGACGAGCCGGCCACAGAGAGCGACGACCATCTTCCCTACGAAACTCGTTTCCCTGTCCTACACTCTAGAACCGACCGGTTTCCCAGACAGGCAGACCCCCTTAGCACCCCGTTAGCCCGTTACGTCATGCTACAATTGTATTGTATAGCCGAGGCGCGCCGTCGCCGAGATATTAGCCTTCTCGTCGCATATTAGGCTGGGCCTGGATGTTCAGGAGGAGTTCGGTAGAACAGCTGGTAGTGGCCACACGGAACCCCGGCAAGGTGCGGGAGTTCGAGCGCCTGCTGCTCGATATCCCATTTCAGCTTGTATCGCTGGATGAGGCGGGAGTGCCACCGGGCATGGAAGTTGAGGAAACAGGCAGCACATTTCAGGACAACGCCTGCATAAAGGCTAGGGCTTATGCAATGGCCAGCGGCCTATTGACCCTGGCCGAAGATTCGGGGCTGGAAGTGGATGCCCTGGGAGGTGATCCGGGGGTAAGGTCGGCCAGATACGGAGGCCCAGGTTACGATGATGCTGGCCGTGTACAGCTGCTTCTAAACGCCATGAAAGATGTACCCTGGGAAGAACGCGCCGGAAGGTTTCGCAGCACTATCGCCATTTCTACCCCGGAGGGTGCGGTCAGCACCGTGGAGGGGTCCGTCGAGGGGCTGATCATCTTCGAGCCCCGGGGAGACGGTGGTTTCGGCTACGACCCGGTCTTCTACGTGCCATCCCTCGAGAAGACGACTTCCGAGATGAGCATGGAAGAGAAGAACACCATCAGTCACCGGGCCAGGGCATCCCAGAAAGCCCTGGAACTCCTGAGAGACTGGCCCAGGTAAGCACACATGCAGAGAGGACTGCTACAGACCACTCCTGACGCCTTCGGGCGGCCATTGCGCGACCTGCGGGTATCTGTAACCGACCGGTGCAACTTCCGCTGCCCCTACTGCATGCCGGCCGAAGTGTATGGTGAGCGGTACCAGTTCCTCCCCAAGAAGGACATCCTCTCCTTCGAGGAGATCGCGAGGGTGAGCGGGCTGATGGTGCAGCTAGGCGTAACCAAGGTCAGGCTGACCGGGGGCGAACCCCTGGTGCGCACCGGCGTTCCAAAACTGGTGTCCCTCCTATCTGCCGTCCCCGGCCTGCAAGACCTGACCCTGACCACCAACGGCTACCTGCTGGTGCAACATGCCCAAGCCTTGAGGGATGCAGGCCTGCGTCGCATCACCATCAGCCTGGACTCCCTGGACGAAGAGGTGTTCAAGACGATGAACGGCCGGGGCTACTCACCCGCCCGGGTGCTGGAAGCTGTCCAGGTGGCCCAGGATGTGGGCTTTGATCCCGTGAAGATTAACTGCGTGGTCCAGAAGGGTGCGAACGACCATACAGTCGCCGACCTGGCCCGCCACTTCAAGGGAACGGGATGCATAGTCCGGTTCATCGAGTACATGGATGTGGGGAACCTGAACGGCTGGAAGATGGACGAAGTTGTGCCCGCCCAGGACATCTTTGAGATGATCAACCAGAGCATGCCCCTGGAACAGATGGAACCCAACTACGGCGGCGAAGTGGCCCTCCGCTATCGGTACCTGGACGGCGAGGGTGAGATCGGCATCATCGCCTCTGTAACCCAGCCCTTCTGCGGCGCATGCACCAGGCTGCGTCTGTCCACCGATGGCAAGCTCTTCACCTGCCTTTTCTCCGGCCAGGGCACAGACCTGCGCGGGCCGATACGCTCCGGAGCCACCGACGAGGAGCTGCTGGAGCTGGTTAGGAACGTCTGGAGGGTGCGGGAAGACCGCTACTCCGAGCTACGCGCTCTGTCGACCCCCAACTCCGGCCCCAAGATAGAGATGTACCAGATCGGAGGGTAGAGGACCAGCTATGCCAGACCCCCAGGACAAAAGCGCGACGGAACCTTCCCTGTCCCACCTGGACGAGGAGGGCAAAGCATCCATGGTCGATGTGGGCTGGAAGCCCGAGACCCGCCGGGAAGCGATAGCCCGGGGTTTCGTGTCGATGCAGCATCGTACCCTCCAGCTTATCGTGGATGGCTCCTTCGAAAAGGGAGATGTTCTGGCCACCGCCCGGCTGGCCGGCATAATGGGCGCCAAGGCCACCTCCCAGCTCATCCCCCTGTGCCACCCCATCCCCATAGACCAGGTGGCGGTGGACCTTGACGTGGACCATGAAGCTGTCGGCATACGCGTGACGGCCACCGCGCGAACGTCGGCCAAGACAGGTGTGGAGATGGAAGCCATGACGGCGGTTTCGGTGGCCGCCCTCACCATCTACGACATGTGCAAGGCTGTGGACCGGGGAATCCGCTTGGAGGGCATCCGCCTGGTCAAGAAGACCGGGGGCAAGAGCGGGGACATCATCCTGGAGGAGTAGGCAGGGCCTGCGTCCCCTTTTAGCGGGAGCTTCTTGTCTGCCCTAGGACGTGGATGTGGTTGACGCCGCAACCGGGGCACTTGAATCGGTTCTTGAAGTATATCCAGGCAGGAACGACCAAGACCAGCGACAAGACCAGCATCTTCTTGATGGATAAGTCCTGCAGGGGTTTGAACCTAGTGTTGCAGGCATCGCAGTTTACCTGCAGGTTCCGGTCCAGCCTGTTTCCGGTCTTCCTCGCTCTACCGCTGCGGTGTCTTCTTCTTTCACGCCGGGCCATAGCCACCCCCTGTCAGCCAGTTTGGGCTAAAGTCCCCGCCCCTTCTCATAGGCTGTGATCCTGTCTTCATGCTGGAGGGTCAGGCCGATCTCATCCAGGCCGTTCAGCAATGCGTGCTTGCGGAAGGCGTCTATTTCGAACCCGATGGACACTTCTTCATCGGCATCCCAGACCCGCTGGGCCTCCAGGTCGATGTTTAGTTGGTAGCCGGGACTTCCCAGTGCCTTGTCCAGTATGAGGCGCACCGCATCCTCGGGCAGGACCACCGGCAGAAGCCCGTTCTGGAAGCAGTTGTTGTAGAAGATGTCAGCGAAGCTGGGAGCAATGACGCAGCGAATGCCGTACCCGTCCAAGGCCCATGGCGCATGTTCCCTGGACGACCCGCAGCCGAAATTGCGCCCGGCTACCAACACCTTGGCATCCCGGTACCCATCTTGGTTCAGGACAAAGTCCGGCTTGGGGCTGCCATCCTCGTTGAACCGCCACCGCGAGAACAGGAACTCACCGTAGCCCGTGCGCTCTATGCGCTTGAGATAGACCGCAGGTATGATCTGGTCAGTATCGACGCTCACCCGATCCATGGGTGCAACGTTGCCCGTAAGCTTCACAAAGGGTTCCATCTCTTCCCCTTTTTCTGGTTGGTCGGCGTCAGTGAAACCTGACCCGGCGCACTACCAGTCGCGTATGTCCACGAAATGCCCCGCTATGGCGGCGGCAGCGGCCATCGCTGGGCTTACTAGGTGAGTACGCCCGCCCTTGCCCTGGCGTCCCTCGAAGTTGCGGTTGGATGTGGAAGCACATCGCTGACCTGGGTCCAGCACATCGGGATTCATCCCCAGGCACATGGAACACCCCGCCTCTCGCCAGTCGAAGCCAGCGTCCTTAAAGACCGCGTCCAGTCCCTCGGCCTCAGCCTGCCTCTTGATGGCATTGGAGCCGGGCACCACCATGGCATAGACCTTCTCGTTCACCTGCCGGCCCTTCACCACCTCGGCGGCTGCCCGCAGGTCTTCCAGGCGGCCGTTAGTGCATGACCCTAGGAATACCCGGTCAATGGCTATGTCTTCGATGGGCGTGTTGGGCTCAAGCCCCAGGTAGGCCAGCGCCCGCTCCGCGGACTCCCGCTCGGCCGCTTCGCCAAAGGACGCGGGGTCGGGCACACGGCTCGTGACCGGCGCCACCATTCCCGGGTTGGTCCCCCAAGTTACATAGGGCTCCAGGTCCTTTGCGTTGATCTGGACCACCTTGTCGTAGGATGCATCAGGATCCGAGGAAAGCTGTCTCCACATCCCCACGGCTTCATCGAAAGCTCCTCCCTGGGGGACCTGGGCCCTGCCCTTCATGTATTCGAAAGTGACGTCGTCGGGGGCAACCATCCCAGCCCTCGCGCCAGCCTCGATGCTCATGTTGCAGACCGTCATCCGGCCTTCCATAGACAGGGACCGCACCGCCTCACCGGTATACTCGATGGCGTGGCCCACGCCGCCGTTGATGCCTATGCGCCCGATGATGCCCAGGATCATATCCTTCGCGGTCACACCCATGGGGAGCTGGCCGTCCACCCTAACTTCCATGTTCTTCGGCTTGGCCTGCCGCAGGGTCTGGGTCGCCAGCACATGCTCCACCTCGGAGGTCCCGATCCCGAAAGCCAGCGCCCCGAAGGCGCCGTGGGTCGCGGTGTGGCTGTCGCCGCAAACGATGGTCTTGCCCGGCTGGGTGTAACCCTGCTCGGGGCCTATTATGTGAACTATGCCTTGCAGGGGGCTGAATCTGTCGTACAGGGTGATGCCGAACTCTTCACAATTGGCCGACAGAGCCTCCAGCTGCCTCATGGACACCTCGTCGGTCACGGGCAGCGACAGGTCCCAGGTCGGAGTGTTGTGGTCGGCGGTGGCTATGGTCAGGCTGGGTTTGCGCACCTTGCGGCCGGCAAGACGCAGGCCTTCGAAGGCTTGGGGTGACGTCACCTCGTGCACCAGGTGGAGGTCTATATACAGGAGGGCAGGCTGCCCCTCTTCCTGGTGTACGACATGGGCATCCCATATCTTGTCCAGCATGGTCTTCGCCATGGACGACCCTCCTTGGAGCGCGGTGATCTCGAAATTGACGCCAGCTAGCCCCGGGCCAAAAGGTCCCGATAGGGAAGTCCTATCAGCCTCAGCAAAGGCTTTCCCGCTTTAGTCGGGTGTGGTCAGGGGCGCCGTCGCCGCTCCCAGGCCCTCCTGGGCGATCATGCGGTTGACGGCGCTCAGGTAGGCCTTGGCACTGGCAACGATGATGTCCGTCGATGCCCCCCTGCCCACATACATCTCGCCGTTCTGCTGGACCCGCACCACCACTTCGCCTATGGAGTCCTTGCCTTCGGTGACCGAACGCACGTTGAAGTCGGCCAGCCTGGCCTGCACTCCAGTCGCCCTTTCGATTGCCCTGCAAACGGCATCCACCGGCCCGTTGCCTGTAGCCGCATCGCTGTATGCTTGTTCTCCGGGTCCGGTTACCCGTACTGTGGCTGTGGCGATGTCGTGGTCGCCTCCGGAGAACTGGACCTGGTCCAGAAGGTATGTGGCGGGCTCGATGGCCACCCGCTTCTCCTCAGCCATCAGGGACTCCAGGTCCCGGTCGGTGACTTCGCTCTTGCGGTCGGCAAGGAGCTTGAAAGCTTCGAAGACCCGGTCCAGGTCCTCACGGGAGAGATGATAGCCGAGGGCCTCCAGGCGGGAGCGCAGCCCCGCACGCCCGCTGAGCTTGCCCAGCACCAGGGAGTTACCCGGCCATCCGACGGTGACAGGGTCCATCACCTCGAAGGTTGTGCGCTCCTTCAGGACGCCGTCCTGGTGAATGCCCGAGGCATGGCGGAAGGCGTTTTCTCCGATGACTGACTTGTTGGGCTGGATGGGCATGCCGGTGATACGGCTTACCATCCGGCTGGTGGGGTAGATCTGGGTGGTGTCGATGTTGGTTGCAACGTTCAGGATATCCCGGCGTGTGTGCAACGCCATGATTATCTCTTCCAACGCTGCGTTGCCTGCCCGTTCGCCTATGCCGTTGATACAGCCCTCCACCTGGCGTGCCCCCGCCTGGATAGCGGCGACGCTGTTGGAAACGGCGAAGCCCAGGTCGTTGTGGCAGTGGACGCTGAGCACAGCCTTGTGCATGTTGGGCACGTTGGCCTGTATGTCCTTCAACAGGTTGGTGAAGTGGGAAGGTATGGCATAGCCAACGGTGTCGGCAATGTTAACCGTCGTGGCCCCCGCACCGATCACCGCCTCGAGGAGGTGGTACAGGTATTCGGGGGTGGTGCGGGTAGCATCCATGGGCGAAAACTCAACGTCGTCGCAGTACTTCTTCGCCCTCGCAACCATCTCCACCGCCATCTCCATGACCTCTTCCCGGTTCTTGCGCAGCTGGTGAAGAATCTGGATGTCGGAGCTGGAGAGGAACACATGAATCCTAGGGGATTCGGCCCCCTGCAGCGCCTCCCAAGCCTTGTCCACATCATCGGGGTGGGCGCGGGCCAGGGAAGCTATAATCGGGCCTTTTACCTCTCGGGCGATGGTCTTGACCGCCTCGAAATCTCCCGGCGAGCTTGCAGCGAAGCCCGCTTCTATTACGTCCACCCGCAGACGGGCAAGCTGTTGGGCAATCGCCAGCTTTTCCTCGCCCGTCATGCCTATGCCCGCCGACTGCTCACCATCCCGAAGGGTAGTGTCAAATATCCTTACTACATCTTCTGCCATGGTCTCTTTCTCCCTTCTGACTCTTCAGTTAGGCCCGCAGGCCATTCCCCAATATCTGTCGGGCTTTGGAATCAGAAAGGCTCACAGGATAACGCAGTCCGCTGCCCCAAGGCCTTCCCGGCGCTGTGAGGTGAAGCGGACTACGTTATTCATGTCCTCCGTCATGGAATTCATCCCGAACATGCTATCCCCCATGCTTATTCGACAGGGTTCATCCAGGGCATCATTCGCCGGAGCTCCCTGCCAACCTCCTCGATCTGGTGCTCGGAGCCATCCTCGCGAAGCTGGAGGAAGCGCTTCCGTCCTTCATCGTTTTCCGCCATCCACTCCCGGGCAAAGCTCCCGTCCTGTATGTCCCGCAATATCCCACGCATGTTTTCTCTGACGTGCTCGTCGATAACCCTGGGGCCCCGGGTGTAGTCACCGTACTCGGCAGTGTCACTCACCGAGTACCGCATGTACTTGAAGCCGCCCTGGAATATCAGGTCCACGATCAGCTTCATCTCGTGGAGACACTCGAAGTATGCCAGCTCCGGTTCATAGCCCGCCTCCACAAGGGTCTCGAAGGCGGTCTTTATGAGGGCGGT
>JAGWBF010000029.1:0-6623 GCA_021296025.1 Dehalococcoidia bacterium | reverse complement strand
TAGGCCAGGGTTATCTCTTTGGCATCGCCGGTAGCGTCCTGCTCGATTGCCAAAAGGGCGGGCACGCCGATGCCGTCCACGAACATCTCCCGCATGCGATGACCCGGCGCCTTAGGGGCTACCATGGTCACGTTTACGTTGTCTGGCGGAATGATCTGCTTGTAGTGGATGTTGAACCCATGTCCGAACATCAGGGTGCTCTGGGGGCCCAAGTTGGGCTGGATAGACTCCCTGTACACTCGGCCCTGCACATGGTCGGGGATCAGCACCATCACCACCTGGCTGTCCCTGGTCACCTGCTCCACATCATCGACCGTCAGCCCGGCATCCTGGGCCTTGGCCCGGCTGGCGCTGGTCGATGGCAGGCCAACCTTAACCCTCTGCCCGTTGTCCTTCAGGCTCAGGGCGTGGGCATGTCCCTGGCTCCCGTAGCCGATAATCCCGATGGTCTTGTCCTGGAGCACATCCAGGTTGGCATCCTTGTCGTAATAGACATTGGGCATACTATTAGCACCTCATCCGTACGGCACCTGGGTCTGCTCATGTTCGGCGCCGTTTTTAGTTGGTGTGGGCGTATCGCCCCTGGGCCGTTCGGCCCTGGTTTCCGAAGCGCTGCGGGCCATGGCAATGCGCCCGGTGCGCATAACTTCCCGGATGCCAAAGGGGCGCAGCAGGTTGTACATAGCATCTATCTTGTCTTCGCCGCTGGTGATCTCGATGATGAGGGACTGAGGCCCGACATCGACGATGTTGGCACGGAATATGTTCACCAGCTGGATGATCTCGCTGCGGGTTGTGGGAGTGGCCCGGACCTTGATCAGCGCCACTTCCCGGGCCACGATTTCCTCCTCCACCAGCTCCGAGACCTTTATCACCTCGATCAGCTTGTTCAGCTGCTTGGTGACCTGCTCCATAGTGGCAATATCGCCCTCGACCACGAAGGTCATGCGGGACAGGTTGGGCTGCTCGCTCTGCCCGACCGCCAGGCTGGCGATGTTGAATCCCCGGCGGCGGAATAGGCTGGATACCCGGTTCAGGACGCCGGGTTGGTCCTGCACCAATGCAACTATGGTGTGGCGTTCCGTTGCACCGCTCATGTGGCTATCCCTTCGTTGCTGGCTTGGAAGGCAGGCACCTGGTCCGGCTCCTCCAGCATCTCGGAGAGGCTCTCCCCCGCCGGAATCATCGGGAATACGTTCTCCTCGGGCTCCACCAGGAAGTCCACTACCACCGGTCCCGGCTCCATCATCGCCTGCCGTATGGACGACTCCACCTGGGACTTGTCGGTTACCCGAATTCCAGGTATACCGTAGGCTTCGGCCAGCTTCACAAAGTCCGGGTTGGCGGAGTAGCTTGTCGCTGTATAGACCTTGTTGTAGAAGAAGTCCTGCCACTGGCGCACCATGCCCAGGTACCCGTTGTTCATGATGGCGAACTTCACTGCGATATTGTTCTCCGCACAGGTAGCCAGATCGCACAGCGTCATCTGGAACCCGCCGTCCCCGGCGATGGACCAGACCACCTTGTCCGGTGCTCCCACTTTTGCTCCCATGGCCGCCGGCACCTCGAACCCCATGGCGCCCAAGCCTCCGGAGGTGATCAGGCTGTTGGGGTTCTTAAACCGGCAATGCTGGGCTGCCCACATCTGGTGCTGGCCCACCCCCGTGACCACCAGGGCATTGCCGTCGGTGACGTCGGACAAAGTGCGCAGGATGTATTGGGGAAGCAGTTTGTCCGTCTCCCTTATCCGGTGGGAGGGATGCTCCACCCTCATATCTTCGACCTGCTGCACCCACTCGGCGTGAACCGCAGGCTCCACATGGGGAAGCAGGGCCTGTAACACCCGCTTCAGGTCGCCTACTATGGGCACCGTCGCCTTGACGTTCTTGCTGATCTCCGACGGGTCAACGTCGATGTGCACAACCTTGGCATTGGGAGCAAAATCGGACAACCGCCCCGTCACCCTGTCGTCGAAACGCATCCCCAGGGAGATGAGCAGGTCCGACTCGTTTATGGCCATGCTGGCGTAGGCCATGCCGTGCATGCCGGGCATTCCCACGTTCAGGAAATGTTCCGAGGGGAAGGAGCTTATGCCCAGCAGAGTGGTGACCACCGGTATCTGGGCCCGCTCCGCCAGCTCCAACACCTCTTGGTATGCCCGGGAGATGATTATGCCGTGCCCCGCCAGGATTATGGGGCGTTTGGCCTCAGCGATAAGCTGGGCAGCCTTTTGAATCTGGGAAGGGTGCCCGTCCATGGTCGGCTTGTACCCCGGCAGGTCCACATCGTCCGGGTAGGAAAACTCAGCTTCGTCGTTCAGCAGGACATCCTTGGGGATGTCGATGAGCACTGGTCCGGGCCTGCCCGTGTTGGCTATATAGAAGGCGTCCTTGATCGCCTGGGGTATCTCCGCCGCCGACATGACCAGGTAGTTGTGCTTGGTGACCGGCAGGGTGATTCCCGTCATGTCCGTTTCCTGGAAGGCATCCTTACCGATGGCGGCCCTTGGCACCTGGCCCGTAATGGCCACGATGGGGATGGAGTCCATCTGGGCGGAGGCGATGCCCGTCACCAGGTTGGTCGCCCCGGGGCCCGAGGTGGCCATGCACACTCCCGCCTTGCCCGTAACCCTGGCGTAGCCGTCGGCAGCCATGGCTGCCGCCTGTTCATGGCGTACCAGTATGTGGCGCAGCTGGGGGTACTCGGGCATCGCCCCATACAACGGAAGGATCGCCCCGCCGGGTATGCCGAAAACCACATCCACGTTTTCCCGGAGGAGGCTTTCGCAGACTATCTGGGCACCTGTGAGCTTCATTGTCTGTCCTCGCTGCGCCTTATAAAAAACGACCCGTCCTCAAGGGACGGGTCTTTCCCGCGGTACCACCCTTTTTCTCGGTGATCGTAATCACCAGAGCACCTCAGTGACGTTAACGGTGTCACCGCCCTTCCCTACACTGCAGCCGGGCCGCCGGTGCGTTCAGGAGGGCCGCTCCGGGGCGAGTTGGGGGTTTTGCAACCGCCGGCCTTCCACCTGTGGCCAGCTCTCTGGGGGCGCTCTATCCCTACTACTCCCCTTCAGGCGCGGAACTATTGACTTGCTTGTACAATTCTAAGCACCCATCAAAGATTTGTAAAGGGTTACCTAGTTGAAAATCGGGAGTTTGGGTCTAAGCATCCAACTTGGATTTGTAAATGGTTCCTACGTAGTGAATCAGAAATTCGGGTTGCTGGCCGCAGGGCTGGCGCCCGCCATTTATCCATAGATGTACTGGATACTGGCTGCCCTGGGCAGCTCGGCGATCTTCGGCTGGATGAACATCGCAGACCGCATCCTGCTGAGTCGCCATTTTCCCATAGTGTCCGTCTTCTTCATCTGGGAAGGCATATTTCTTGCCAGCTCGGGGACGACGGTGCTGCTGATCGCCGGCATCCCCGACTCCGGGGAGGGCATCCTTCTGGCATACCTGTCAGGCCTTATCTGGGGAGCGGGCCTGATGTGCGTGTTCCTGGGGTTCCGGATCGAAGAGGCCTCCCGGGCTGTGGCCATCTACCAGACCTTCCCCGTGTTCGTGGCCATCCTAGCCCTCATCTTCCTCGACGAGATGCTCAACGCGGGCCAGTGGATGGGCATCCTGGCCGTGGTGGTGGGGGCGGTCATCATCTCCTTCCGGGGTTCGTTGAGTTCCGGACTGTTGAGATTCAACCGGGCTCTGCCCGTGCTGGTAGCCTCCAGCTTTCTCATAGCGGTGGGGCTACTTATCAGCAAGCCTGCCCTGGACCTGATGCCCGTCTACGACGTCTTCATGTTCCGCAGCCTTGGTATGGCCTGTATCTTTTTCCTTTTCTTCCGCCCCGCCCACCTGTCGGGCCTCCGCAGCTCCCTTAAGAACAAGAGGGTCATGGGCCTCTTTGTGCTGGCGGAGCTGGTGGGCAGCAACATAGCCCTTAGTCTTGTGCTCATCGCCACTGACCTGGGGCCCGTCTCCCTGGTGTCATCCCTGATGGCCACAAGGCCCCTGTTCGTGTTTGCCTACAGCACCTTCCTCAGCACCCCCAGGCTCCATGTGCTGGACGAACCACTTAAAAAAGAGGTGCTCCTGCAGAAGTCCGTTGCCGTCGCCGCCATAATCGGTGGCGTCTGCATGGTCAGCCTCTGGTAGGAGGCACAACGGCTCCTCTTCGCCCTGGAGGGAGAGCGTTGGAGATAGCGTCAGGCTGAAGCATTTATCTCCTGGACTAAGCGTGAAACTACCATTTTCTGTTACAGGGCAATTCAATGGCCTTCAACCGTTCACCAATGCGCACCCAACGTTGCGGACCGTTGTTGTGCTCTGTTATCATATGCAATGCGTAATGCATATCGCGTACATGGACTGTAGGCCATTGACAACGCATGCAATACGCATCTAGAATGTGGTCAGTCTGCGCAGGAGGTTGAACAGTGGTGATGCCGCATTCTCTAATAGGAGACCCGAAGGCCGCTCAAGGCGCGATTGAACTGGCCGGTGGTCCTACCAAGGACCTGCGTCCCCTCTTAAAGACTCGTCTGGAGGAGCTGGAGAGACAACAACGTGAGCTTTTGCAACGGCGGGCTGAGCTTGAAGAGTCGCTGACTATGTTGCAGAAGGACATTGAGACGATCCGTGACATGGCCTCTCTGGAGAGTCGCCGACTCGGGGATCGGGAACCCTTAATCGAGACTTCCGATTTGAGGTTTCTGAGCATGCGCCTGAGCGACATTGCCGAGGAGTTCATCGTTGAGAATCGTTCTAAGACTGAGATGATGAACCGCCTCCAGGTCATAAATTATCCGTTCCAGAAATCCGATCATGGTAGGGCTGTGCACTTTGCGTGGGTCAACGCTAGGAGGAGACAAGACAAGAGATAGGCAACGAGGCGCCCAAGTGCAGTGAACACAGATGGGCGCCCCGCCATTCCACAACCACATACGACGCAGTGGCGAAAGTGGTAAACGCGGGCGATTTGGGATCGCCTGACGGTCTTCCGTCATGCAGGTTCGATTCCTGTCTGCGCCACCAAACCAAGGAGGGAGGCTAGCGAAAGAGCGAACCATGTCTACCGTAAGGGCTGCGGGGGCAGTGTACCATTTCCCAAGTTGGAAATCTAGTTGGCCAAGAGGACCACCAAGACCGTCACCAACATACTGGCTCTTGAAGTTGACGAATTCCCTCAGGACGAACAGGCAGTCCAGCGGGACTTTCCTGGATTGCTGCCTCCGGCGCAACTACGGGACAGCCTTTCCCCGACAGCGTTACGTGGTTCCATCTGGTAAACTTCGGATGATCGACAGAGCACTCGAATAACTCAGAGGGGGTGCAACCATGACCTATGAGGCGGGGGCGTTGATGTCCGGGCGGGTGGATGCCGACGGCATCGAAGATGCCATGGAGATGTGCTACAGCAAGGGCTGGACCGACGGCCTGCCCGTGGTGCCTCCCACCGAAGAGAAGGTCATGCGCTTCCTGGAAGTGGCTGACCGGCGCGCCTCGGACGTCATCGGCGTCGAGCCGGTCCGCGGGCGGGTCATCACCGCCGAGAAGGTAGCCATCAACGCCGTAATGGCCGGCTGCCTTCCAGAATACATGCCCGTGGTCATGGCCGCCGTAGAATGCATGGTGCAGCCCCAGTACAACCTCCACGGCAGCTCGGCCAGCACCGGCGGCTCCGCGCCCCTGATCGTCGTCAACGGGCCGGTGCGCCACCGCCTGGGCTTTGCCAGCAGTCACAACATCTTCGGTCCCGGACCTGACCGCCGGGCCAACGCCACCGTGGGCCGGGCCGTCCGCCTCCTCCTCATCAACGTCCTGGAGAACCACCCCGGCATCCTCGACCGGTCCACCCTGGGACATCCAGGCAAGTACACCTACTGCATCGCCGAGGATGAGGAGAACAGCCCCTGGGAGCCCCTACACGTGGAGCGGGGATTCTCCCCCGACTCAAGCACCGTCACCCTGTTCACATCCCTCGGGCCAACCCAGATGGAGTCCCGGCCCGCAGGCACCGCTGAGGCGATGCTGACAGGGGCCATCGACAGTATGATGGGCTTCGGGCATGGACACGGCGAGCTGCTGCTGATGGTGTCCCAGGAACACGGAGGCTTCTTCAGGGCCGCTGGCTGGGACAAGGCCCAGGTGCGGGAGTTCGTACACCAGCGGGCACGGCGGACGGCTGCTGAATGGGCAGGCGTCTATAAGGGCGAGATTCCCCCGGCAGGCTCTGAGAACGACATGGTCCCGGTGCTGCTGCGCCCCGAATCCCTGGTGCTCCTGGCGGGCGGTGGGCCTGGCGGGCCCTGGTCATGCCTGGTGCCCCGGTGGTCCAAGGGGGTCGGCTCCCACTCGGTGAGCCGCGAGATCGATATGCGCAACCTGTAGCAGACGGCGCACCCCGGGGATGTCCCCGGTGGTATAATGACGCCAACCTGATGGGAGAGTGCAGCATGGTCATCGAAGCAACGAAGCTTACGTTTTTAGACCCGACAGTGGAAGCCATGCCCGACCGCACCAACATGGCGCCCCGACCCGCCAACCTGGATGGCGCTATGGTAGGGCTCCTGGCCAATGGGAAGCGGAATGCCGACAAGCTGCTGGAGGCGGTCTATA
>JAGWBF010000028.1:446-15752 GCA_021296025.1 Dehalococcoidia bacterium | reverse complement strand
TTGGAGGCAACGGTTATGCAGATCAGGTCGTCAGGGACGGAGCGGGCTTCGCGAAAGTCATCTAGAATGGCTGTGGGGGGTGGGGCAGCGGTAGTTGGAGTCACCCCATCCTTCTCCATAATCGTGTAGAAGGAGGCCGGACTTATATCAATGCCATCTTGGTATGTTTGGTCATTGAGAATAAGTCGATGAGGGACAGTGTAGATGTTCCATTTCTTGAGATGGTCATCGGGCAGGCAGCTGCTGCTATCTACTACAACAGCTATCTTTCGTTGGGGGACCAATTGGTGGTTCCTTCCTCGACGCTATCCCTGGGGATATAGGAAGGCTCGGGTTTATTCAACCTGGATTGGAGGAGGGCGGGACTCAGCATGAAGGCGACGGAAGCGATGGCGATGAGGGTCACAGTCAGCAAGCCAAAGCTAAAGGGTATGGCAGCCATGGTGACGATGATCAGCACGCCGGTGGCGGCGGTCAGCAGGCCGATTTTCAGAAAGCGGTGTCCCACCTTCATGAATACCGCCGTGGTTATCGCCAAGGCCAGGAACACCATTGCCCGGTCGCCATCGGTTTCCTGGAACTTCGGTGCATGGTCGGCGAAGATGCCTCCCTGCCAGTTCAAGAAGAGTATCCAGGAGGTCAGGAAGGGGAAGGGAAGGGCGGTCAATGATGCTAGGAGCCAGTCCTGTTTCACCACCTTTATGACCACGCGGCCCATGATCCAGAGGGAGAAGGGCACATAAGCTACAAGAAGAATGAAGATCGGGGTGCTGAAGGGCAACGCACCCGTGGTCAGGAAGCTGTAGGCGCCGTAGGCCAGGGCCGCCAGGGACAAAAGCCAGGATAGCGCGGGGCCGGCTATAGAGTACCCCAGCCACGTGTAGGCCCACTTGGGCCGTCCCTGCTTCCAGGCCCGAAGGGCGACGATGGTAACCACAATTATGAGTACAGCGACGAGGATGTAGCGAGTCCACAGGTGCAGAGCAAACAAGGACGCCAGAAGCAGGTGAGGAAGAGTCGCCAAGAGTATGTCCCACCACGAACCCCGGCTGTGCACCGAGTACATATCTTTGGCGATGAGGTCCGGGTGTCCCAGGTCCTGGACTGCCCTGGAGAGAGCTTCCCGGTAGGTTAGCCCCTCCTGCTCCAGCTCCTTGACCTTTTCTTCCAGGTGGGTCTGGAGCTCCAGCACCACCTCTTGGTTGGTGGTCGGGTCCAGCTTAAGCTTCTGTGTGATGGACTGAAGGTAGCCTTGGAGTTCCGCTTCCAATCCCCGTCTCCTTGGGGTGGGTTACTGGGCTTCCGCCAACATTATCGAGTTGACGGCTGAAGAGAACCTCTCCCATTCCTGGAGCCGTTCCTTCAAGACCCCTTCTCCCTTGGCAGTGATGCTGTAGTATCTGCGGGGTGCCCCGGTGGAGGCTTCACCCCATATACCGTCGACCCAACCTGCCTTTGCCAGCCTGTGGAGAGCAGGGTACAAGGTGCCTTCCTTGAACTGGAAATATCCCTGGCTCCGGTTTTCTATCTCCTTGACTATCTGGTAGCCGTACATCGGCTTTTCTGTCAGGAGAAAGAGCAGCAGGGTTTCGGTGTTGCCCTTTAACAGTTCTTTGTGGTACATCTCGGCTCTGCCAGCGTTGCTTCTGCAGGGATTTTATCTTCCCAGTTCTTTCGGGTCAACTTTCCTGGAAGGGTGCGACGGCGAATGGCCCTTGCCTTAGAGACGGCTGACGGCTGCGCTCAGGAAAATGAGTATGAAGATTGCGATCATGGGAGTAAGGTCGAACATTCCCAGCCTTGGCACCACCCGGCGCAGCGGTCCCAATATAGGCTCCGTTATCTGGTACACGATGGCGACAATGGGATGGTTGGTGTTGCCGATGGGGAACCAGGACAGGATGGACCTAGCAAAGATGGCGAAGATAAGGACGAAGATGAATAATTCCAAGAAAGTCTTTATGAGGTCCAACGATGCCCGCCCAGTTCTAATGACCTTCTGTAAGCAGCAATAACAGCGTTCAGTACGCTGGAGCGGAATCCCCCGTCCTCCAACTCCAGTAGGGCCTCGACGGTGGTGCCTCCGGGGGATGTGACCATGTTCCTTAGCTCTGCGGGATGCTTCCCTGTTTCAACCGCCAGCTTGGTGCTTCCCAGGACCGTCTGCAGTGCCATTGCTTGTGACATGTCCCTGGAAAGGCCTATGTGGACTCCGGCATCGGTCAGGGCTTCTATGAACATGAACACATAGGCGGGGCCGCTGGCGCTGAGGGCGGTAGCCATGTCCAGGTACTTTTCATCGGAAACGTAAATTTGTTTGCCCATGGTCTCCAGGATGGATGCCGTCATCTCCTTGGACTCTTCGTTCACCTGGGGTGAGGAGGTCCAGACGGTCATGCCCTCCCCTATCTGGGAAGGGGTGTTGGGCATCACCCGGACCACCTTGGCATGATTCAGGCCGTCGATGATGGTCGACATAGGTGTTCCAGCAACTATGGTGAGGACGACCTGGTCTGGCTGAAGGATGCCCCGCAGCTGTCCCAGAGCATCGGGGAGGTTTTGGGGTTTAGTAGCCAGGACAACAAGGTCGCAGCCATCGACCGCCGCATGGTTTTCGGCGAAGACCAGCACGCCGAACCTGCTTAGGAGAACGGTCCGCCTCTCCTCCAAAGGTTCTCCGACGGCGATGTGACTGGCCTCCACGACGCCCTTGGACAGGACACCCCCGATTATGGCCTCTGCCATGACTCCGCCGCCAATGAATGCCAGTCTCATGCTTGACTCGAAGTGGTTGTATTTTCCGGAACACTGCCGGTTTCCGACAATCCCTGTCCCGTGGAGAGGAGCACCGCTGCCCTAACCGCCTGGAACATGCTGACGCTGGAAGCGATCCCCTGACCAGCGATGTCGAAGGCGGTGCCATGATCGACGGAGGTTCTCACAAAGGGGAGGCCGAGGTTGGCTGTGATGCTCTCCTTGAAGCCGTGCACCTTTACGGGGATGTGTCCCTGGTCATGATACATGGCCAGCACCACATCGTAGGCGCCATCAATAGCCTGATGAAAAATGCTGTCGGCGGGGACCGGCCCGATGGCGTTTATTCCCTTTTCCCGGGCAGCCTCCACGGCTGGAGCAATCTCTTCAGCCTCTTCGTTGCCAATGAGTCCGCCATCGCTGGCATGGGGATTGAGGGCCGCGACACCTATTCTCGGGCTGGGAATACCCCACTCTTGGAAGGTATCGTGGGTCAGCACCAACTTCCCCAGGATGCGGTCCTTGGTCACGTAGTCGCAAGCGATGCGAAGGGACCTGTGGGTAGTCAGGTGGACCACCCACAGACTCTTGGTCATCAGCATGGTCGCCACGTCCGGGGCGCCTGTGAGTTCCTGAAGGAGCTCCATGTGGCCTATGGAGGTGTATCCCGCCAGGCTGGCTGCCTCCTTGTTTACAGGGGCTGTGGCGATTGCGTCCACATCTCCCGATAGGGCGAGCGCGCCCGCCGCGGAGACCCACTCCATGCATGCCCGCCCACAGGTGGGGGATATGTGGCCAACGGTTATATCTTCGGGATTGAGGTTGTTGGGGTCGATGATATCGATCTGTCCAGCTGTTTGACCGCCGTCCCGGGCAGAATCCACCTCATGGATCTTCAGCGGAATTCCCCCAAGACCAGCAGCTTGCTTCATTGCGTAGCCGCTTCCTATCACCACGGGATGGCAGATGGAGTAGATGTCGTTGGAAGCCAAAGTCTTGGCAACCACCTCGGGGCCGATGCCACAGGGGTCTCCCATAGTTATGGCTATTGTGGGTTTGTCGGAATTGCCCGCCATTCTAACCACACTTATTCCAACCGCAGGAAGCACAGAGCAGGCAACCCTCCTGGTAGGCAACGGGTGCATTGCAGTCGGGACATCGGGTGCGGGGCTGGTTTCCCGATAGGTCCCAGGACTGGCGCTTGTCCGTGGATGCGAACAGCTTTAGCTGGGAACCGTCGATGGGCTCATGGGCTACCTCCGAGGAGATGCGCCTCTCCAGGGCTAGGGCAACGGCATCGGGCGCGGAACGCACTAGAGCGCCATTGTCCCACGCCGGGCAACAGGTGATGCCCTTAAGCTGGCTGACCACTTCCCTGATGTCCACGCCTGAGCGAAGGGCCAGGGAGACCAGTCGGGAAATTGCTTCCAGCTGGGCGGAGTCGCAGCCGCCCGCTTTGCCCAGGGTGGAAAACACTTCAAAGGGCATCTTGTCTTCATCGAAGTTGATGGTGATGTACATGGTCCCGTGGCCTGTCTTGATACGCTCGGTTATGCCCAGCATCTCTGAGGGACGTTCCCTTGGAGTAAGCGTGCTGCCGGAACCAACGTCGGTGGCATCTGCATAGTCAGGTTCCCCGTGGGCTTCGCCTGTGCTCAGCACCTGGTTTTCCTTGCTGCCGTCCCTGTAAATGGTGATGCCCTTGCAGCCCATCTTGTAGGCAAGCATGTAGGCATCTGCTATATCATCCTGGGTTGCGTCGTTGGGGAAGTTGATGGTCTTTGAGACCGCATTGTCGGTATGCCTTTGGAAGGCGGCCTGCATCTTCACGTGCCACTCGGGGCTGATGTCATGGGAAGTAGCGAACAGGTCTTTCACCCAGTCAGGGACAGCGCCGTTAAGCTCGTGCAAGCTGCCTTTGTGGGCCAGCTCTTCCATGAGGTCCATAGAGTAGAACCCTTCGTGTTTGGCCACGGACTCAAAGATGGAATTGCCCTCCACCAGCATGGTGTTGTCCATCACGTTGCGCACGTAGCTGAGAGCAAACAATGGCTCTATTCCGCTGGAACAGCCCGCGATGATGCTGATGGTGCCGGTGGGTGCGATGGTCGTAGGCGCCGAGTTGCGCATGAGGGGGCCATCGGGCCGGTCGTAAATGCTGCCCGGCCAGGCAGGGAAGGTCCCCCGTCGTTCCGCCAGTGAAGCGGATGCTTCGTGGGTCTTTTGTTGAATAAAGGTCATGATCTCTTCGGCGACACCCAGGGCAGCCTCGGAAGCGTAGGGGATGCCAAGCTGGATGAGCAGGTCCGCGAAGCCCATGACGCCCAAGCCGATGCGCCGGGTCTTCTTGCTCATATCTTCAATGGCCTGGATGGGGTAGTCGTTCATGTCGATCACGTTTTCCAGGGTATGAACGGCAACGGCTATCACCTTGGCCATCTTGTCCCAGTCAATCTGGATATTATCTCCCGTGCTCCGCACCATCTGGGCAAGATTGACGGATCCCAGGTTGCAAGACTCGTAGGGAAGGAGAGGCTGCTCTCCGCAGGGGTTGGTGCTTTCGATGACGCCCAGGTTGGGAGTAGGGTTATCCCTGTTGATGCGGTCCAGGAACACGATACCTGGGTCACCTGTCTTCCATGCCATTTGCACCAGGAGTTTGAACACATCTCGCGCGTTCAGCCGATCTTCGATCTTGCCGGTCCGAGGGTTCACCAGATCGTATTCTTCCCCCTTTTCCACCTTGGCCATGAACTCTTCGGTAACTGCAACGGAGATGTTGAAGTTGGAGATGCTGGTGCCATCCTCCTTTGAAGTAATGAACTTCAGGATATCGGGGTGATTGACCCGAAGGATGCCCATGTTGGCCCCCCGCCGAGTGGAGCCCTGCTTCACCGCCTCAGTGGCTCCATCGAAGGCCCGCATGAAGCTGACAGGACCGCTGGCGACCCCTCCCGTGGATCCCACGATATCGCCCTCGGGACGAAGGCGGCTGAAAGCGAACCCGGTGCCCCCGCCACTCTTCTGCACCAACGTTGCCTGCTTCACCGTCTCGAAGATAGCTTCCATGGAATCATCCACGGGAAGGACAAAGCATGCCGACAGCATCTGCAGCTCCCTACCGGCATTCATCAGCGTTGGTGAGTTGGGCAGGTAATCCAGCGAGGTCATTGTCCTGTAGAACTCTTCCTCGGTATCCTGTACCTCTCCTTCGGTGGCCCCGTACAACCGGTCCGCCTGGGCCAGATTATGGGCGACGCGCCTGAACATCTCGTCGGGTTCTTCAATAACCGTCCCCTCCCGGTCCTTGGCAAGGTAGCGGCGGTCCAGCACTGCAAGGGAGTTATCGCTAAGGCTGCGGTTGCTTCCAACGATCTTCTCTAGATCACCGGAAGCTTCCAGGGCTCTCTTCACGCGGGTCTTCACTTCCAGCGTGGTTATATCATGACTATATTCGGTGTTGGATGTCATTAGAGATTGGGCCTCCCCTCCCTGGTTCCTCGATCAAAAAGAATAATAGTGCTTATGGCAGTCGCTGTTGCTGCCGTGGGTTTGCCCCCGACTATGTGGGCGCCCCGTCCATTTGTGAATGCTGGCCCGCCTCCTCCCGGATGTCTCTCACGACCTCCTCGAAGCTCTCGATGACCTGCAAGTCCCGATAAACGCTAGCGAACCCCACATATGCTACGCGGTCCAGCGCGCGGAGCCGGTCCATGACCATGCGGCCAATCACGTTTGAATGGACTTCGCCGTTACCGGAGTCGTGGAGGCTGGATTCTATGTCTGCCGCCATTTCCTCGATTTCGTCGTATGAGATAGGTCGCTTGGCGCAGGCACGGGCGATTCCGTCCCTTAGCTTGTCCTTGCTGAACTCTTCCCGTCTAACGTCGTTCTTGACCACCAGCAGGGCGGGACGATGGACCTTCTCATAGGTAGTGAAGCGAAGTCCACAGCGTATGCATTCCCGCCGTCGGCGAATGCCGTTGTCGGACGTACGGGAATCAATTACCTTGGAGTCATCGTGATTGCAATAGGGACATTGCACAGCTTAACACTCACCCTGAGAATATCCAGACGCTCCTGTCAATGACACTACATATTGTGCTGAATAGCACAAAGACCACAATATTTCGTATGGCGGACTATGATTATTGGTGAAGCCTTCCCGAAATGTCAAGTGGATTTTGATGGGAAATTACAGTTCCTTCGGGCTGGAGAACGTACGTTACCTTTGGGTACAGAGGGGATGGCAATGGTCTCGCGTTAACTGAGAATTAAAGAGGCCACCCTCGAAAGGGTGGCCTCTGCATGGTTCCCGGCGCCTTTGACTTCGCTGGTCTTAAATAGGATCAAATATACCGATGGCGACCGGGAATATTACTTGGTCCTTAGTGGACTACCGGAGTAGTCCCCCCCTGCCTCTCTGAGCAGGTTGCCTCCTAAGAAAGCTGGGGATGTCCAGATCATCCGAATCCTCGGGAGTGGCATCACGCAGCAGCTTCCGAAGGTCTTCGTCCCTTTGGACCATGTCGTCTTGGGCCATGGGGAACGATGCCGCCACCATGGTCACCTTGACTTCGTCGTCCATCTTTGCGTCGCGAGAGGTGCCGAAAATGACGTTGGCTTCAGGGTCGGCCAGCTCATGGACCACATCGGCTGCTTCCTGGACCTCCTTGAGGCTAAGGGTGTTGCCGCCGGTTATAACGAAGAGAATGCGCTTGGCGCCCTCGATGTTGATGTCCAGCAACGGGCTCTTGGTTGCCTGCTTGGCGGCATCCTTGGCGCGGGTCTCGCCCTTGCCCTTACCAATAGCAAGCCAGGACTGACCGGCTCCACCCAGAATGGTCTTCACGTCGGCAAAGTCGATATTGATCTCGCCGGGTATGGTCACGACCTCGGCAATGGCCTGGATTCCCTGTTGTAGAACGGAGTCGGCCAAGCGAAGGGCATCTTCCCAGCTGTAGGTCTGCTCCTTGCTCCGGTCCATCTCAAGAAGGCGATCATTGGGAATCACGATCAGGGTATCTACGTGATCCTTCAAGCTCTCAATACCCTCGTCAGCGTTCTTCCTGCGTACGGCTGATTCGAAATCGAATGGCCTGCTGACTACTGCTACAGTTAAGGCGCCAGCCTCTTTGGCCAGCTGCGCAACTACGGGAGCTGCACCTGTCCCGGTACCTCCGCCCATTCCTACTGCGACAAAGACCATGTCGGCGCCGGCAACTGCCTCTGCGATCTCTTCGCGGCTCTCCTCGGCAGCTTGCCTGCCAAGATCGGGGTTCGCACCGGCTCCAAGGCCCTTGGTCATGTCCTGGCCAATTGGAACGCGGTTACTAATGTCGCACCGGAACAGGTGCTGGGCATCGGTGTTGATGCCGTAATATTGAATCATGGCCAGGCGCTCTTTGAACATACGACTAATGGCATTGCACCCAGCTCCACCCACACCTAGTACCTTGATTGTCGGTTGTCCAGGGCCCCTTCCGCCTTCGGCATCCATCTGCATGACTTCCTGTTCCTCCTCATTCCAGTCTCGGTTATCTGCGTTTGTCATCCTCTCCTCCTCTCAGAAATTGTTTATCTATCTCCCTGATTGACTCTCGTGGCCTAGGCCGCTACTTCTTCAGGCTTCCGCCTGAACTTGCCGAACCAGGACTTCTGCTTTCCAAAAGCCCAGTCGCCGCTGCTAATAACTGGATGGGACTGTCCCTGATGTTTTATTCCCCAGATCAAGGTGCCCACGCTGGTGGCAAAACCAGGCTTTCTCAGGTCTGCTGGCAGACCCATGATCCCGTCGGGGTATCCGATGCGTGTGGGAGAACCTGTTGCCCGGGCAACCAGATCAGCCAGGCCGGGGAGCTCAGCAGTCCCTCCAACCAGTACGATCCCCCCCGGGGGAATCTGTCTGAGTCCGGCCTCTTTGACGTGGGACAGGACCATCTTCAGGATCTCGGTCATTCGCTCGTAAATGGGCTGGCACAAAGCTCGGCGATAGACCATCCTCTTGGGTTCTCCCTGGTATCCCGGGATTTGTACCTCTTCGTCGGCAGGTATCGCTTCAGGGTTGGCATGCCCGTACCTGATTTTAAGTTCCTCGGCCGCATAGAAGGGCAACCCAGCTGCTACCGACAGGTCCCGGGTTACCTGCATCCCTCCGACGGGGATAACGGCATTGTACCAAGGGCTGCCCGACTTGAGAAAGACTACATCTGTGGTCCCGCCTCCGATGTCCACCAACACAACCCCAACCTCTCGTTCATCCTCGGTCAAGGCGGCTTCGGCGGCGGCTATCTGCTGTAGTACCAGGCTGCGCACAGAAACCTTGCAGCCTTCGACAGCTTTGACCAGGTTCCTCAGAATCGGGCCATCTCCGAGGACCACGTGGGACTCCAGCTGAAGCCGGTCGGCATGCAGCCCTATGGGGTTTCTCACCCCCCTCAGCCCGTCGACGGCGTAGCTCATGGGAATAACGTGGAGTATCTCCTTGCCCCTGGATACGGGTGAGCAGGAAGAACGAATCAGGTGCTCCACATCCCTGGTTGATATGGAGTTGTCTCGACCTGAGCTGTTAATCAACCCGGTGGTATTGACGCATGAGATGTGGTTTCCGGTGACACCAAGGTATGCCCAAGTAATGGGACGACCCAAGTACTTTTGGGCTTCATCCAGGGAGGACCTGACCGCTTCTTGGGTTTCCGGAATGTTCTCGACCCTTCCCTTGTGCATCCCCTGTGATGGAACAATTCCGGTCCCCAGCACCTTCAACTCACCTTCAGGACCGACCCTTGCGATAATGGTACACATCTTAGTAGTGCCCATATCGATGGCGGTGTAGTAAGTATCATTAGGCATTGTGCACCTCCTTTCTTGGTGTATCGCGGGATATGATCAACTATTGCTCAAGCGTTCTGCTGCCCTAAGACGGGCGCTACGGCTTCTGGGATTTCGGCTTACTTCCTCTTTAGTTGGAGTAACTATCTTGCGGGTTAACGTCTTCACGGTCGCGGTGTGACTGCAAGCACAGAGGGGAATGGTGGGAGGACATATGCAGCCCCGGGATTCTTGGGCTAGAAAGTTCTTGACTATGCGGTCTTCCAAGCTGTGGTAGCTGATGACTACTAAGTGGCCTCCTGGCCTAAGCATACTGGTGGCCGCTTTTAGTCCTTTCTTAATATTTTCCAATTCATCGTTTACGAAAATCCTCAGGGCCTGAAAGGCTTTAGTAGCAGGATGAATGCCCTTTCTTCGCCCGCCAAGCGTCTTCGTCACCAAGTTCGCCAGCTCCAGCGTGGTGTTCAAAGGTCTGTGCTCCACTACTGCCTGAGCGATTGACCGGGCTCGAGGTTCCTCTCCAAGCTGGGAAAAGATATCGGCCAGCTCCTCACGGGAGTAGGAATTGAGGACGTGGGACGCGCTGTCCCCCATAACGGGGTTGTAGCGCATGTCCAATGGACCCTCCCTCTGCAAGCTGAATCCTCGCCCATGAGTGTCCACCTGAAAGGAGGACATACCTAGGTCCATGAGAACGCCATCAGTTTGAGAGAAACCCAGGGGACCAGCCAACTCTTCCATCTGGATGTAATTACCCCGGACCAGAACGCTGGAACCTTGGAAGTGCCGAAGACGCTGGCGAGCTAGGCCCACCACCTGGGGGTCCAAGTCGATGCCCAATAACCGACCTCCAGGCGTTGCAGCCTGGAGGATGGCTTGGGCATGCCCGCCTTCACCAACGGTAGCATCCACATACACCCCTCCCGACTTCACGGCAAGGTAGGCTACCGTTTCCTGCAACAGGGCTGGTTGGTGAAGGTATTCCGCCTCACTAGACACCTCAAGACCCTCAGGCAGGTCGGGCGACGCTTGGATATGCCTGTCCAGGACCGATACCACCTCGTTCTCCCTCCCCTTTCCCGGATTTAGGCCACCCTTCGGCGGTGAGCAACCATATGGATGGCTCGCTTAGAATTCCAACCTCCCCTGCACACCCTGCATGCTAAACGAAGCCATTCCCGGATCGCGCTGCAGACCTTGCACCTCGAATATCCGGCCTGGTCTGCTAAGGGACGCTGCCGGGTGTTCCGGAGCGTAATGAGAGGGGAAGAGGGAACTATCCCCGCACAGCCAACCCAGGGACACCTTCCCTGGGTTGGCCCCCCGCACATTCATCTTCCAGAGCCTATCAACATAAGTAAGAATTTTGCAAGGGGAAATATACGAAATTTTATAGAATTTTGAAAATCCGTAAAGAATGCCGATCAAGTCAGGCTGCCAGCTTGGCGGCTAGCTGGAAAGGTAGGCGGGGCTTCCACTTCAGTCTGCGTTCAGGAGTTCCTCGACCCATCGGACCGCCGGCTCGGTTTCGTACAGGTTATTCAATATAACAGCGTTTCTGAGATGGTCCCCCTGGAAAAACCGCTCATACAGCACCTGCCGGGAGGCAAAGGCGCTGCAGCAAGTGTCCCAAGCCAGGCGGAAGATGCGAATTCTTTCTTCGGCGGTGGCTGTGTCGGTATCCAGGTATTGTCGGATGTCCTCGGCAAGAGGACCCTGCATATCGGCTTCCGTGGGCAGGCCCATCAGGCTGCTGGAGCCGAGTAAATGAAGTATCTCTGCCATCCTGGGGTACATCTTGATGAAAACATTTCTGGCGACCATCAGAGGCTTGGTGGACGGGCACATGACTCCCCACTGATCGATCTCCGCATCCACCTCAGCAGCTCGCAGGCATGCCCGGGTGACCTCCAGGTTCTCGATGATCTCAGAGAGCATCTGCTGGACCTGGGGCAAGCCGCGAGATCCCAGGGTGCGTGTCATCAGCGTCGCCAGGCCCAGGATGAACTCGCACTTGACCACATTCTTGGTAACGACCTGGTGTCCGGAGTGGGCATACTGATTGGTACGTATGGAAAGGTCGTTGCACAGGTCTGGTCGGCCCAGGAGGAAGACCCTCTCCCAGGGGACCAGCACATCATCAAAGAAGACCACAGCGTCCATCTCTTCGAAACGAGAGGCTAGGGGATGGTCGAAATGGGACCTTCCCATGTCCAGGCTTTCTCGGCAAAGGAACTTTAGCCCGGGAGTGTCGCAGGGTATGGCGAAAGCGCAGGAGTAGGGATCGGTGCCGTCTTTGGGCAAATAGTGGGAGCGGGCCGGATAGACTGCAATCTCGTCGGATAGGGGACCCAGGGTTGCCAGGATGCGGGGCCCCCGGACTACGATGCCGGCGTCGGTCTCCTTAACTACCGCCAGCGCCACATCAACCCTGTCTTCGAGGGGGGTCGCTCCCGCAGCACGATTGCGTTGTAGGTTGACCAGAGTGTGGGTAAGGCACAGATCGTTTTCGCGAATGTACTCGTAGTAGTTGCGGACGTTGTCGGCAAATTCGGGACGATTCTGACCGAAGTAGTTGCCCGCCTCTGCCAGAGCCATCATGCTTACGTTCAGGAAATCAGGGGTCCGTCCCATCATCCCGCAGCTTACGCGTGCCCAAGCCGACATCATGTCCCGGCGTTTCTCCAGGTCTTCGATGGAGCGGGGGACGATGAACGACAGGCCTACTGGGTCACCCGTGGTCGGAGATTGGTAGGTCATCGTGTCCTTGTGGCCGGGTTCATGCTGCATTTCGTACATGCTGGCCAGGGTCTCTGCCCCTCGCTTAAGGGCAGGGTGAGAGGTCACATCCGTCACTCGCTCGCCAGCCATGTACACTTCGGGCGCTCGTTCTCTGAGTCCTTCCAAGTACTGCTTTCCTGTTCTGGCTGGCATTTTTTGCTCCTGTTAGCTTCGTGATGATGAGCCCGCTGAAGGGGCTTATATTCGGCGGAAACTTCCTGACGTGTTCGCCTTACATTATACTATGGTGAAGAGGCCGCTACGGCCGCATGGAGATGTGATATATGCCCCGCGCACTGAGCAAGGCCACCCGTTCCATCGGAGAAGACCACCTAGCTTCAATGGTGTTGTCTGCGGATGGTCTGCCGGCGGAAATGTCTGACTTCCAGACCTCTAAGGACAGCTACCTGGATAACGCGACCATGGCTGAACACGGCTTTCCTGGCAGCACAACAGGTGAGGTCGATGCTACTGGCCGGATTACTGGCTATATACGAGAATACGCTACCCCCTCATCCGTCGAAGATGTTGTTCCCGGGGATAACCTGATGGCAGCCACGGTGGTGCACCTTTTCCAGGAGGAAGACCAGGTGTCCCTCTGGATTGCCAATCAGTTCCTGGGAGAGTTTCAACGGGCTGTTCGCAAGGACCTAGGAAGAGGTCAACAGATCGTAAAGGCGGAGCCAGCATCGGTTAAGGGATTCTCCGATGAGGCGGTCGCCCTGTGCACCGTGCAATCGGCCGCTGCAGGTCTTGTTGCATCGACCATCGTGGACTTTCGCATTGGCAGGCTCTTGGGAGTGGCGTACGTGGTGACCATGGGAGAAGACCAATCCCTTGACCTGGCCCAGACATTAGGGCTGCGGCTGGAAGAGAGGATGATCAGGGTTGTGCTGGGGGCAGCATAACCACAACCATGTTATTAGCCAGTCTAGACACCTCCCGATGGGTCTCGCAGCTCGACCCCTGCCATGTCCTCCCGGATTGCACTGACGAAAACAAGTGCGGCGCCGGAGTGGAAGTAGGTCGTTGAAGAAGGAGCAGGAGAAAGAGCCGGAAGCTCCTAGCGGCGCCGGGGTACCTCCACGGCGCCGCATCCAGACCTTCAAGTCTCTGGGCAATCCAGACTACTTGCTCTTCTGGGTTGGGAACATCTGCAACAACATCGGGATGTGGCTGCAGATGGTCACCCTGGGGTTCCTGGTCTGGGAGCTCACCAAGGACCCCGTTACAGGACAGGGCAGTGCCATACTGTCCGGGACTATTGGCGGACTTAGGTTCCTCCCGACACTGCTGGTCGGTCCTTGGGCAGGGGTACTTGCCGATCGTATGGACCGGCGGAAACTTGTCATGGTCACACAGACTTTCATGGCGGCGTGCGCTGGCTCCTTTGCCCTGCTGATACTCTGGTTGGGCGTAGAAGGGCCGGGCAGGCTAGAGGTGTGGCATGCTTACGTTTACGCCAGCATTATGGCCTTGGCCCATGGGCTCCTACAGCCCGCCCGCCAGGCGTTGATCGCCAACACCGTCCCCCCGGAGGACCTGGGTAACGCCTTTGCGCTGAACTCTATGACGGTTACCTCTGCCCGCCTCATGGGTGGAGTGTTGGGAGGCTCCCTAATTGGGGCCCTTGGTTTCAAGTATAACTTCTTTGTTGAGGCCGGCCTGCTGGTGATCATGGTCGCTCTGATGGTGCCCATGAAGGTCCGCTACAAAGAGGCTTCAACGGCCCGATCAAACTCGCCCTTGCGCAATCTGCGAGATGGGATGTCATACGTCTGGAACGAGAACAGGGTAATACTTCACCTGATCCTTATGAACTTCGTCCTTGTCTTTGCCTTCAGACCGGTGCAGACCCTGCTGCCTGCCTACACGGGAGGCGTACTCGGCCTGGAAGATGGCGCCAGGGAAGGTGGGTTTCTGCTGGCGGCCCAGGGTGTTGGCGGAATGATAGGGGCCTTTATGATAGCGAGCGTTGGATACTCGCTGAAAAAAGGTCAGGTCAGCTTGATAGCGCTGATAGTGGGATCGGCGGCCATGGTCGTTTTCGGACAGTCTCACTGGCTGCTGCTGTCCCTGGGCATGATGGCGGCTATGGGGATGTGCCAGACCAGCTTCATCACCAGCAACCTGACCCTGGTGCAGACGATGGCGCCGGATAGGCTGCGCGGTCGGGTGACGAGCATCTACATGCTGGAGAACGGATTCGGCCCGTTGGCCATCCTGTTGATAGGCGCGTTTATCGAGGTGGTGGGTGCGGGGTTGGCTTTTTCGACCGTTGCTGCCGGTTGCTTGGCTATGGCCATATACTTCCAGGTGTTCTTCAGCCAGGTCCGTTCCCTCAAGTAGGCTCCAGCTCAGGCCCCAGCCCAACGTCTCCCAGGGTTACTCTATCCCCTTCTTTCGGGGATATGAATCCTTCTCTTCCCCGAAGAAGACCTCTGAACAACCTTGCCTTGGCTCGCCCGTTCGTAGTGAGGCTCTCGAATCACAAGAATGGGCGGGGCCCTGGATTCCCGTTCGCACGGTAATGACGGTAATTATCAAGTCGTCGTTCCCGGGCCCCTATGTCGTTGCCTTGAAAGCCTGAACTTATCGTGGCCAATAGCACGGCGGTGGGAAGGACAATATCCAATGCACAACAATCGCTGTCCGTTCGTCCTGAAGGAAATTCAAGGGCGAAGGGACAGCCCGAGGCCAAGTTACACAATGGTCTCCATCGCGGGGACACAGCGTGGCCTACTGTAGTGTTGCAGGGGTGTAGACTCCCGCGAAAGCGGGAGTGACGGCAATGGGGCTGCGGTAGTGACGATGATAGGGCCCCAGGGGTGACGATGATTGGAAGTCAGCCGGCAGGAGTCATCAGGAGAAGCAGCGATGTCGATGTGTCCGGAAGTACTCACTATAGGGGCTTCTCTTAGGGGACGCTACTAGCACTCG
>JAGWBF010000028.1:0-406 GCA_021296025.1 Dehalococcoidia bacterium | reverse complement strand
GAGAGATGCGTGCGATAATCCTGCCCCGGGCAAGCGCACAAAAAGGCACCGCCCCTCTTTCGGGGCGGTGCCTTTTCCATGGTCGGTTGGTAGGGTGGACCGTAGTCTAGTTGAGGGTCCAGTTATTGGGACGCATCCGGCGGTCGAAGCGGGTCTCCCAGTCCAGGTTTGCACTGGAGCCGTAGAACACCAGGGCGTCGAAGTAGGTGTAGATGATCGCTTCATCATAGGCGATATCTACAAGGTTCTCCATCAGCTCTTGTCTGCCGGGTGTGGCGTCAAGCCTGGCTGACCGGGCAGGATCAAGTAGGGGCTGGACGTTCACCGGGTCGCAGAACTTGGCAGCGGCATTTCCGCAGTCCATGCGTCCCAAGGCCCGTGCGAAGTCCAGGGTTTCCAGGGATGG
>JAGWBF010000027.1 GCA_021296025.1 Dehalococcoidia bacterium | reverse complement strand
TAGGGAAGGTGCGGTCAAGGTCCATAAGTCCATTATCCGACATGCTAATAACTGAGGTTCGCTCCATGAAACCCTCCGTTCTCAATTTTGGATGTTCATACCGCATCTGTGGTTTGGGTTTCGTGTGGGTTTGCTTTTAGTTGGCGCAACTCGTGTTTGGGTTGGCGTAGAAGACGTTCTGACCTCCAAACCCACAAGCACAACATAACTATAGCGGCGGTTATTAGGTAGTTTCCGATCATCTCTTGCATCCTGTCAGCATACTACGCTACCCGGGCAATCATCCAGCGAGCCTCTTTTGCGCCCAGCCCTGCCTGCTTGTTAATCAGAAATGTGGCTTGAAATGCAAGGGTGCTCATTAGGGTGTGTAGCCTGATCTGATCTAGCCCTCGGATGCAATGGCGCTCCAGCCGGCGAACAGCCTTTAGGCTCCTAAAGATGCGCTCTATGCCTTGACGCTTGGCGTAGAGAACCTTCCATTCCTTGCCCTCCCTGCGAATGTGGGGTGGGCCAAACAGCCGTAAGTTCCGGGTCGGGTCCTCCCACACCTCGGTGTCGCAATGGGTGGTCATGCCTACCTTGGAGTCCTTGAGATGGCAACCGGCGCATCTGTAAAGGTGGCCCTTGCCATCCTCGCTCCGGACGTACTGCATGGGTATCTTGCCTATACAAGTCGGTACGCCGTCCTTTGTGTAGATGCCCTCTTTAAGTGCTCCGTGCGGGCTTTGCTTGATCCTAATGATCGGCAGGATGTCTTTGTTGTTTAGGTAGTCGAAGATTGAGTAAGCATCATATCCTCGGTCAGCCATTAATGCCGTGGGTTGGAGCCAGGGTAGTTGTGCCAGCATTTGATCTACTACGTCCGGGAGCTCCGGGCTGTCGTTCCTACTGGCTGTTGTTACCTTAACCGCCAACGGTACCTCATGCTTCGTATCCGCAACCATGTGGACCTTGTACCCGTGCTTCCATTCCTTGCCGTCCTCTTTAGCCTGGGTGCTGTTCTTGGCCGTCCAGCTTGCTTCGGGATCGCTTTTCTCAGTCCGCCCGCTGCGCTTGGTCTTGGAGTTTGGGCTGCAATGGCTACGCACGAAGGTGGAGTCAATCGCCAACTCTTGCCCTAGATCGGGGATAAACTCCTTTAGCTTGTTGGTCAGCGCAGTAAAGATCGCCTCTACCATGTCGGCGTGGTGAGGTACAGCCAGCCGTTGGATGAACCGGTTAAAGGTACGTCGGTGGGGAAGGAGCGAACCGAAGCCGCAAAGCTCCCGGAGAGGGTAGTCATCCCGTAGCCTACGGATAAGGTCGTTGGTGTTGCCCAGGTTTAGGATGAAGCTGGCAAGATATGCTCGCCACATAGCCTGTAGGGGATACCCGGGCCGGCCGTTGCGCCTATGCTCCCATAGGTGGGCAAGCAGATGGCCGTCGGGGAGTACATCGAAGATGCTGGCAAGTTTGGCTAGGATGCCCGCAGTTGGGACTGGACAGGGGGTGTTAGGTGCTGTACCTTGGTATTGTCGTACCATTGGAGCCGCAATCCTTTGGTATGAGAGGCCAGGAAGTTACGAGCTTTCTGGCCTCAACCTTTTCATGTTATCAGCACCATATTAGAGACCGGTCAGATATTCCATGGGTTTTTCACAACTTAGCGCATTTGATTGCGGCATTAGTAACAAACCGAGTTGCACGGCTTAGTAGCCTAGCAACCAAAAAGTCCGATTTCCTCACAGACCCCTCTAGGAGCCACGGAACGGGCTTGCGCCAATCCCCCATCCTGTAGGGTGGGTGTTTTTCATGATACAATCCCGTTAGGCGGCTCCAATGCAGAAGCATAGGCTCGGAGAGCACCATAAAGGGGATTTTCCCCAACGAGCCGCCCTAAGTACAGCACCCCTGCTCGGATGTCCCCGTACCGGGCAGGGGCGCTCTTTGGCCTGGACAAGGGCGGCTATACTCCGAGCAGGGAGGTGGTCATATGAAGATGCCGGACAAGATGATTAACATATCGTTCAAGCCAGCCGACTGGCGGCGGATACAAAAGGCCGCCCGGTTCAGCAAGAACAAGTGGATCAGAGGACTATCAAGGACGAAGCGGCCGTATCCATAAAGGCGTGATATACTTGTTCCAACAAAGCAAAACCGACCCTGGCGGGGGTCGGTTTTGTCGCAACCACGGAGGCTGCTGTGCGCCGAAAACGCAGGCCAAGCATACTAAGAGACACCTTTAAGTACAAGATCGGCGGCTACTACGGCATCACCCATAATTTAAAGAGGCGAGCCGGGGAGCACCGCAGGGCCGGCCGCCAAGGAACGATGCAGCAGGTCGGCTATCGGGTTACCCGGGAATCGGCTCTGGCGTGGGAGCGTCAGCAACGGAGGCGGGCATGAAAGAAAGCCCTATAGCGTGGTCGCCGCATTACCCTATGAACTCCTACCAATCCGTTGCGGGAATTGAGACATCGGACGAGGGTGTATATGTGATCTGGCATCTGCTCAAGAAAGGCGGGATAGGGGTGCTGGATGTTGGTAGTGGCATGGTCCACGAACGCATTGCGGATCACCTCCGGCAGCACCCTGATTGGGTATCTGGGGACGTTGCCTTCACATGGTCGCCAGTTCCTTACCCACCGGATACTCTGGGCATTGAAGCATACCTAGCTGATTTGTTCCTTTTACGACGGACTGGCCAGCGGCGGTACCCAGATGTTGAGCGGGTTGCTGTCGCCAGCCCTCTTGCTGCTTAGCCACTAGCCACTCCAGGACTTTTGCCCTTCCATCAGCCCATTCCAAATTGTTGACACCTATGGAGTTTGTTGATACACTTCCCCGCTAGTGCCTCTATTGGCAAAGGAACGATTATGCCAACAGTAAATCAGCTGGTGAGAAAAGGTCGAACCAAGGTCCGTAAGAAGACCAAGGCCCCTGCCATGCATTGGCTCCAGAACTCCTTGAGGAACAAGGTCACCTGGGGCCCGGGCTCACCGCAACGCAGAGGGGTTTGCGTCCAGGTTCGGACCATGACGCCCAAGAAACCTAACTCTGCATTGCGTAAGATTGCCAGGGTACGCCTCACCAATGGTTTCGAAGTCACCGCCTACATCGGCGGTGAAGGGCACAACCTCCAGGAGCACTCCGTGGTGCTTCTGCGGGGCGGCAGGGTCAAGGACCTGCCGGGTGTTCGTTACCATGTGGTGCGTGGTGCCCTCGATTGCGAAGGCGTTAGCGACCGGAAGCGGGGCCGAAGCAAGTACGGCTCCGAGCGACCCAGAAACCGCTAGCTCTCCTCTTTTCTACGGTATCACTGCCTAGCCCAAACCTAAGGACCCGGAAGATATGTCTAGGCGCAGAAGGGCTGAGAGGCGTATCGTGCCTCCCGACCCTAAGTACAACAGTCCCGAGTTGGCCCGCTTCATCAACAAGATAATGAAGTGGGGAAAGAAGAGCACTGCCGAGCGGGTGGTGTATGGGGCGATGGATGTGGTGGAGCGGGATACCCGTAGGGAACCCCTTGAGGTGTTCCAGCAGGCTTTGAAAAACGCTACACCTCTCCTGGAGGTCAAACCCAGGAGGGTGGGTGGAGCAACCTATCAGATTCCAACGGAGCTTCGCACCAACCGCAGCGAAGCCCTTGCCATGAGATGGCTCATCAGGTCGGCCAGGGCCCGTAAGGGCATGCCCACGATGCGGAAGCTGGCAAATGAGCTGATGGATGCCTCCAGGGGTGAGGGTGCTGCAGTACGCCGGCGGGAAGAGCTCCACCGCATGGCCGAGGCCAACAGGGCCTTCGTCCATTACAGGTGGTAGCATGTAGGTTTCCGTCCGGGGCGCCGGGTCTCCTCAGAAGGTCAGGTCCAACAGCAGTGTGCCGTTATGTCCGATAAGTCTCCTATAGATAAGATACGCAACATAGGTTTCATCGCCCACATCGATGCGGGTAAGACCACCGTTACCGAGCGGGTGCTGTACCTTGCCGGCCGGATTCACCGCGTGGGAGACGTGGACGAAGGCACCACGGTTATGGACTGGATGCCCCAGGAAAAAGAGAGGGGCATCACCATCACCTCGGCGGCGACCACCTGCTTCTGGGACGACCATAGAATCAACATCATCGACACCCCTGGCCACGTGGACTTTACGGCCGAGGTGGAGCGCAGCCTGCGAGTGCTGGATGGAGGCATCGTGGTGCTGGATGCTGTAGCCGGTGTCCAGCCCCAGTCCGAAACGGTGTGGCGACAGGCGGACAAGTACAACGTGCCCAGGATATGCTTCGTCAACAAGATGGACCGCCTGGGAGCCAGCTTCGAACGGACCATCGGCACCATACGCCACAGGCTTAAGGTCAACGCCATCCCCATCCAGCTTCCCATCCAGGAGGATGAGCACTTCCGGGGCGTCGTTGACCTTATGCAGGGGCGGGCCATGGTGTACGAGGACAACAACGGCATGGCTCCCCACGAGGAACCCATTCCCGATAGCTATCAGGATGCCTACCAGCAGCACCGGGATGCCATGCTCGAGAAGATCGTCGAGACCGACGATGCCCTCATGATCCGGTACCTGGAGGGGGAGACCATAGGCGTCGACGATCTGATGTCGGGGTTGAGAAAGGCTACCATCACGGGACAGCTGATTCCCGTTGTATGCGGTACCGCCCCGACGGGCCGAGGCATTCATCCCCTGATGAATGCAATCATCAGCTACCTTCCGTCGCCAGCCGACGTTCCGGCGGTGACGGGAGTCCTGTCCCACAATGGTCAGGAAGTAGTCCGAGAAGCCAGGGAAGACACACCGATGTCATCCCTGGCTTTTAAGGTTATAACCGATCCCTTCGTGGGAAGGCTGGTTTACCTCCGGGTGTACTCCGGCTCCGTCAAGTCAGGGGCATCGGTGGTGAATGTAACCAAGAACATAAACGAACGCATGGGCCGAGTCCTCCAGATGCACGCCAACCGCCGGGAGGAGATCGAAGAGGTGGGCGCAGGGAACATCTGCGCAGCCGTCGGCCTGAAGAACACCTTCACGGGCGATACCATCTGCACCCGAGAAGCGCCCGTAGTCCTGGAACCCCCCAAGTTCCCCTTACCGGTGCTGTCAGTGGCCATCGAACCCATGAGCAAGGCGGATCAGGACAAGCTGAGCGATGCCCTGGACAAGCTGGCGGAAGAGGACCCGACCTTCTTCGTTCAATACGACAAGGAGACGGGCCAGACCCTGATCTCAGGTATGGGAGAGCTGCACCTGGAGGTGCTGGTGGACAGGATCCGGCGGGAGTTCCACGTAGGGGCCAACGTCGGGAAGCCCAAGGTGTCCTACAGGGAAGCTATCACCACATCCGTAAAGTCCGAGGGTCGTTTCGTCCGCCAGTCGGGCGGGCGCGGCCAGTACGGTCACGTCTGGCTGCAGATAGAGCCGACCGAACCGGGAGAGGGTTTTAAGTTCGAGAACCGCATCGAGGGTGGAGTCATCCCCAGGGAGTACATCCCCGCAGTGCAAGCAGGGGTCAAGGAAGCGCTGAACAACGGCCCCATAGCGGGATATCCGGTGGTGGATATAAAGGTGTCCTTGTACGACGGCAGCTTCCATACGGTGGACTCATCGGAGATCGCCTTCAAGGCGGCCGGATCCATCGCCTTCCGGGACGGTGTCAAGAAAGCCCATCCCCATCTCCTGGAACCCGTCATGGACATGGAGGTGGTTACCCCCGGAGATTTTCTGGGCGATGTCCTGGGAGACCTGAACTCCCGCCGTGCCCAGATACGCAACATAGAAGGGCATGAGGGCATACAGGTCGTGCGGGTGATGATCCCCCTGGGAGAGACCTTCGCATACACCACAACGCTGCGCTCTGTGACCCAGGGCAGGGCAACCTACACCATGGAGTTCCGGGATTACGAACCTGTACCCGAGGGTATGGTTCAAGGTATAATCCGTGGTGTTTTGGCTTAAGCAGGGTAGGTAAGATAAGAAATGACAACTAGCCGTCAAAAGGTAAGAATCGTCCTAAAGGCCTTCGACCACAAGTCCCTCGACCTGTCGGCGGGCCAGATCGTGGATACAGCCGAGCGCACGGGCGCGGTGGTCCTGGGGCCTGTGCCCTTGCCCACCCACATCCGGCGCTTCTGCGTGATCCGATCACCCCACGTTGACAAGGACTCGCGGGAACACTTCGAGATACGGACCCATAAGCGGCTGGTTGACATAGTGGAACCCACATCCAAGACCATCGATGCCCTTACCCGCCTCAACCTGCCGGCGGGCGTCGATATCGCAATAAAGCTGTAGGAGAAAGTGGCCTGGTACAACATCGTGTTGACCATCGCTGAAGAAATCATGACAGGCGCCTTGGAGTAGCAGTTTTGATCAAGGGTTTGTTGGCAACAAAGATAGGTATGACCCAGATCTTCCAGCCCAATGGGCGGGTGGTCCCCGTTACTGTTGTTCAGGCCGGGCCATGCACCGTCACCCAGATCAAGACCGGGGACCATGACGGCTATGAAGCAGCCCAGGTTGGCTTTGGCGCCGCCAAGCGGTTGAACAAACCCAGGCGGGGACACATCGGCAGGGGGACTTCCTACCGGTACCTTAGAGAGATGCCCGTGGACTCGGTTGATGGCCTCAACGTGGGCCAGGAGTTCAATGCGGGCGACCTCTTCGAGGTTGGAGAGAGGGTCGACGTTATAGGAAAGTCCAAGGGCCAGGGATTCCAGGGCACGATGAAACGCCACGGCTTCGGTGGAGGTCCCAGGACCCATGGTCAGTCGGACCGGGCCAGGGCGCCCGGCTCCATCGGCGCGACAACCTACCCTGCCCGCGTCCTCAAGGGTAAGAAGATGGCGGGGCATATGGGCAACGTGCGGGTCACGGTGAAGGGCATAGAGGTGGTCCAGGTGGATGCTGAGCGGAACCTCCTCCTCCTGAAAGGTGGCCTTCCAGGAGCGCCCAACAGCCTGCTCACGATACGAAAGGCTAAGTAGGCATCCCCCAGGGGGAACCTGCGATATCCAGCGGAAAGCCAGTATGCAAGTACAGGTAAGAAATCTAAAGGGTGAAGTGGTGGACACCGCCGAGGTCAGCGACGGCGTGTTCGGTGTCCCCATGAACAAATCCGTGGTGCACCAGGCGTTGGTGATGTATCAGCAGAACCGCCGCCAGGGGACCCACCAGACCAAGACCCGTGCCTATGTGTCCGGTGGAGGCCGAAAACCGTGGCCCCAGAAATATACTGGACGAGCCAGGCAGGGCAGCACAAGGTCTCCCCAGTGGCGACATGGTGGTGTAGCCTTCGGCCCCCATCCGCGGGACTACACGAAGCAGATGCCCAAGAAGATGCGTCGCCTCGCCCTCAGGTGCGTTCTCTCCGAGAAGGTCCGGGGTGGCCGGATGATCGTACTTGATGACCTTTCGATGGATGCTCCCAAGAGCAAGGCCATGATGGAGATATTGGGGAACCTGGGGGTACGTGCATCGGCCCTGGTGGTTACTGAAGAGCCCCAAGCCAACGTAGTGCGTTCGGCGCGAAACCTGCCCAAGATATGGACCATGCCAGTGGATCTGTTGAACGCCGAGCAGGTGCTGAAACAGGAGAAGGTGGTAATCACCCTGGATGCTCTCAGGAAGGCCGAGGAGATGCTGGCCGCCGGGGAGAGGGAAATCCAGATTTCCGAGGATGGCGGCGATGAAACTGAATGAAGTGATCGTCAAGCCCCTCATCACTGAAAAGAGCACCATCGCCCAGGAGAGCGGCAAGTACGTTTTCCACATTGACCCGCGGGCAAATAAGGTAGAGGTAAAGCAGGCTGTCGAACACGCTTTCAGTGTCACGGTTCTTGACGTCAACATCACAAAGAACCGAGGCAAGATGAAGCGGTTCGGCCCCCGCATGAAGAAGACGCCCGACATCAAGAAAGCTGTGGTCACCCTCAAGCAGGGAGACCGTATCCAGATCATAGAAGGGGTCTAAGGGAGTGCCATTAAAGATACCTAACCCCAAGACGCCCGGTACCCGGGACGCAGCCCTCCCGGCTTTCGAGGAGGTCACCACCTCCAATCCGGAGAAGTCCCTCCTTCGTGCCCGCCGCAACAACAGCGGTCGGAACAACCGGGGGCGGATCACGATGCGCCATCGGGGCGGCGGTTCCAAAAAGATGTACCGGGTCATCGATTTCAAGCGGGACAAGGTCGGAGTCCCCGGTAAGGTGAGGTCGGTGGAGTACGACCCCAACCGGTCGGCCCGCATCGCCTTGATAATCTATGCTGATGGCGAAAAGCGATATATCCTCGCCCCCCTGGGCCTGGAAATCGGGGCCCGCATAGAGTCGGGTCCACGGGCTGAAATCAAGCCCGGAAACACCCTGCCCCTGCGGAACATCCCGGCGGGCACCCAGGTGCACAACCTGGAAATAACACCGGGCAAGGGCGGGCAGCTGGTTCGCAGCGCAGGTGTGGCGGCCCAGGTGCTGTCCCGCGAAGACCCCTACGTGCTGATCCGCCTCCCTTCGGGTGAGGTGCGTCGCGTGCTGGTGGACTGCCAGGCCACCATCGGGCAGCTGGGAAATCCGGACCATAAGAACATAAAACTGGGCAAGGCCGGCAAGACCCGGTACAGGGGACGAAGACCCCAGGTGCGCGGTGTGGCCATGAGCCCCAGAGACCATCCCCATGGCGGCGGCGAGGGACGGTCCCCCGTAGGTATGCCGGGGCCCAAGACTCCCTGGGGTAAGCCGGCCCTGGGCTACAAGACGCGCAAAAAGAAGAAGGCCAGCAGCAGCCTCATGGTAAGAACCAGGAGAAGGAGGTAAGGGATGTCCCGCTCTACCAAAAAGGGCCCTTTCGTGCATCCCAAGCTGGCCAAGAAGGTTGCAACCGTCCAAAGGGCTGGCACGAAGTCGGTCATCCGCACATGGTCCCGGGCATCTACCATAATGCCCGACATGGTCGGCCTGACCATAGCGGTGCATGATGGCAGGCGCCATGTGCCCGTATTCATCACGGAAAACACCGTGGGCCACAAGCTCGGAGAATTTGCTCCCACCCGCACCTTCAGAGGGCATGTGGCCCGCTCTGAGCGGACAACTCAACCCCGCGGCGGAGGCCGAAGGTAGATGACCATTGGTGCTCTATTCGAGGAGGACTCCAGGTGCCTGAGGTAAAGGCTACGGCAAGGGACATTGGGGCTTCACCCAAGAGGCTCAAGCCCATCACCGACTTGGTGCGGGGCAGGCCTGTGGAGGAAGCCTTGGACACGTTGAGGCTGCTGCCTTCACCGTGGGCGCGGACGGTGTATAAGGTCGTCAGGTCGGCGGCCGCGAATGCCGAAAACAACCTGCTCATGGACCCGGAAAACCTGGTCATCGTCAAGATTGTTGCCGACGGGGCTCGGTCCCTGAAGCGCTTCCGTCCCCGGGCCAGGGGGCGCATAGGGCGCATCGCCAAGCGCTCCAGCCACATCACAGTGGTTGTAAACGATGCTGAGGAGGTGTCCTAGGTGGGACACAAGACGCATCCTACGGGCTTTCGCCTAGGAATCGTGAAGGATTGGCAGACCCACTGGTATGCTCCCCGAGGTCGGGATTACCGGGAGCTGGTGCTGGAGGACCTGTCGATCCGCAATGGGATCGCCAAGGAATACGAGGGGTTCGGCAACGCCGGAATAGCCCGCATCGAGATCGACCGGGGTTCCCAGGACATAGTTATCAACGTGCACTCGGCCAGGCCGGGCATTCTCATCGGCCGGGATGGAGAGCGGGTCAAGAAGCTGCGGTCCCGTCTGGAAAAGCTGACCGTTCGACGCATCCAGCTGAATATCCTGGAGATATCCCAGCCGGAGCTGAATGCATTCCTAGTGAGTCGCAACATTTCCGACCAGCTGGAGCGAAGGGTCTCCTATCGCAGGGCCATGCGCCAGGCGGCGCAGAGGGCGATGCAGGCAGGGGCCCAGGGCATAAAGATCGGCATCAAGGGGCGCATCACCGGTGCGGAGATCGCCCGGCGGGAAAAGCTCATGGACGGGCGGCTTCCCCTCCACACCCTCAGGGCCGACATTGACTACAGCATCACCGAAGCCCGGACGCTGATGGGACGCATCGGCGTGAAGGTTTGGATATACAAGGGCGAAGTGCTGCCTCCTCCTCCCGAGGAGATCGCCGAAGAGCTGGAGACCATAGAGGTGACGGTCCACGCCGAAGATATCCCTACAGTAAACCTTGAGGAAATAGCCGATGCTACAACCTAAAAGGGTCAAGTACCGCAAGATGCACCGGGGACACCGGAGGGGCGTGGCCACATCCGGGAACTCGGTGTCCTTCGGAGAGTATGGCCTCAAGGCCATGGAGTGCGCATGGATCACGGCCAGGCAGATAGAGGCCGCCCGTATCGCCATCAACAGGCATATGCGCCGGGGCGGCAACGTCTGGGTGCGCCTGTTCTCTGACAAGGCTGTCAGCAAGAAGCCGGCAGAGGTGCGCATGGGCGGTGGAAAGGCCGCTGTGGACCACTGGGTGGCGGTGGTCAAGCCCGGCCGGATCATGTTCGAGGTAAGCGGTGTGAGAGAAGAGGTCGCCATGGAAGCCCTGAGGCTGGCATCCCACAAGCTGCCCATCGCCACCAGGGCGGTCCGCCGGGACGGGTCCGGCGATCTATCCGAAGCTTAGATACCCAGGTTAACGGGAGCGTGCCGGAGTGCGAGCACATGAAATTCGAGAAATGGACTATGAGGAGCTCAAGAGATCCCTTGAGGAGTCCTACAGGGAGCTCATGAATATACGCTTCCGCCTAGCAACCAAGCAGATGGCCAACACATCTCAGGTAAGGTACGTGAAGAGAAACATCGCCCGCCTGCAGACCATCATCAGGCAGCGGGAATTGGGAGAATCTTAGCATGGCCAAGGAGTTTCGGAAGATCAGGGTGGGCCGCGTTATAAGCACCAAGATGGACAAAACAGCCTTGGTGGAGGTTCGATGGCAGCAGCGCCATCCCATTTACAAGAAGAGCCTCCGGCGGATAACAAAGTGCTACGCCCACGATGAGGGCAACGAGTGCCTTCTCGGTGACCTTGTGCGCATCGAAGAGACTCGCCCAATCTCCAAGACCAAGCATTGGAGAGTGCTGTCCATACTGGAGCGCCATGAGGTTGCGGAGGTGAAGCCCGTCGAGCTGGACCAGGGCCTGCTGGCCGAAACGCTCGCAGCCGCGCCGGTTGTAGAAGAGGCCGATTCGGAACCGATGGCTGAAGCCGAGGCTGCCGAAGAAGAAGCCATTGAAGAGCCTGTGGCTGAAGTCGAGGCTGTCGAGGAAGAGGTTATCGAAGAGCCTGTGGCTGAAGTCGAGGCTGTCGAGGAAGAGGTTATCGAAGAGCCTGTGGCTGAGGCCGAGGCTGTCGAGGAAGAAGCTATCGAAGAGCCTGTGGCCGAGCCTGCCCAGGAAGAGGTTATCGAAGAGCCTGTGGCTGAGGCCGAGGCAGCCCAGGAAGAAACAGAAGGGGAATCGGATTCGGAGAGAAGGGAATGATCCAGACCTTTTCACGACTTGTAGTAGCAGACAACAGCGGCGCTCGGGAGATCATGTGCATCAACATACCGGGCTCCAGCCGACGCCGGTACGCCTCTATCGGCGATATCATCGTGGGCGCGGTCAAGGAAGCTGCCCCGATGGCGGCGGTTAAGAAGGGCGACGTAGTACGGGCGGTCATCGTTCGCACAGCCCAGCCTCACCGGAGGCCCGACGGCACCTATGTGCGCTTCGACGATAATGCCGCGGTGTTGGTCACTGGCACTAACCCCCGTGGGAGTCGAATTTTTGGCCCTGTGGCCCGTGAGCTAAGAGACCGGGGTTACATGCGAATCCTTTCCCTCGCCCCAGAGGTTGTGTGATGAATATCCGCAAGGGCGATACGGTGTTGGTCATCGGAGGCAAGGAGAAAGGCCGCCGGGGCAAGGTGGAAAAGGTCCTTCCCGAAGAGAACAGGGTGACCATAGAGGGGTTCAATCTGGTTGTAAGGCATATGAGGCCTACAGGCCAGGCGAGGCAAGCGGGAAGGATACAGAAGGAAGCCCCTCTTCATATGTCCAACGTCATGTTGGTCTGCAACAAGTGCAGCAGACCCACCAGGGTTCGGTCCAACCGGCTGGAAGACGGCAGAAAGGTACGGGAATGTCAGAAGTGCAGGGAGACGATCGACTAGAAGAAGCTCCCTCCCCGGCGGGCGAAAGTACGGCGGACAACGCCGCTGCGTCCACCGAAACGGGTGCCGAGCAAGCCCAGCCTGCTAAGGCGAGGGCTCCTCGAAGCACGCCTAGGGCCGCGCGGGGAACGTCGACAAGGAGCTCGTCCGCGAGGGCTAGCAGGGCTGCTGCCGCAGCTCCGGCCACTGAAGAGGAAGCTCCCGCCGCCAGCCCGCCACCCCAGGCCAGCCCTACCCCCAGGCTTAAGGAGCTGTACCAGACCGAGGTAGTGCCGGCAATGCTCCAGGAGTTTGGATACAAGAACGTGGTGCAGGTACCAAAGCTGAAGAAGGTAGTTTTGAACATAGGCTTGGGAGAGGCTCTTACCAATCCCAGGGCCATGGAGAGCGCGACGAAGGACTTGAGCACCATATCGGGCCAGAAGCCGATTATCACCCGGGCCAAGAAGTCCATCGCCGGATTCAAGCTCAGGGAAGGAAATCCCATAGGTATGTGCGTGACCCTCCGGGGCGCACGGATGTACCAGTTCATGGACCGCTTACTCAATGCGGCCCTGCCCCGCATCAGGGACTTCCGGGGAGTGCCTGCCACCAGCTTTGATGGGCGGGGCAACTACTCCCTGGGCATCAGGGAACAGATTATCTTCCCCGAAATCGACTACGGGCAGATCGAGCGCATACGGGGACTGCAGATAACGATCAACACCACGGCAAGGACCGATTCCGAAGCATCCCGCCTTCTTGCGTTGATGGGGATGCCCTTCGTCAGACAGAACTGAGGTACTTGTATTGGCTAAGAAATCCAAGATAGCAAAGTGGAAGCAGCCTCAAAAGTTCCCTGTCAGGAACCACAACCGGTGCAACCGATGCGGCAGGCCAAGGGCTTACATCCGGTATTTCGGACTATGCCGCATCTGCATGAGGCAGCTGAGCCTCCTTGGAGAGCTTCCGGGAGTGCGCAAAGCGAGTTGGTAGTAGAAAAGGGCTCTAAAGACAATCCACGCATTGCCGGGGGGCAAAAATGCCGGTAACCGATCCTATAGCAGACATGTTGACCCGTATCAGGAACGCGCAGCAGATGCGCCATGATCATCTGGTCATGCCCGTTTCCAAGGCCAAGGTCGCCATCGCCAAGATACTGAAAGAGGAGCGCTTCATACGGGACTACGATCTGCTGCGCGGCCAGCCCCATCCCCAGCTGCGCATACATCTGACCTATCGGGAGAACAAGGGCCTGCCCATCACCGGCCTGAAGAAGGTCAGCAAGCCGGGCCTCAGGGTCTATGTTGGCAAAGGCGAGATCCCCCGAGTGTATGGAGGAGTGGGCATAGCAATATTGTCCACATCCAGCGGCATCATGACCGGCAAGGAAGCCTGGAATAAGGGAATAGGAGGAGAGCTGCTCTGCTATGTCTGGTGATGTAACGGCGCAACGTCGAGAACGCACTCTCTCCAGGATTGGACGCAAGGCCATACCTATCCCCGCCGGCGTTCAGGTAATCACCGAGTATGGCCAGGTCACGGTCAACGGGCCCAGGGGCACCTTAGTACAGCCCCTGCATCCAGACGTGACCGTTCGTGTGGAAGATTCGCAGGTAGTGGTGGAAAGGTACTCGGAGCGCAAGTTCCACCGCTCCCTTCATGGACTTACCCGCAGCCTCGTGGCAAATGCGGTTACAGGAGTATCTGAAGGTTTCCAGAAGACCCTCGAGCTAATGGGGGTAGGTTACCGGGCCCAGCAGTCGGGGGATGGTGTCGTTCTCAACGTCGGGTACAGCCATCCCGTCGAGCTCTCGCCTTTAGAAGGGGTAACCATTACTGTCGAAGGCAACAACCGTATCCACGTGAGTGGGATGGACAAGCAGAAGGTGGGCGAAGTGGCGTCGAGGATACGCCGAGTGCGGCCTCCCAATGCATACAAGGAGAAGGGGATCAAGTATTCCGATGAGGTGCTGCGACTTAAGCCCGGAAAAGCTGCAGCCAGGAAGAAGTAGAGGACCGGACAATGCCCAGGGACAAAGATGCGCGGAGACTGAGGGTAGTTAGGCACCGGAGGGTGCGTACCAAGGTGTCGGGCACCCCTCAGCAACCCCGCTTGTGCGTGTTTCGAAGTTTGAATCACATATATGCCCAGGTGATCGATGACAGCGTGGGGTACACCCTGGCTTCAGCCTCCAGCAAGGAGGCTGAGGTGGTCCCTTCCAAAACCAAGGCTGGGAAGTCGGAACGCTCTAAGCTGGTTGGCACCGCCATCGCTCAGAGGGCCAAGTCCAAGGGGATCGATAGAGTTGTCTTCGACCGCGGCGGGTACAAGTACCATGGTCGCGTGAAGGTGCTTGCCGAAGCGGCTCGCGAAGGAGGACTCACCTTCTAATGGTAAGCTTGCTGACTAATCCTACGGAATCGGCATTCGATGTCAACAGCTTGGTGCTCAACGAAAGGGTGGTGTACACCCGTCGGATCGCCAAGGTGGTCAAGGGAGGAAGACATCTCAGGTTCAACGCCCTGGTGGTAGTTGGTGATGGCGAAGGCGTTGTGGGCGCGGGACTGGGCAAAGCCCTGGCCATTCCCGATGCAGTCAGAAAGGGGAATGCGGTTGCCAAGAAGAACCTGGTGCGAGTGCCTTTGAAAGGCAGCACCATTCCCCAGGCAACCACCTTGAAGAAGGGCGCTTCCCTGGTGCTGATCAAGCCCGCTCCGCCGGGCACCGGCATCATCGCCGCTGGTGTGGTAAGGGCGGTGCTGGACTTGGCCGGAGTTAAGGATGTGGTAGCCAAGTCCCTTGGATCCCGCAACCCCATAAACGTGGTCTATGCCACCCTGGAGGCCCTGAAGCAGCTTAAGGACCCGGATGAGGAGATCGCCCGGCGAAAGGCGCCCCGTCCGACCCGCTAACCCACCTACGACAGGAACGAACCATGGGAAGTCTAAAGATCACTCTCAAAAGAAGCTACGCTGGCTCCACTGAGGCCCAAAGGAGGGTCGTCCGCTCCCTTGGGCTGCGACGATTGAACCAGACTGTGGTGCACCAGGACAGCCCAACGATCCTTGGCATGGTCCGCAAGGTCAGCCACATGCTCCATGTCGAACAGGGGATCGAGGGGCAGGACGTGCAGGGAAAGGACGATTAGCCATGATGGAGCACGATGTAGCACCCCCCAGTGGAACAAGAAGGAGAAGGAAGCGCGTCGGGCGCGGCGATGCCAGCGGCCACGGCAGCTACAGCGGTAGAGGTATGAAGGGCGCAAAGTCCCGGTCGGGTCCGGGCCCACGTCCTGGCTATGAAGGCGGCCAGCTCCCGATCATCAA
>JAGWBF010000026.1 GCA_021296025.1 Dehalococcoidia bacterium | reverse complement strand
CGCCCTGCACCCCGTCACTCCCCAGCACCTCTTCCACAACGTGGCTGTACAGGAACTTGAACTTGGGATTTTCCCTAACCCTTTCCTGGGAGATGGGTTTTGCCCTGAGCTCATCCCGCCTGTGGACAAGGGTTACCTGGCTTGCCAGGTTGCTGAGGTACAGCCCTTCGTCCAGGGCCGCATCCCCTCCCCCCACTACGACCACCTCCTGCCCACGGAAGAAGTTGCCGTCGCACACCGCGCAGTAGGAGACACCTCTCCCGGCCATCTCCAGCTCTCCCGGAACACCCAGCTTGTTAGGTGAGCCTCCCGCCGTGATGATCAGGGACCTGGTGGAGATGGTGCCTGAATAGGTCGTTACCTGCTTGACCTCCCGGTCCAGGCTGGAGACCTCCAGGACCTGATCGTGCTCCATTGTGGCGCCGAATTTCTTGGCCTGGGTGCACATGGCGATGGACAGGTCGGGGCCCTTGATGCCGTCGGGGAAGCCCGGGTAGTTCTCGATGACGTCGGTGGTGAGAATCTGGCCGCCGCAGCCGATACTGTCCAGGATGAGGGTCTTCAGCGAAGCGCGGGAGGTGTAGATGGCAGCGCTAAGTCCCGCGGCCCCGCCGCCGATGATGACTACATCGTAATCCGTTGGTGCCGGAGGCTGCATGAGCGCTTATCTTTCTACGGTGGTGCCTTTGAGGGCGCTTCGCAGATGGTCGACGGTCTGGGCAAGACCCTGCTCCAGGGAGAGCTTGGGCATCCAGCCCATCTCCCGTTGCAGCTTGCTGCTGTCCAGGCTGATGCTGAACACCTCTCCCGGCTTGGCGGGCCCGAAGGTGGGTGTCCACTTGTACTTCAGTATCCCCTTCAGCATATCGAATATCTGACTTACGGAGGTAGCGGCGCCGGTGCCTACGTTGTATTCGCCCTGCCCTTCATCCATGGCTGCTATGTTGGCATCAATTACGTCGTCCACGTAGATAAAGTCCCGCTCCTGGAGGCCGCTGCCGAATATCCTGGGTTGCTTCCCTTCCAGCATGGCGCGGGCAAATATGGCCACTACTCCAGCCTCCCCGTGGGGGTCCTGGCGGGGGCCGTAAACGTTGCCGTACCTGAGGGCCACGTAGGGGAGCCGGTAGATGTTGTGGTACATCCCAAGGTAGCCCTCGGCCGAGAACTTAGAAAGGCCATAGGGGGAAATCGGGCGAACGGGATGCTGCTCGCTGCACGGGTTCTGGTCGGGTTCGCCGTAGAGGGCCCCTCCCGACGAGGCAAAAATGAACTTGCCGACGCCGAAACGCCGGGATATCTCTATGAGGCGGAGGGTACCCTGGATGTTTATCTCAGCATCCCGAATCGGGTCCCGGACCGACTCGGATATGCTTACCTGGGCAGCGTGGTGGGCGATTATATCCGGCTGCTCGTTTCGGACTATCTCCTCTACGGACGGATTGTTAATGCTGGTGTGGTAGAAAACAGCGGCCCGGTCCAGGTTATGCAGCCTGCCGGAGCTGAGGTCATCGACCACAACGACGCGATGCCCCAAGGAGATCAGCCTGTCAACGAGATGGGAGCCGATGAAGCCGGCGCCGCCGGTCACCAGCACGGTCTTTTGTATCAAAGGGGGTTCTCTACCAATCTGCGCGCATGTCTCGCAGGCGCCGTACGCGTTCGGCTATGGGGGGGTGAGTGGAAAACAGGCCCGAGATTCCTGAGCCACCACCGAGGGCGCTCACCTGGTGGTCCCCGGTATGCTTTCCCTTGAGGGGGTTGACTATGTACAGATGGGCGATTGCATTGTTCACTTCCATCGCCTTCCGGCTTGTGCCCATCTCCAATTTCTCCAGGGCGCTGGCGAGGGCATTGGGGTTGCCCGAAGTACGGGCGCCGGTGGCGTCTGCCTGGAACTCCCGGGCCCTGGAGATGGACATGCGCACCAGGGTTGCAACCAGCGGAAGCACGATAGCCACAATCAGCAGGCCAACAAGGCCGACTATCATCCCCGAGCTGCCTCCACCACCGCCAACTCGACCGCGACCGAAGCCTCCGAACCACATGGCGAATTGGGCAGCCATCGCGATGAATCCTATGGCCATGGCCATGGTAGCCACCATGGTCATTATCAGCGTGTCCCGGTTTCCCACGTGGGCCAGCTCGTGGGCGATCACCCCGCCAAGCTCTTCCCGATTGAGCAAGCGGCGGATGCCCGTGGTAACGGCGATAGTGGCGTTGGCAGGGTTGCGCCCGGTGGCAAAGGCGTTGGGAGAGTCGTCCTCGATGATGTACACCTTCGGCATGGGTATGCCGGCCCGCTGCACCTGCTCCTCGACCAGCTGGTGCAAATCTTTGTCATCTTCGTAGTTGATCAGCCTGGCATGCGCCATTCGCAGCGCTATCTTGTCGCTGTTCCAATAGGAGAAGAAGTTGAGGGCCATAGCTATGCCAGCGGCGACTATTACTCCCGTGACGCCGAAAGTTAGAAACCCGGCTAGCAGCAGGAGGGCGCTCATCACGAGCATGAGGACAAAAGTCTTAAGCGTGTTCATATCCGTTCTTGTTCACCTCTTCTATAACAAGAGTGCACGTTCAATTATATCACCTCTATATCACCTCGACCGCATCAGAATAGCGCCTCTCCCAACCCCCGGGACCCTTCTTGGTTCCTTGGCGCGGAGCTTCTGTCTCTTCTTGCCCTCCGGACATTCCTGCCTGCGGAGGCTTGGAGATGCGGAGCCTCAGCTCATCCCCCCGTGAACGGGTGCGGTCCCACACCGACCAGAAGAGAATACCGTGGTAGTGTCTCCCGTCTCGGCGGACGCGTCAGGAAATAGAAGTCGAACGGCCCAGCCTCGCCCGTCGCGGTCTGCAGAATTCGGTTGCGGCGAGATATACTATCCGGGAAGGGCCTTTGAGCATCGCAAGATACAAGTTGCCAAGCGCCATCACCCGCTGAAGTGCCAAAAGTATTGCTGTCCGTTCTAAGTCCCCGTTCCACCCTGACCGAGGCTGAGGTAAACCGAAGCCTCCACTACATGATTTTGGGCGGCATGGGCGAAAACGCCATGTTTGCTCTGGCCAGCGGCGGCTTCATGGCAGCCTTTGCGCTGGCCCTTGGCGCAAACAACTTCCAGATCGGCATCCTGGCCGCCCTCCCTTTCCTCACCCAGGTAGCCCAGCTGCCCGCGATTCTGGCAGTTGAGAGGCTCCGGAGACGAAAGGCCCTGGGAATTCCTGCAGGCTACATCACCAACCTGATGTGGGTGCCGGCCGGGGCAGTGCCATTGCTGATGGAAACGCCTGGGTCCGGCGCCATCTTGGCCCTTATGGCGATCATAGCCTTTCGTGGCCTGTTCGCCGCCACCTGGAACACTGCCTGGGTCAGCTGGATGAGTGATCTGGTTCCTCGTTCAGCGGTGGGCAGCTATTACGGCAAACGTTGGGCATTCATCATCGGAACGGTAGTCGCGGTCAGCGTGGCGGCCAGCTTCTTCGTGAGCTGGTGGACCCAGACCGCCCCGGCAGGGCAGCAGGTCTACGCCTACAGTTTCCTGCTGATTGGCGGAGCGCTCGCCTTTGGTGTTTCCGGTCCTTCCTTCTCCATCCTGGCCAGCGAACCACTGATGCCCAACGCTGCGAGCACAGACAGGTCGGTGTTCGACATTCTGACCAAGCCATTCCGGGATAAGAATTTCTCTCACCTTGTGCGTTTTCTCTTTGCGTGGAACTTCGCCGCCAATCTAGCAATACCCTTCTTTGCCGTTTACATGCTCCGCGATCTAGGCTACTCCCTGCCCACCGTGATCGGGTTCACGGTCCTCAGCCAGTTCACCAACCTTCTCGCCATGCGGATGTGGGGGCCCTTCGCAGACCGTGCCGGAAGCAAGCCGGTGCTTTCGATGTCGGCGTCTCTCTACCTGCTGGCCATCGTCGCCTGGCCCTTCGCGACGCTGCCTGACCCACACTTCTTCACCCTGCCCTTGATCGCTGCGATACACATGCTGGCCGGAATTGCTGCGGCCGGTGTCACCCTGACCGTAGGAACGTTGGCACTCAAGGTAGCCCCGGAGGGAGAGGAAACCCCCTTCCTTGGGGTCGCCGGCATTGCCACCAGCCTGGGCATTGGGTTGGGGCCCATAGTCGGCGGACTGCTTGCGGACCTGGTTGCAGAAAACAGCTTTGCGGTAACCCTCCGATGGCTCTCGCCAACAGGGGTTGAGGAGCTCTCCGTGATCTCCCTTGAGGGATACGATTTCGTGTTCGCAGCGGCGTTCATTCTTGGCCTCGTATCCCTGAATCTTCTCATCGCCCTCAGAGAGGAGGGCGAGGTAGCACGTGGTATCGCGCTGGAGCAGCTTTCAGCGGGGGCGGCGCCTTTATCCAGGCTCGTATCCTCGGTCCCGGGGCTGAACGTTATGTCGGCCTACTCCACCGGCTACTTGAAGAGAGTCCCGGGGGCGGACGTCGCCCTGGGAGTCACCGCGTACCAAGTGGCCGCATCCACAAGGGCAGCGGCTTCTGCGGTCGCGCAAGGGCAGAATCTAGCCATGAATGTCTCCCGCGCTGTGGGCCGGGAGATGCACAGGCAGATGGAGGGTGTTCACGACATCGCCGGTCACGCCGTTGGGTTGGCCCGCCACGGTGCCAGGGGTGCGGTGGAGGCCGGTGAGGGAATAGCAGCCGGCCTTGGCGACCGTGTTCGCGGCGCAGTGATTGGGTCGGTGCGCGCCCTGAGCGCTTACCCGGTGGAGGACGATGCCATGCTCCAGGAAGCGGGCTACGGCGTGATACTAGGAGCATCGAACACAGACCAGGACATGGCGGAGGCGGTCCGGACCGCCATAGAGGCGGCGAAGGAGGTTTCGGGAGAACTGGGGCTGACGGAAGAGGAGGCCGCTTCGGCCCTGGCTGCAGGCATGCTTGATGCGGCCCGGGCCGAGGGTATGGACACAATGGCGATAGTCATGGAGGAGCTGCCGGACGAATTCACACCTCCCCAGGCTCCTTCTCCCCAAAGCGAGGGGCTGAAGCAAGACTGAGATCGCTCAGTTGGTTGCGAAATAGATCAGGCGCGAATCAGGTAGAGGCTGAGACTGCGGGGCTTACGAGTGTCTGGGCAGACACAGCTCACCCACACCCACGAGTCTTACGAACTCGATGCCAGAGAGCAGGTTCCTTCCCATAGAGGGTCTACCCTCGTCCCATGCCGGTGGAGGAAGGGTGAGAAGAGCTTCTACACCACCAGCTTGCGGCGGCTGGTCAGGTAGTCCACCAGGATGTACTCGCCCAGCTTGGTGGGGCTGGTGTAGAACACCTTGCCCCGGTTTATCTTGTTCATCTGGCTGACGAATTGGACCAGGGAAGAGTTGCGGTCCAGCATGAACATATTGATAGTGATCCCCTGCCGGGTGCAGCGCCTGACCTCCTTGAGAGTCTCGCTGATGGTGCGGGGAGCCGGGGGGTACTGACAGACCAGCTCTTCTCCCTCGGTGTGGGCTGTGGGTTCTCCGTCGGAGATCATGATTATCTGCTTGGTGCTGCCCCTGGCGCTGGCAAGCAGCTTCCGGGCGGTGCACAGGCCATCCTGGATGTTGGTGTATGGATCGAACTGGTCCCAGGCAAGGTCTGCTACCTGCTCCGGTCTCACCTCCCTGGCATAGGTGGAAAACCCAACGACATGCAGGGAGTCGTGGGGAAACTGGGTACGGATCAGGTTGTCTAGGGCCAGGGTGACCTTCTTGGCTGCTGGAAAGTTGCCCCTGGTGGCCATGGACAAGCTCAAGTCCAGCATCAACACCGTTGAGGTGGGAGACACCTGCTCCATGTGCTGGACTTCGAAGTCCTCGGGGGCCAGGTTCAAGGGAGAACCGGGAGAGCGCAAGACCGCGTTCAGCAGGGTGCGCTGCAGGTTCAGGTTAAAGGGCTCACCATATTGGTAGGGTCGGGTGTCTTCCGACGGGTCGCCCCCACCCTTTTCAAGGGTGCGATGACCGCCGTTGCGCTCCTTGCGTATGACACCGAATATCTCCTGGAGGGCTCTCTGCCCGATCTTTCGCACCCCCTTGGGCGTCAGCTCCAGCCGGCCCTCTTTCATGCGGAGGTATCCTGACTTCTCCAGCTCTTCTGCAAGGGAGTGCATCCTGCCCCATGCCTGGCAGGCCTCTTCGCCCAAGTGCTTTCTCAAGAGAGACACATCGACGTTCCCCCTAGCGCCCTGGTCTGCCTTCAGCATCCCGGCATGAAGCTCTCCCAGCTCGCGCAGCTCCTGGAGGAGGCTCAACGCCTCCTTCAAGCTGGCGTCTTGTCCTCCCCTGAAATCCAGGCCCGCCGGCGGCCCCGCAGTGGGGGACAAACGCTGCAGATGTTGGGATAGCCTGCCAATCTCCCGGTAAAGGTCATCATCCTGAAGGACGGACCTTATGGCGGAGTCCAGCTCCTCGCGAAGCTCGGCTGGAAGGCTCTGCAGCAACATGTCCATCTGAGCCTTCCGGCGCTGCAGCAGGTCTGCCAGCTCTTCTATGCCCGAAGGGCTCCCGAGGTCCAGGGCCGGGCCGTACTTCTGCATGAACCGGTCGAACATGGAACGGGCGTTAACGCCGCTCCCATTCAGGTGTTCGTCGAATAGGGCGTTCAGGTCACGGAGCATCTGCCTCAGGCCGACAGCCTGCTTGGGGCCTGCCTCCCCCAACCCTTGCAGCATTCCCTTGAAGGTGGCGTCCAGCACCTGCTGCTTCAGGGAAGTCATCAGCCCATCGAATTCCGCCCGCGCCTCATCATCCATGAACTCGTAGCGGTTCAGTTGTTCGATGGCTTCAGGAGGGTTGGCTGGAAGATGGTCAAGGGTTTTCCGGTTGCGGGCGCCCAACCGCTCCAGGTGGGCAAGCATGCTAGCCATCTGCTCCTGGGTCGGGGTCGAGGAGTCGTTCGGATTATCACAAGCGATGCGTCCCCTGGCTAGCGCCAGGCGCCGGTCTATCCCCGACCTTTCAGCCTCAATGATCCTGCGGACTCGTCCTTCGATATCCTCCAAGATGTGGTCGAGGTTGTAGCGGTCCAGGATGTCCTGTTCCAGTGACTTCAGCCGGCGGAGCATCTCATCGACGCCGGGCACACCCTGGCCGTATTTGTTAAGCAGGCCGTCTTTAGCCAGGGCTTCCAGGGCTTTGGCAATGTCGCTGTGGTTGACCAGGTGCTCGGACAACTGCTCCATCACATCTTCGCCATCCAGATCGAAGACCTGTTGGGCGCCATCCCAGCGGGAGTACCGAAAGTCGGGCACGGCTAGCTCCTATAACGATAGCTTCCACCCACCTGATCCCTGTTTAACCTGCGATTGAGATGCAGTCCCTCTAGGATGAACTCGGAAGCGGAAGCAACTAGCTCGGGACGCTTCCCCGCTCCCAGGCTCCTCACATGCTCCCCAAGCTCGCCCATCTGTTTCTGCAGCTCCATGTACCTGGGAGAGGGCAGATCGCTCCCTACCTCCACCTCCATACCTTCCTCGAACTGCTGGACCACGCTCTCCAGGTCCTTTACGTTGAAATACCTTCCGAAAACGTTGAGGACCGCCTTTTTGGAGAGGTCCTCCATCACCTTGGATTCCCGACCCTCTTCGAAGGTCTCCAGCTCCACCTTCCCGGAGAAGGATGCGATGATGAACGGCAGGTCGCTGATCCGGGGGCTGGCCTTCTTCTCCCCCTGCACGATGGACCGCCGCACAGCGTTGCTGATCAGGGTCTCGTAGTTGGCGATGGAGACGCGCACACTGACCCCGGACCGCTGGTTGATGTCGGGACTGCGCCGGGCCAGGGACGTGACCTCGGCCACTATCTCCTTCATGTAAGGCGGGACGCTTATATCCTTCTCGTTATCGAAGGTGGACCGCTCCTGTTCCATGATGGCGATTTCGTCGCGGAGCTCCCTGGGGTAGTGGGTCCTGATCTGGGCGCCGTACCTATCCTTCAGAGGTGTAATGATGCGGCCGCGGTTGGTGTAGTCCTCGGGGTTGGCTGTGGCTACGGTGTACACATCCAGGGGCATCCGTATCCGGTACCCCCGTATCTGCACATCCCGCTCCTCCATCAGGTTGAACATCCCCACCTGTATTCGTTCGGCCAGGTCGGGAAGCTCATTGATGGAGAAGATGCCCCGGTTGGTGCGGGGGATGAGTCCGTAGTGAATAGTCAGCTCGTCGGACAGGTACCTGCCTTCGGCCACCTTGATGGGGTCCACCTCTCCGATCAGGTCGGCGATGGAGATGTCTGGGGTGGCCAGCTTCTCCGAGTAGCGTTCATTCCTGGGTATCCAGCGGACTTCGACCTTTCCCCCGTCCTTCTTGACCCAGTCGAGGCAGCTTTTGCAGATGGGGTTGTAGGGGTTGTCGTTGATCTCGCACCCAGCTATGGCCGGGACCTCATCGTCCAGGAGGCTTATCAGCATTCGCACAAGGCGGGACTTTGCCTGGCCTCTTTCCCCCAGCAGGACGATATCCTGTCCGGCCAGGATGGCGTTCTGCATCTGGGGCATAACCGTATCATCGAAGCCGACAATGCCGGGAAACAGGGCTTCCCCGCTCCTGAGCTTGGTCACCAGGTTCTTCCGCAGCTCCTCCCTGACGGGGAGGACCTTGTAGCGACTCTCCCGCAAAGCCCTAATGGTCCGCGGCTTGGTACTAGCTGGCATCCAGGGGCCTCCTTGGTCCCGTCACGAGGGGAAGTGTCACAGAAGTAAGTATAGCTGTCAGGATGTACAAAGCGGTCAAAGCGAAATCGGATGTTACTCCGGGATGCCCGCAGGTCTGGGCGGTGCAGTGGAAATATATAGATGGGGGTTTCCCAGTGTCAACGTGAACGACACACGTTTCCCAAGCAAAAGACGAAGGGGGGCTAGACATTTACGACAGCCATGTCATTTCAGCGACGGAAGTTATGTGAAGGGCTCTGGCAGGAGTTCGATGAAGCAGGATCAGGAAGTCTGTCTGAGGTCAAGTTCGTAGAATAGTGCATCGGGCATTGGGTTGATAGTGTATGGAGGTATGGGCCGGAACCCCTGAGATTCATAGAGTGACCTTGCTGCGGTCATTCGCTTTAGGGTGTCTAGCCGCATCGCGCAATATCCGAGGCGCCTAGCAACTCTTATTGATTCCTCGCACAGCCTCTTCCCCAGGCTGTGCCCTCTGTGGGCCGGTCTTACATACATGCGCTTCAGCTCACATATTCCGTCGCCTAGATCGTGGAGCGCAGCAACACCAACAATTGCTCCGGTTTGATTGACGACAAGCAACGCAGCGCCCTGACCGGAAACTCCGTACCTAGATTCTGCCTCAGCGATCTCTTTATCCACATCCTGGAAGTCGACCTCAAAGCCCAGGGACTCGATGTACTCGCGAGCAAGGTCAACAAAGGCCTGGTAGTCAGCAGAACTCTCGGCAAGCCTGATATTGAATCCGCCTCTGAGAGCATTGTCCATTGAACGATCTATCTCTAAGCCTTTCCTGTGCTTTACTTACTCCTCCTACCAAACTATCACCTGCAGATGTAGCAAGCTGTTAGTGGACTAGCAAGCACCTTGGTCTGCCCCGTTCTCTTGGTTCTTACTTCGACCCTGGTCCAGGCATTTGTTAGTACTTTGGAAGATGGTGACTCAAGGCATCTCTGTTTGCTGGTGAAATGCCTAGGAGCGCCCGATATCCCATTCATGATGAGGTGCGTCGTGAGCTACGCTTTGCACGATGTCGGGCAGAGTCAGAAGCCCGCGCTCGGGATGATTGAAAGTCGGTTTCCGGTCAAAGACGGACGCTAACGCCTCGCGCCACATTTTGGCTGAATGAGACAGCGACCATAACGCTGTCTTCACAGGTATGTGCTCGTAACCCCGAGATGAAGCCACGGCATCCTGGTCATAGGCCTCTATGTGCACGTGCTTTGCTTCAACTGAGCTCCACATACGCTCAGCCCATATCCTGAGATTGTCGGCAACATGGCACACGTAGGCTCCAACCGACCAGGCCAGTTCGGGATGTCGTGTTGTTCCATCCTGGCCCTCAAGCAGGCCGGAATACCGCTTGGGGACATCGGCTATCAGGGCTGCCGCGGCCTCCAACGGCGCAGCCCAATCAAACCCGCACTCCCTGCAAGGATTTCCGTAGACTTTGATTCCCCAAGTGTTCACTGCTGCACCTCCCGGGACTTCGGCAGCCCATCCAGACACCTCGGCGATAGTTCGACCGAATTCGGCTGTAGCGGTAAGCTTCCGGTACTTTGTAACTCAAGATTCATTGACTGGAGGGTGGAACTATCGCCTCTTGCTTGAAGACGCGAAATCCCCGCGCCTTGTAGTTGGCCAGGGCATGGGCATGGTCTCTGGTTGAGGTATGGAGCCAAACGCGAGATGCTCCCATTTGCCAGGCGCACCGAATGGCGGCGGTAAGCAGATATCCACCAATGCCTTGTCCTACGAACTGAGGCAGCAGACCAAAGTACGCTAACTCCACGTTACCCTCATCATCCTTGAACAGCTCGAAGTAACCTGCTACCACCTTTTGATCGTAGGCAACCCACATCTCCACATTATCCAGGCTCAGGCGCCCCAACCACTGCTCGTCGGTCCATGGTATGCGTTCGGTCCAGTGGTATTCGTTGCCTACGGCGTGGTATAGGTGCCGGCTCAATCGGATGTCAGGGACCGTCTGTTGCCGTATCTCGATGTTTCCGTGACTCCTTGTGGATGGACGCAGGCCTGATTCAGCCGTCATCTCCAGAAAATATCGATGCTCATCGGGCGTCGAGCCTTCATCGGGCTGCCTATCTTCCATTGGGACACCTTTAACTCTAACTGAAGTATGAACAACTGCCGTAAACCTCAAACCCAATTGGAGATCGCCTTAGCAATGCGGACGCATAGTTATCCCTTCAATGCGGGCAGCCCGAGCTAGAGGCACCGGAGAAGGCGACCAGGATAGTCACCCACTGAGTGCCCAAGTCGGTCCCGCTTGGTGGAGATCTCGCCAATGTGAAAATAGTGGTGAGCAGACGCTCTCAGAATTGCATTGCGGAGGGTTAACCCAGAATCCCTGAGATGATCACGCGAACCAGAGTAGGGAACCAAGGCATCCATATCAGGTTCCCCATCCAAGTACCTGCTTACCGATTCCCTAACCTCTCCCACCGAATTTCTGATCATTTGCCACTCACCTGGGTCGATTCCACCTCCGTTGAATCTAAAGCGTGTATGACCGATAAAGGGGTGTAGCGGAAGGCCCACAAACAAGCCGTGCATCCAGCGGTCGAGGTGATTTGTCACATGGGCCACAGCCCACGCTATAGAGCTGCCCTGTTCGAGGGGCTGGGTCGCCGGGATTGGTTCAAGTCCATCGGTTACGCGATCCAGGTCTGCCCATGCTTCATAGAGCAGGCCGACCTGCTTGTCGTTTGACATTTGGATACCCTCCGCGTGATGCCTAGGATATCAGTTACCAAGTGCTCCAGTCTAAGCTATTATCTCAGACCCATTACCATTGGTTACCACTTCCTTGATCCGGTTCCTTGGAGATACCTCGACCACAGCACCCGCACCCCAGGCTTGAACCCCCAGGTGTCCGCCCCTATGGTAGGATGGCATTGGCGTACGCAATAGCATGGCTTGTGAAAGGCTGTAGACCTGAGTGAGTTGCTGCGACCGTGCTATAGGTTCGGGGAACCATGTTAACCGGTACCTCAATGGGGTGGCAGGAGCAACCTAGAGAGGGCCCCGTGAAACAAAGAACTCCGAGAGTTGGAATCGAATCTCCTCTTCAAGAAGAAGTCGCCGAGATGATCGAGGCTTTGGATACTTATCTGAACGCCATGTATCCCGATGGCTCAAACTACCTGCTCGACGTGGACTCCCTGACTGCAGAAAACGTCAGTTTTCTTGTTGCCAGGGTTGATGGCCAAGCTGCGGGTTGTGGCGCCCTAGTTCTTGACCATCTGGACTATGCCGAGATAAAGCGGATGTATGTAAAGCCCGAGGCCAGACGGCTGGGTATTGGGGCTGCGATCCTTCAAGAGCTGGAACAGATTGCCAGGAATGCGGATCGCAGTTTGGTGCGATTGGAAACCGGAGTCCATCAGCCGGAAGCGCTGGGACTCTACAGAAGGGCCGGCTACGTTGACCGGGGCCCCTTCGGCGACTACCCTCCCGACCCTGTGTCGGTCTTCATGGAAAAGCCCCTCTGAACAACGCAACTCGCCAAAAGCCTGCCAAGCAGAATCGCCCCAACCGCACCACGGACGAACTACACCTCCGCTGATCGCCACAGCTCCCTGAAGGGCGCTGCCCCTAGTAGGTTTGCAGCTCTACTACGGAAAGACGCCGGAGGGCGAGACCCTCTAGGCCCTTGCTGCTTCTTTCGCTTTCTTGGCTTCTTCGGTGACCTTCTGGGTGATGTGGGCGGGCGCTTCTTCGTACCGGTCGAACTCTGTGACGAAGGAACCCCGGCCTTGGGTCAGGGAACGCAGGTCGGTGGCGTATCGTAGAAGCTCGCTCTGGGGGGCTTCTGCCTCGATTATCGTCTCACCATTCTGGGGAGTCATCCCCATTATCCGGCCGCGCTTGCTGTTCAGGTCACCTATAACATCACCGTTGAAAGCATCGGGGACCCTTACGGACAACCTCATGATGGGCTCCAGCAGCTTGGGACCTGCCTCCGATACGCCCTTCCGCAGAGCGTAGGAGCCGGCGATCTCGAAACATATGCCCGAGGAGTCCACATCGTGGAAGCTGCCGTCGTACAGGACAGCCTTTACACCAACAACCGGAAAGCCTCCCAGGACACCCTCCTGTAGGGCCTTTGCGACACCCTTTTCAACGGAGGGGACGTACTCCTTGGGTATGGAGCCCCCGACAAGCTCCTGGCCGAACTCGTAGGTCTGGTCGGCGCTCGTGGGCTCCAGGCGCAGCAACACATGCCCGTACTGGCCATGCCCGCCGGTCTGCTTCTTGTGCTTGTACTCGGCCTTGGTCATGGTGCTTATGGTCTCTTTATAGGGGACCTTGGGAAGATGAAGCTCCAGCTCGGTGCCGAACTTCCGCTTGACTCGCTCCATTGCAACCTCCAGCTGGGTCTCCCCGAAGCCGGAAACCAGGGTCTCGCCGGTGTTGGGCTCGCGGGCAAGGTTGAGGCTGGGGTCTTCCTCCAGCACCCTGCTGAGGGCCATGGACATCTTGTCCACGTCCGCCTTGGACTTGGGCTGAACAGCCATGGTGTAAAACCCCGAGGGGAAGTCTATGCGCTTCACAACAGTGGCGTTTTCTTTCTGGGTCAGGGTGTCCGACGTAACAGTGGCGGCGAGCTTGGATACCGCCCCCATGTCACCGGCTCCCACATCTGCGGTCTGCTCTTGGTTCTTTCCCCGAATGGTATAGACCTGGCCTATGCGCTCGGAGGTGTTCCGAGCCTCATTCCACACCTCGGAGTTGCTCCGGACCGTGCCGCTGAACACCCGGAACAAGGACAGCTTGCCCACGAAGGGGTCGGCGGTGGTCTTGAAGACAAAGGCGGCCAAGGGGCCGGACCCGGCGTCGGCGGTTGCCTCCAGCTCCGAGTCCAGCAGGGGCACCTTAGCCCTTTCCACAGGAGAGCCCATGTAGGCTGTCACACCCTCCAGCAGCTCCTCCATCCCCAGGTTCATTGTGGCTGAACCGACGAAGACGGGGGAGATATGCCCGGAAAGGATGGCTTCTCGAACAGCCCCGGTTACCTCCTCCTGGGTCAGCTCTTCTCCCTCCAGGTACTTGGTGGCAAGGTCGTCGTCGGTCTCTGCGACAGCTTCGATGAGCATATCCCTGGCTTCTTCCACCTGGGCAGCCACTTCGGGGGGCGCTTCGGTGCCCTGGTCCAGGACATTCACGACCCCCTGGAAGTTCTGCTCAGCCCCGATGGGGATCTGGAAGGGCACGCAGCCACGGCCAAAGTTGGACCGGATGTCCTCCAGGCAGCGCTGGAAGTCGCTGTTCTCCCGGTCCATCTTGTTCACAAGAATCATGCGGGGGATGCCCGCCTCGACGCACTGGTTCCAGCTTCGAATGGCGCCGACCTCGACGCCCGCAGATGCGGGCAGCACTATCACGGCGCCTTCCACTACCCTTAGGGCTGCGATAACCTCGCTGACGAAATCATCGTACCCGGGCGTGTCCAGCACATTTACCTTGTAGCCGTCGGTCACGCAGGGGAGCAGGCTAGTCTGAATGCTGCTGGACCGTTTCGTCTCTTCGGGTTCGTAGTCGGAGACTGTGTTCCCGTCCTGCACGTTGCCAAGGCGGTTCACCGCCTTCGTGTTGAAGAGGAAAGCCTCGGCCAGGGAGGTCTTTCCTGAGCCAGCATGGCCTAGAATTGCCACGTTCCGTATCTTGTTGATGTCTGCCATGTTAGAAGTGTTCTCCCTTCAGCATCGCATCCGGTGGGGCACCGGCTAAGACCAAGATGAGATCCGGCAATGTCGCTCTATTGGTCCACTGTGGGTTGGTGTCCATTTTAGCCAATTTAGCGCACAGGGCGCAACGCCAAAGCCCGAGGGACGCGTCGCCCCGGAGTCGGCACGCTGAATCACAGTGGTTATGTTATCCTGTCCCAAGGCGTATGCACCTTCTTCCAAGAGCAGTTGCCACCCTCCTCCTCTCTCTCCTGTTGGTCTTTGGCAGCGCCGGAGACCTCAAGCTTTCAGCCCTGGACCTTGCTATCCTTCCCCACCAGCACCAGCTTGTGTACTGGGAGCTCACCCACCTGCCCGACAAGTGGACTCACAAGGTGCTGAGCTACCTTCCGTGGCGGTCTACGGGCGAAGAGGAACGGCTGGAGAATCTCCGCGAGTTCTTCGCGTTGACCGGTCAGATACGTTCCCTGGAGGATGCTATTCTCAGGGGCCAGCAGCCCCAAGACAACGAGGTGAATGGCCCCGACGACCCTCGCGAGGCAGCTGAGAGCCTCAGGGACGCCAGGGAGAGGCGGGCCGGCCTGCGCCCCGGGGTGGAAGAGACCCTGGAAGCCTATATTAGCGGGGTCGCCGGGAATGAGGGGCTGGACGGATGGCTGGGCATCATCTTCCCGCCCATAGATGTGGCCCTGGAGAGCCCACCCTTGTTGCTGACCATATCCCCCAGGCACACCATTAGCGTCGAGAGGTCCATCCTGCTTAAGCCGGACATGTCCCTAGAGGAGAGGGAGGCCCTGGAAGACACCATATTCCAGGGGGAGGACCTGTCCGCCCTGGTGGATGGGATCGGGGGAGTAGCCACCTACCCATCGGTGGTAACCGAAGGTTCGGGGCTCCGTGGGGCCACAATAACGGCCGCTCATGAGTGGCTGCACACCTACTGGTTCCTCCGACCCCTGGGATGGAACTACTGGCGCAGCCCCGAAATGACCACCCTCAACGAGACAGCCGCCTCCCTGGCAGGACGGGAGCTGGGGCTGCGGGCCTACTCAGCTATGACTGGCGAGCCCTACGAGGGAATCGGAGGAGGTGAATCGCCGGAGAGG
>JAGWBF010000113.1:3337-4450 GCA_021296025.1 Dehalococcoidia bacterium | reverse complement strand
CTGCTCAACCAATCGAGATATGTATGCGGACTATCCCATCGTCGAGGTTGGAAGGCAGTACACCCTGGGCCAGGGGGAGACCCGCATCGTCAAGAACAGGATAGACTACGGGGTGAACCACAACATCAAGGACTCCCACGAGATCCTGATCATCGGAAATCGGGCGTGACTAGTCCACCTGATTGGACCATCCGACAGTGTCTCAAAGATGATGTTGTGGCGGTCCTGGACCTCTGGAAAGAGGCTGAAGCTACCGTCAGCGTTTCCGATGCTCCAAACGACCTACTAAGTGCTATCGATAGCACTTCGACGCTTGTCCTGGTGGCCGAAATCGGGGACAAAGGCATTGTGGGCAGCGTGATCGGCGCCTTCGATGGCTGGCGGGGCAACATCTACCGCTTGGCGGTCCATCCAAGCTATAGAAGGCGGGGAATCGGACGCGCGCTGGTCACCGAAGCCGAAAGACAGCTTGTCCAACAGGGGGCAAAGCGAATTTCAGCACTGGTGGAAAGGGACCATCCTTGGGCAACGGGCTTCTGGACCGCGGTGGACTATGAGCAAGACGGCCGCATGGTGCGGTACGTGAAGAACCTGATCTGCTAGAAGAAATCCAGCCTCGGGCGTAAGGTTAGCCAGTCGCTGGCTTGAAGTAGGGGATGGATATCTGGTCGGTGGCGCGGACGAAGGTGACCTCTACAGGCATGCCAATGGACACATCCCGGGGAGGGCATTCGACAATGTTGCAGAACATCCGCACTCCCTCCTCCAGCTCCACCAGAGCGACCACATAGGGCACATCGTCGGCGAAGCCCGGGGTGCGGTTCTGGCTGGTCAACGTGAAGGTCCATATGGTGCCCTTGCCGCTGGACTCGACCCACTCCACTTCCGTAGCCCAGCAGTTGGCGCAGATGCCCCGGGGGTACCACTGGAATTTGTCACAGGATGGACACTTCTGCACCAGCAGCTTGCCCTGGCGGCAGGCCTCCCAGAACCTCCTGGTCTCTCCCGCAATCGAGGGCAGGGGTTTCGTCCACTCAGGCATGATCAGTCCTTTCCCAGGATGACTGTGCCGCCGCTGTGGCGGGACCCGATGGTGCCCCCGGTGCCGTGGGC
>JAGWBF010000113.1:0-3088 GCA_021296025.1 Dehalococcoidia bacterium | reverse complement strand
TATCATCGTGGGTCACGCCCGCCATGGCGAAGGCAGGCCCCGAGCTCTGCTTGGCCGCCAGGTAAACCAGGTCCCGGTTACCCGCAGCCTGGTGGGCCACCGCTTCCCCCACACCCAGCACCCACACCGGGGCGTTCCTGCAGCTCCGGGCAACCTCGGGAGAAGCCACCACCACCGCTCCTCCACCGTCGCTGATTATGCAGCAGTCCAGGATGTGCAGGGGCGAGGAGATCATCCGGGAGGACAGCACCTCTTCCACACTGATGGGGTTGCGGAACATGGCGTGGGGGTTCATGCCGGCATGATGGCGCATGGTCACCGCTATCTCCGCAAGCTGCTCCGGCTTGGTGCCGTACTGGTGCATGTGCCTCTGGGCCACCATGGCGTACAGGCCCACGGTGGTGAGGCCGTACAGCTCCTCGAAGCTGTCCGGCGAAGGCTCCAGGGCACTGCGGCCGAACCGGCCCACGCCGCCGGTGCCCACGGACACGCCGCCGGACCGGGCCTGGCTACCATAGGTGATCAGGGCGCAGTTGATGCGCCCCGCAGCTATGGCGGTCACAGCATGGGAGAGGTGAAACTCGAAGGAGCCCCCTCCCACGGATGTGTTGTCCACATAGCTGGGATTGATGTTCAGGTAGTCCGCCAGGGCGAAGGCGCTCATGCGAACGGTAGTGGAGGAGGTGAACAGGCCGTCCACATCGTCCTTGGTCAGCCCGGCGTCGGCGATGGCTGCGATGGCGCTCTCGCCCTGTATCTGCAGCTCGCTCTTGTCGGGGGCGTAGCGGGTTGGGTGCTCGTTGATGCCGACGATGGCAGCCGACTTCCTCAAGTCGGGCATAGGCACCTCCTTACCTCAAACGGCGGGGCGGCAATATCATAGGTTGGCTACGTATAGGTGTCAATAATTGACACCCTTGGGGGCCAATACTACACTCGACGCCAACAGCCCCTTGCGTATTGGTGCCCGGCAGACTGGCCCGATGGAGGCAAATCATGGCTGACGTGAAGCTGATCTCCGCTGACTCCCACGTGACCGAACCGGCAGACCTCTGGGAGGAGCGGCTGGACAAGAAGTTCAGGGACCGGGCTCCCCGGATGGTGCACAACCCCGAGAACATGAGACCCGGGTCCTACCTGTTGGTGGAAGGGGTCCCTCCCATCCACATGGCCCAGGGCACCGGGGCCGGCAAGAAGCCCGAGGAGCTTCCCCAGTTCTTCCAAGAGTCCACATACAAAGACGCCCGTCCCGGAGGCTGGGACCCGGCCGAGCGCATCAAGGACATGGACATCGACGAGGTGGAGGCGGAGGTCATCTACACCACCCTGGGGTTCAGGCTCTTCTGGCTCACCGACGGCGAGTTCCAGAGGGCCTGCTTCCGGGCCTACAACGACTGGCTTGCCGAGTACTGCTCCTACGCCCCCAACAGGCTGGTCGGCCTGGCCATGATCACTCTGTCGGACATCGACGAAGCGGTGAAGGGCCTGCGGCGGTGCGCCGGCATCGGTCTGCGGGGCGCGATGATATGGGCTTCTCCCCCCGACGACATACCCTACCACGACTCCCGCTACGACCCCTTCTGGGCGGCCGCCCAGGAGCTGGAAATGCCCCTGAGCCTGCACAGCATCACCGGCTTCGGCCCCGAAAGCCGCCTCATGGTCAAAGACCCCATCGACCGCTATGTGCGCTCGACGGTGCTGTGCCACGAGGTGCAGCGCTCCCTCACCACCCTCATCTTCGGTGGCGTGATGGAGCGGTTCCCCGACCTGAAGTTCGTGTCGGCCGAGAACGAGGTGGGCTGGCTAGGCTACCTTCTCCAGCGTCTCGATCAGGCCCAGGATGAGTACAAGTACCTGTATCCCACCAAGCTGACCATGAAAGCCAGCGACTACTTCCACCGCCAGTTCTTCGCCACCTTCATCGACGATCCCATGGGCATTGACCAACGGCACAGCATCGGCGTGGGCAACATCATGTGGTCCTCGGACTATCCCCACACCGTCTCCTCCTGGCCCAACTCTCAAGAAGTGGTGGACCGCCACATGGTGGATGTCCCAGAGGATGAGAAGCTGGGCATCATTCGGGGCAACTGCGCCAAGCTGTACGGCTTGGACGTGGCCTAGGAACGCAGCCGAGAGAAGGGGCCATGCAGGAACCGACGGGCTCTCCCGCATCCGCCATCACCCTGCAGGTCAACGGCACACAGCACCGCCTGGAGGTGGAGCACCGCTGGACCCTGCTGTACGTCCTGCGGGAGGTCCTGGACCTGACGGGCTCCAAGGCGGGCTGCGACAGGGCAGAATGCGGGGCCTGCACTGTGCTCCTGGCCGGGCTCCCCGTCTATGCCTGCCAGATGCTGGCAGTGCAGGCCGCCGGACGCCCCATCCTCACGGTAGAGTGCCTCGCCCATGACGGCGCCCTGGACCCAGTGCAGCAGGCCTTCCTGGACGAGGATGGGGGCCAGTGCGGCTACTGCAGCCCCGGCTTCCTCATGACCACCAAAGCTCTGCTGGACTCCAACCCCGACCCAACGGAGCAGGAGATCAAGTTCGCCTTGGCGGGAAACCTGTGCCGCTGCAACGCCTACGGGCGCATCATCGCCGCCGTCAAGGCAGCGGCCGCGCTGAGGAAGGCGTCATGACCATGGATATCGTAGGCCGGAAGGTGGAACGGCGGGGCCTCCGGGAGAAGCTGACGGGCGAGGCCCGCTACTCGGCGGACCTGAAGCTGCCGGGAATGCTGTACGGCGCCGTACTCCGCAGCCCCCACCCCCACGCCAACGTGCTCAGCATAGACACCACGGCGGCCTCCAGCCTCCCTGGAGTCCATGCCATCGTTACCCCCTTCGATGTCCCCGGAGGGCGGATGGACGCCGACCTGCCCATCCTGGACGCGCGGGGGCGCTACGAGGGTGACGAGGTGGCTGCCGTGGCCGCCGACAGCCCCGAGAGGGCGGCCGAGGCCCTCCGGCTGCTGGACGTCCAGTTCGAGGTCCTGCCCTTTGTTCTGGATGCCGACGCAGCCCTTCAGCCCGGCGCCGTGGAGATACACCCCGGGGGCAACCTGGTAGGCGGGCAGCCCATATCC
>JAGWBF010000025.1 GCA_021296025.1 Dehalococcoidia bacterium | reverse complement strand
TATACGGATGCACGGATCACCTGTCGTTTTGAAATGCGTGAAATCATTAGAAACGACGCATCATTCCAAGGTCTCAAACAGGTTAGATTCACATACATTCAGAACATGATCCAATTCGCAGCAAGCAACTGTCTTGAAACTCAAGGGGAAGAGGAATGAGCGGCGACTTGCGGAGTCAGGTCGCGCCAGGGCGAGCCATGCTTGAGCATGGAGTTGAGGATGACGAGCAGCTTGCGCATCCAGGCTGTGAGGGCCAGCTTCTTCGACCTACCAGCGGCCAGCAGCCGCTGGTAGAAGTCCCGGATTACGGGGTTGTGGCGGAGCTTTCGACCCATGCCGGACGGGTGCTGACCTACGAGCGCCTGCTAGAACGGGTCTGGAGGGAGCGGGGCGACGCCGACGTGCGGCCCATAGACCCTCCCTAGCTTCCGTCGAGACAACCGCTAAAACCATCTTCTCGATAGTGGTTTAGCACAACAATAGGCATGTTTGACAAATAGTGCCCAGCCAGAAGGTTTGTAATTTCACGGATGGTCATTTAGAGGTTGAAGAGGGTTTACGCCGCTCACCCCGGTTTCGACGGAAGAGCCCGAATCCCGGAAGTTTTCTGTATATGGTGGGCGGTAGTGGACTTGAACCACTGACCTCTGCGATGTCAACGCAGTACTCTAACCAGCTGAGCTAACCGCCCACAGGGGTGCTACACTCGCCAGTTTATCAGCAAAGGGGGATGGGCTTCAACACGTCCGCCTGCCCCCGAAAATGGGAGCCTGCGCCTGCACGGGAGGTCCCTCGGTGGGGAAAGGTCTAAGCGGGCCAGGCGGAGCCGACGAGCTCGGATATGTGCCCTATCCCGTGCTCGCCTACGTAGGCGTAGAGACCATCCAGCACCGCCAGGGGCGCCCAGAAGTCGGCCAGGTTGGCTGAACCCACCTGCACCGCCGTCGCACCGGCATACAGGAACGCCAGCGCGTCATCGGCCTTGAACACTCCGCCCACGCCGATCACTGGGACATTCACAGCTTGGGACGCCTTATAGACCAGGGCTAGGGCGACGGGCTTCAGCGCGGGGCCCGATATGCCCCCGGTTATGCCTCCCAGGATGGGGCGACGAGTGTCCATGTTGATGGCCATGGCGGGGACGGTGTTGACGAGGGTAATTGCGTCGGCGCCGGCGCCCTCCACCGCCCTGGCTATGGGAACTATGTCGGGAACGTTGGGGCTGAGCTTGGCGATCACAGGGAAGGAGGTGGATTCCTTGACTCTTTGCACCGTCTCGGCTGCCAGCTCCGAGCTGTGGCTGAAGACGGCCCCGTTGTCCACGTTGGGGCAGCTAAGGTTCAGTTCTAAGCCCACGATTCCCGGAGTCTCGTCGGCCATGGATGCCATGTCGCCGAACTCCTGGACGGTCTCGCCTGCGAGACTGAGGATGACCGGCACATCCCATCGCGCCCAGTAGGGCGCATGCTCGGTCAGGATGTTGTGAATGCCCGGGTTGGTCAGGCCGATGGAGTTCAGGTAGATGTCCTCGCCGGCTTCCTGGGCCCTGCGCCAGCTTTGGGGATGCCACCTGGGTTCGGGGTTGCCTTCCCGGGGCTTCATGGTGACGGTCTTGGCCACCACAGCTCCCAGACGCTCGAAGTCTATCCTGCCTGACTCCTCAGAGGGTTCAACCAGGGGCAGCTGCCTGCCTTGGGAAACGGGATGAACGATCTGACCGCGGAGGTCCTGCCCCACCAATGCCCTGCCATAGCCGTCCCATCCAAAGGTTCCTGATGCGATCATCACCGGGTTGCGAAGCTTGAGCCCGGCGGGATGGGACGGCGCCAGATCGACGGCTAGTGACGATTCGTCGGCAGACAAGGCGTAGTACAGGTCTCCTTACTCTTCGGGTGTTTCCTCCGGTACTTCTTCCGGTACTTCATGTCCGTTTTCATGGCCGTTTGTGCTGGGAGCTTCGGTAACCTCGAACCAGGGGCCGGTGAAGCCTTCCGACTCGTGGGGCGCCGCCAGCTGTTTCGTCTCCGCCTCGAGGAAGTCGGAGCGAGCGGGGATCAATCGTCCGATGATCACGTTCTCCTTGAGGCCCAATAGATGGTCCCGGGCACCCGTGGCGGCGGCTTCCGTCAAGACCCTGGTGGTCTCCTGGAAGGAGGCGGCTGCCAGGAAGCTGTTGGTGAGCAAGGATGCTCGGGTTACGCCCAGGAGCATTGACTTGGCGGTGGCGGGTTCCCCGCCCTCGGCCAGTACCTTTGCGTTCTTGTCCTGGAACTCGAACCGGTCTGCTATCTGCCCCGGGATGAATTCGGCATCGCCGGGGCTGTCCACCTGCACCCGTCGGAGCATCTGGCGGAGGATAACCTCGATGTGCTTGTCGTGAATCGACACACCCTGGGACCTGTAGACCTTCTGTACCTCGCCGACCAGGTACCTCTGAAGCTCTTCCTTTCCCCTGATGCGAAGTATGTCGTGGGGGTTCAGGGGGCCGGAGGTCAACGCATCACCGGCCCGGACGGGAGTGCCGCTCTCCACCAGGATATGGGAAGATGCCGGGATCAGGTGCTCCCGCTCCTCCACATCCTCCCAGACTATGGACACCTTTGACCTTTTGACCTCGACTTTTCCGCCTACGCTGGCAAGTATCTCCTTCACCTGGGCGTCGGTGGCAAGGGCATCCTTCTTGGTAGTTGGCTTGGCCCTGGCGAGGGCATCCCCAGCCTCCACGGTTTCGCCGTCCTCTACCAGGCGTATGTAACCCCTGGGAAGCGTGTACTCTTCCCTATACTCTTCCCGGCTAATGAGACGTAGCCGGCGTCCGTTGGGGTCGTCTTCCACGACGGTAACTCCGTCGATATCTGCCAAGATAGCGAACCCCTTGGGAACACGAGCCTCGAAAATCTCCTCTACCCTGGGAAGACCACTGGTGATGTCCAAGCCTGCTACTCCACCGGTGTGGAACGTCCGCATGGTGAGCTGGGTGCCCGGCTCGCCGATGCTTTGGGCGGCGATGATGCCCGTCGCCTCCCCTATGCTGACCATCTTCCCGGTAGCGGGTATCCTGGCGTAGCACATCTGGCACACGCCCCTGCGGGACTCACAAGCCAAAGCCGAGCGCACGTACACCTCGGTGATGCCGGCATCGAGTACCGTACGGATGTCCGCTTCCTCCAGCTCCATCCTTCCATCAACCAGGACTTCTCCGGTCTCGGGATGGGCGATGGGGGCTGCCGTAATCCTACCGACCATGCTCTCTTCGAGGGGCGAGACGAGGGGGTCATCGGGGGTAGCCTTGATCCAGATGCCTTCGGTGGTGCCGCAATCCTGCTCCAGTATGATGACCTCTTGGGCCACGTCTATGAGACGCCTGGTCAGGTAGCCGCTGTCCGCAGTCCTCAGGGCGGTGTCGGCCAGTCCCTTTCTGGCGCCGTGGGTCGATATGAAGTATTCCAGGGCGGTAAGTCCTTCCCTGAAGCTGGACTTAATTGGCAGGTCGATGATGCGCCCCTTGGGGTCGCTCATCAGCCCCCGCATTCCTGCCATCTGCTTGATCTGGGCGATATTTCCCTTGGCGCCAGACACTGCCATGAGGGCGACGCCTCCGTAGCTGGCCAACTCCTCCTTGACGATCTCTTCCATCTGGTCGCTGGCGTTGGTCCAGGTTGCCACGGTGCGTCCGTAGCGTTCCTCTTCGGTTACCAAGCCTTGCATGTACTGCTCTTCGTACTCTTTGACCTGCTTGTTGGCGCCGTCGATAATCTGCTTCTTTCGGGGGGAAACGCGGATGTCGTTGATGGCGATAGTCAACCCCGATGTGGTTGCAAAATGGAACCCCAGGTTCTTCACTCGGTCCAGGACGGCGGCGGCGCCTTCGTTGCCCAGCTTGTGGTAGCACTCGCTGGCCAGGTCCTTCAGGGCCGCTTTATCCATCAGCTGGTTCTTGAAGCCCAACTCCGGCGGAAGCACTTCGTTGAAAATCATCCGTCCCAGGGTTGTGCTGAGCCAGCCGTCGGGTTGGGCTTCATCGTGGACCATAATCTGGGTGCGCAGGCCCAGCTGACCCGAATCGTAAGCCAGCCGGGCTTCATCGAAATCAATGAAATGGCGGATGGGGTCGTCCACCTGGTCTTCTAGGTCGGTGAGGTAGTACATTCCCAGCACCATGTCTAGTGTAGGCGCCACCAGCGGGTCTCCCGAGGCGGGCGAGAGCATGTTGTGCACGCTCAGCATGGTGTCCCTTGCTTCCGACACTGCCATCTTGGAAAGGGGGACGTGGACAGCCATCTGGTCCCCGTCGAAGTCGGCGTTGAAGGCTGAGCAGACCAGGGGATGTATCTGGATGGCGCTTCCTTCGATAAGAACGGGCATGAACGCCTGGATGCCCAGGCGGTGGAGGGTCGGCGCCCGATTGAGAAGCACCGGCCTCTCCTTGATGACATCCTCCAGGATGTCCCAGACCTCCGGCCTGGAGCGCTCCACCATTCTCTTCGCGCTCTTGATGTTGGGGGAGATGCCCAGCACAACCAGGCGGTGCATCACGAAAGGCTTGAACAGCTCCAAGGCCATCCGCTTGGGGAGACCGCACTGGTCCAGGCGGAGCTCCGGGCCGACGACGATGACCGATCTTCCGCTGTAGTCTACCCGCTTGCCCAGCAGGTTCTGGCGGAACCTTCCCTGTTTGCCCCTGAGGAGGTCCGAAAGAGACTTGAGCTTGTGGTTGTGGGAACCCTGTATGGGCCTTCCCCTCCGGCCGTTGTCGATAAGGGCGTCAACGGCTTCCTGGAGCATTCTCTTTTCATTGCGAATGATGATCTCGGGGGCGCCAAGGTCCAGGAGCCTCTTCAATCGGTTGTTCCGGTTGATGACCCGGCGGTACAGATCGTTGAGGTCGCTGCTGGCGAACCGGCCTCCGTCGAGCTGCACCATGGGGCGCAAGTCCGGCGGCAGCACCGGGGCTACAGTTAGGATCATCCATTCGGACTTGTTTCCGCTGCGCCGGAACGCTTCCACCACGCGCAGGCGTTTGATGGCCTTCTTTCGGCGCTGGCCCGACGTTGAGCGCATCTCTATGAGGAGCTGCTCCCGCAGGGACTCCAGGTCGGTCTGGCGCAGGATCTCCAGTATCCCCTCGGCGCCCATGGTGGCCTGGAATACTCCTCCGAAGAGCTCTCTCAGCTCCCTGTGACGGCTCTCGGCGATCAGCTTGCAGACCCTGAGGTCCTTCAGTTCGTCGATCCTGGACTGGGATGCAGCCCGGATGTTGGACTCGTCCTTGATGAGGGAGTCGTGGTGGGCTTGAAGCTCCACATCGTAGGCGAGTTGGATACCATCCCGGTCCTCTTCATTCGCCTCGGCCAGCTCAGCCTCGTGCTTCTGGTTCAGGAGGTCCAGTTCCACTTCTTGTTTCTGCTTCCGCTTTTCAACTTCTTGCTCGGCCTTGGTCTCTTCCTCTTCGATGGCGGCCTGGCGGGCCTCTTCATCCACGGAGATGATGATGTACTGGGCGCAGTACAGCACTCTCTCCAGGTTGCGGGGTGAGAGGTCGAGGAGCAGGCCCAAGCGGCTGGGCGTGCCCTTGCTGAACCAGATGTGGGCTACGGGGGCTGCCAGGTTGATGTGGCCCATCCGTTCTCGGCGCACCTTGGAGCGGGTGACTTCAACCCCGCACCTGTCGCAGATCACTCCCCTGTAGCGTATGCGCTTGTACTTACCGCAGAAGCACTCCCAGTCCTTCGTGGGGCCGAAGATGCGCTCACAAAACAGCCCATCCTTCTCTGGGCGCAAGGTCCTGTAATTGATGGTCTCCGGTTTGGTGATCTCTCCATGGGACCAGTTTCGTATCTGCTCTGTGGATGCAATCGATTTCCTTATGGCATTGAACCTGGTCGGTTGGGTCTCGATCCGTTCTACCATCGCTTCCCTTCTTCACTTGGGCACATATAGTTTCCGGGTCCAAGCCTCGGACCCGGGTATTGTCAGTAAGACCGGTCTACTCGCTAAGCAGTTCCACCGAAAGTCCGAGGCTCTGGAGTTCTTTTAGGAGCACGTTGAAAGACTCGGGCAATCCAGGCTGAACTATATCTTCTCCCTTGATGATTGCCTCGTAGGTCTTGACCCTGCCGGCAACATCGTCGGACTTAACCGTTAGCACTTCCTGGAGATTGTGGGCAGCTCCATAGGCTTCCAAGGCCCACACCTCCATCTCTCCAAATCTTTGTCCGCCGAACTGGGCTTTGCCACCCAGCGGCTGCTGGGTGATGAGAGAGTAGGGGCCCGTTGAGCGGGCATGTATCTTGTCTTCCACCAGGTGTATCAGCTTCATCATGTAGATGTATCCCACTGAGATGGGCTGATCGAAAGGTTGCCCGGTCCTGCCATCGTACAGAGTTACTTTCCCGAAGATGGGAGGCGCCAACTGCTCTTCCTGGTGGAGCTTGATGGTCTCGTTGCGCAGCTGGTCGGGAGTCATTTCGTCGGGTTCGCTCCCAACCTGCTCCTTTAGCCATATCCTCAGGCATGCGGACGCTGCCTCGCCCGACTTCTTGTCATCGTACAGGGCTTCCGCATCGTATCCGCGCTCAGCCAGCCAGTCAGTCACTCTTTCCATATTTACATCGGGGCCGTCCGCGGAGGCGATCAGCTCCACAGCTTCGGCCTGCTGAGCAAACCATGCCCGGGCCAGTCCATCCTCAATGGATGCATCCCTGGCCCCGTCAAAAACCGGGGTTACAGCGTTAAAGTTCAGGAGTTTGGCTGCCCAACCCAGGTGGGTCTCCAGCACCTGGCCCAGGTTCATTCTGGAGGGCACACCCAGCGGGTTAAGGATGATGTCCACGGGAGTGCCGTTGGGCAGGAAAGGCATGTCCTCTGCGGGCAGGATGCGGGCGATTACGCCCTTGTTGCCATGACGGCCGGCCATCTTGTCGCCGATGGATATCTTCCGGGTCTGAGCGACCCACACCCGCACAGCCTCGTTCACTCCCGGAGGCAGCTCATCCTTGTTGCGCCGATTGAGCACCTTAACTTCGATGACCTTTCCCCTCTCGCCGTGGGGGACCCTGAGGGACGTGTCCTTCACATCCCGGGACTTTTCGCCGAATATTGCCCTGAGCAGCTTCTCTTCGGCGGTAAGCTCTGTCTCCCCTTTGGGAGTCACCTTGCCTACCAGGATGTCCCCAGGGCCGACTTCGGCGCCCAGGCGGATTATTCCCAGCTCATCCAGGTTGCGCAGGTTCTCTTCACCAACATTCGGAATGTCCCGGGTGATCTCCTCAGGTCCCAGCTTGGTTTCCCGGGCTTCCATCTCGTACTTTTCTATGTGCACGGAGGTGAAGTAGTCATCCTTCACCAGGGTTTCGCTTATGATGACAGCATCTTCGTAGTTGTAACCTTCCCAGCTCATGAAGGCCACCAGGACGTTCTGCCCCAGGGCCAGGTTTCCCCTGTCGGTGGAGGAGCTATCCGCCAGGACATCCCCAACGGACACCACATCCCCTTTCTGAACAACGGACCGCTGGTCGAAGCACGTGCCCTGATTGGTCCTCGAAAACCGGGTGAGTTTGTGGGTGTGCTTCTCTCCTTCCGTATCGGAGATGACGATCTCGCTCGCCGCTACGGAGGTTACCACCCCTTCAACATCAGCCTGGATTACCTGGCCGCTGTCTCTGGCGACCCTGCTTTCGATTCCCGTACCCACCAGGGGCGCCTGGGGTTTGAGCAGGGGCACAGACTGGCGCTGCATGTTGGACCCCATGAGGGCCCTGTTGGCATCGTCGTGCTCCAGGAAGGGGATGAGAGAGGCGGAAACGCTCATGATCTGCATGGGCGAAACGTCCATGTACTCCACCGCTTCGGGGGCTTCTTCCGAGTAGCTCTCCCCAATGCGGACTTCGACCCGGTCATTGATGAACTGGTTCTTCTCGTCCAGGGGGGAGTTTGCCTGGGCTATGACGTACTTCTCTTCCTTATCAGCCGACAGATAGTAGATGTCCTCGGGCCTGACGGAAACGAAGGGTTTCACGGACACAGGACCTTCGCAGGCCTTGGCAATCCGGCTGGCAATCCTTGACGTAGCAACCTGTCCCGCCTTGGCAGCGACCTTGCCGTCGGTCCCTCTGACCTCACCTGCAAGGGTGTGACCCTGGAGCTCCGGGTCCTTGGCATCCACCTCCCGGCGGACGAGTCGATAGGGAGATTCAATGAAACCCAGGGAGTTGATCTGGGCGTAGGTGGCCAGGGAGCTTAGCAGTCCGATGTTGGGGCCCTCTGGAGTCTCGATGGGGCAGATGCGCCCGTAGTGAGAGAAGTGGACATCTCGAACGTCGAAGCCTGCCCGCTCCCGGGACAGCCCGCCCGGGCCTAGGGCCGAGAGCCTCCGCTTATGGGTGAGCTCAGCCAGCGGGTTGGTCTGGTCCATGAATTGGGACAACTGGGACCCTCCGAAGAACTCGCGTACCGCAGCCACCACCGGACGTATGTTCACCAGAGCTTGAGGAGTGGCATGCTCGGGGTCTATGAGGGTCATCCGCTCCTTCACCATTCGTTCCATTCGAAGGAGACCTACCCTCATCTGGTTCTGGATCAGCTCGCCGACGGAGCGAACCCGGCGGTTGCCGAGGTGGTCTATATCGTCGGTTGTGCCTTCGCCGTTGTTCACCTGGATGATGGTGCGAATGACGGCGATGATATCGTCCCTGGATAGGATGCGGGAGTGGTTGTCGCTGCTCATGCCCAGCCTGCTGTTCAGCTTGTAGCGACCAACCTCGCCGAGGTCGTACCGGCGGTGATCGAAGAACAGGTCGTTGACCAGGGAGCGAGCGTTCTCCAGGCTGGGAGGCTCGCCGGGGCGCAGGCGCCGGTAGAACTCAATTTGGGATGCGGCTATGGTGCGGGCCATAACCCGGTGGTACTCTTCGCCCGGTCGAAAGATCTGCCACAGATACTTGAGGTCGTCCTCGCGGACCTGTAGTTCTTTCTCGTCCTGGGGAGGGTCTTTTTCCAGGGTAGTCTTGATGTATCTGTGCACCTCGTGGGTGTCCACATCTTCGAATAGGGTCAGAATCTCTTCGTCGGTCGCGATGCCGATGGCCCTTAGGAAGGTACTGACCGATACCTTGCGTTTCCGGTCAACCTTCACCGAAAGGATGTCCTTTGAGCTCGTCTCGAACTCCAGCCATGCTCCCCTGGATGGGATCACCTTGGCGGAGCAGTACTCCCTGTCATTGGCGATATCCTTGTCCAGGACAAAGTAAGCCCCCGGGGAGCGTACCAGCTGGCTCACGACGACCCTTTCGGCGCCGTTGATGATGAAGGTGCCGTTGTCGGTCATCATCGGCAGGTCGCCTATGAACACTTCCTGGTCCTTGATCTCACCCGTCTCTTCCATCAGGAGCTGGGTCTGGACGTACAGGGGAGCCACATAGTTTATCTCCCGTTCCCTGCACTCTTCGGGGTTAGCCTTGGCATCCTTGAAGTAGTGGTTGAGGAACGAGAGCTTGTACTTGTTGCCCGTGTAGTCCTGGATGGGGGACACTTCCTGGTAGACTTCCCGGATTCCTGTCGACATGAACCACTTAAAGGACTGGATCTGGTTCTGTATTAGGTTGGGTATATCCAGGGCGGGGTTGATCTTCGAGTAAGACTTAAATCGGGGTTGAGAACCATGATTAACCTGAGACAGCGATAAGGCCATCCTGCCACTCTCCTCCACAAACGGGAAATCTAGCCGACGTGATAGGCAAACAGAGGGAAAAAGAAAACCAGAGCGATCCGAAGGTTGGGATGGAAGGCGCAATAAGGCATATTGCGACAGTTGATTATATCTGAATCATTGCAGTTGTCAAGTACTACGAGAGCTTTTGATAGAGCAAACTGGAGAAATGGCCAACTCCTCACATGGAATAGCGGTTCTGCTAGAAGCGAAGCATGCCCTGCCCAGATATGGGATGGGCGGCATTGGTCGATAATCAGACCTCTGTTTCTATACGGCGTTTCGTCCAAATCCAACTGGACTTCGGGGGCCAAATCCCCTCTTATTCTTAATTTGACGGGCCTTAATTGACGGGGCTGGTGGTGATTGACAAGATTAAGGCTCGACAACAACAGCGCTTGCGGTGTCTTTTGTTGCGCTGAACAATCTCAGGGTAGGAGGAATGTCATGAGGTGGTGTCGATTTCAGGCCGGGCAGAAGACAGCCTTTGGCATCATGGAGGGCGACCGGATCACGGAAGTCGAGGGAAGCCCCTTTGAAAGCTACTCGGTCACCCAGAACAAGCATGATCTAGACAAGGTCAGCCTGCTGGTGCCTGTCATTCCGCCGACCTTCTATGCAGCCGGCATCAACTACCCAGAGCATGTGACCTGGGCGGCCCGGATGCGTGGTGAGGAGCCTGTCCTGCCCAAGAAGGCTGATATAGGTTACCGGGCTTCCAACGCCCTCATCGCCAACGGCGAGAACATCATCAAGCCCAAGGATTCCACGACGGAGTTCCAGTACGAGGGTGAGTTGGTCGCTGTCATAGGCCGGACAGCCAAGAACCTCTCCAGGGATGAGGCTCTAAGCTGCGTCCTGGGCTACACCATAGGCAACGATGTGAGCGAAAGGACGTGGCAGCGGGGCGACCGCACCTTCTGGCGGGCAAAGAACACCGACACCTTCAAGCCTATGGGTCCCTGGATAGAGACGGACGTGGATCCAACCAACCTGGAGACCACCATACGTCTCAGCGGCAGGGTCGTCTCCCAGTTCAACACCGGGACGATGATCTTCGACACTGCAACCTACATCAGCGAAATGAGCAGGTATCTCACTCTGTATCCCGGGGATGTGGTCTGGATGGGCACCGACGGGGCAACCGAGAATATGGTGCCCGGGGATGTGTGCGAGGTTGAGATCGAGGGAATCGGTACCCTGTCCAATCCCGTGGTTGCAGAAGATTAGCGGGACCCGCCAGCGCGGTACCGGCTGGGAGGTTCAGTCTGTGCTGATGCCCGCCTCGGCGGCCCACGCCTTAAGCCCTTCCCGGTAGGCCAGCATTCCCATGGGCATAACCACGGCCTGGAGGGCCTCCAACACCTCCTGGAGGGTGGCCCCGTTCTCCACCGCGACTTTGATGTGCGCGCGTATCTGCTCCACGTCGGCCCTTAGGGCTGTCTCCACCGCGACCTGGAGCAGCTCCTTCGTCTTCCTGTCCAGGGTCCGCTGGCCTGTGTAGGTGGCTTTCACGAAGGGGTCGTACGCCTTCACCCAAGCCAGGTCCGCTTCGACCATGATCTTGTGGAGGTCCAGCACGTAACCCCGGTCACGTTGTATCTGCTCGATATAAGCTCGCTTTTCTTCTGTAGTCATCCGAGCCCTCCTATCCGGCTATTTCCTCTTGACCCATTAGTCCCGTTTCAATAGACTCCGACACGAAGCGCCTTTCTCGGCTAGATTATACTTTGCCCTTCAATCATCAATGGATGTAATGGGGAAAGCCCCCGAAGGCCTAAACGTAAATAAGTTGGCCCTGTTGCGCTTTCGCCGCTGGGCCTGATCCCGCCTCTCCAAGGAGACCCAATGCAAGTCAGGGTACTCGGGGCCCACAACCTGGAGAGCCTGCACACCAAGCACACGTGCTTCCTGGTGGATGGTGTTCTGGCGGTGGATGCAGGCAGCCTCGCGAGCGCCCTGACCGCCGAAGAGCAGGCAGGGATCGAAGCCTTGCTCCTCACCCACCGGCACTTCGATCATGTGAGAGACCTGCCAACCCTGGCCCTCTCCACCTTAGAGGCCAGCGGCCCCATCTCGGTCTATGGACTTCCTGAAACGCTCGAAGAGGTAGCTTCCCGGATAGTAGATGGTGTGCTGTATCCCGACTTCACCAAACGAATGACGGAAGAAGGCCCCAAACTGAGCTTTAATCCCGTTGGGGACAACGAAGATTCTTGGCATGGGACCTATCGGGTGCGTGCCCATAAGGTTCCCCATTCGGCCCCCTGCATTGGCTATGTCGTAACCGGACCTGATGGGCACACCTTTGCCTACACAGGGGACTGCGGAGGAGGGCTGCTGCCCTTCTTTCAGGACCCCGCAGGACCTTCACCGCTGTTCGTTGAGGTCACCTATGCGGACGGGATGGTGGAGCGGGCCCAGGCCAGCGGCCACCTTACGCCCGGGCTGCTGCGAGCAGAGTTGGAGGAGGCGATTGCGCATGGGACTGCTATGCCGCACATCATGGTCGTCCACCGGGACGCCAGGTACGAGGGCGACATCGAGAGGGAGCTGAGGGCTGTATCGTCGGAGCTGGAAGTGCGCATCACCCTCGCCTACGAGGAGATGGTCGTCGAAATATAGCTGGATGGTCACTAGGGACCGGAAGGGACTTTCAATCAGTCAGGGGGAAGGTGGCGATGAGCAGGCGCGCAGCATTTATCTATGACAAGGAGATGTCTCAGCATGTACTTCGGCCCGACCATCCCATGAGGCCGGTGCGCCTTCAGCAGACCTGTGAGCTGTTGGAAGCCTATGGGGCCTTCGAAGGAGAATTTTCCCAATTCATTTCTCCCAGGCCTGCCACTGAGGAAGAGATTGAGAGATTTCATCACGGGGAATATGTCCAGGCCGTGAAGGAGTTCAGCGCAGGGGAGGGGCTGGACAGGGCATCTCGATTCAACTTCAGCGGCGAGGGGGACAATCCCATCTATCAGGGTATGTACGAAGCGGCAGCCCTTAGCACGGGCGGATCCCTGGTAGCAGCCGAGCTGGTGGAGTCCGGAGATGTCGACGTCGCTTTCAATATCTCCGGCGGACTGCACCATGCCGCCGCCGGTAATCCTTCCGGTTTCTGCGTGTTCAACGACCCGGTGGTGGCCATCCAGTACCTTCTGACCAAGGGCCTACGAGTTGTGTACGTGGATATCGATGCTCACCACGGGGATGGGGTCCAGACGGCCTTCTATGACACGGACCAAGTACTCACCATTTCGCTGCATGAGTCTGGAATGTTCCTGTTTCCTGGGACTGGTGGGGTGGAGGAGATGGGAGTGGGACCAGGGAAGGGGTATTCCATAAACCTTCCCCTTTATCCCGGCACCGACGATCAGATGTACCTGAGGGCATTCCGCGAGGTGGTGCCTCTTCTGGTGAAAGCCTTCAAACCCGATATCCTTGCGACCCAGCTCGGCATCGACACCTATCACACCGACCCGTTAACTCACCTGATGCTGTCTTCGTCGGGATTTGAGCAGGCGGTCGCTGACTTTGCCGGGATGGGCATTCCATGGCTGGCCTTTGGAGGCGGGGGTTACGACCTTGGCGCTGTAGCCCGGTGCTGGACCCTGGCCTACGGGGTGATGGCTGAGAGGGAGTTGCGGGATGACCTTCCCGGAAGCTATGTAGGGAAGTACGGGGGCCGGCACCTCAGGGATGCCCCAGGATCAGTAGCGTCTATCCCCGAGCACATCCGCCTGCAAGCCGAGTCCTTTGCGGACAACAGCGTGAGAATGCTCAAAGAACTGGTCTTTCCCATCCACGGAATAAAGTAAAGGTGGCTGAACGCAATTAAACGTCCAGCCACCTTCATAGCGTCACTCTTATATCATCGGACAGTCAGTCGGTGGTGTGCCCCATCTCCACAATGGACTTTGCCATTTCCTCAACCCCGTGCTCCACGCAACTGCGGAAAGCCGCGTAGGACGACTTGTAGATGGCTTGGAGAATCCACTCTTCCCGACCCGGGTCTTCTTCGTAGGAGTACTTCGCGTCCTGCAGCCGCCTTAGCAGGTCCAGGTAGTGGATCTGGAGCTTTGTCGGGGCGGCGGTCGCTTGGCTGCCCTTTTGCCCGTTGCTGAACTCCGGTTGGTCCGTGTTTTCAGTGTTCATTATCTTCTCCACACACGATGCTACACCAAAACCCGTCAATTATCTAGGGGAGTAAGTCTCTCCTCCGGGTAGCATTTAGACTTCCCGGTACTCCCCTTCGACGGTCCCCTCACCGTCTCCACTTTCGGGGGACTGGGGCATGTCCTCGGGAGCTCCGGGCTGGGTATATACCGACTGCCCCAGCTTCTGAAGGGAAGCGTTCAAGTCGTTGGATGCCGCCTGTATCTGGGCGATGTCGGCGGACTGGAGAGCTGTACGGACCGCCTGCACCTTCTCCTCCACCTCCTGTTTCAGATCGGCAGGCACCTTGTCGGCGTGCTCCTCCAGAAGCCTCTCCGCCGAGTAGGCCAAAGATTCGGCCTGGTTTCGGGAATCGGCCTCGGACCGGCGCCTTTGGTCCTCCTCGGCAAACCGCTGGGCCTGTTCTACCATCTCCTGGACCTCTTCGTTGGAAAGGCCGGAGCTGGAGTGTATGACTATCTTCTGCTCCTTGCCGGTGCCCTTGTCCTTGGCTGATACGCTCAGGATGCCATTGGCATCTATGTCGAAGGTGACCTCGACTTGTGGAACCCCCCTGGGTGCCGGAAGGATGCCGTCGAGAATGAACTTGCCGATGGACTTGTTGTCGGTGGACATGCCGCGCTCCCCCTGGAGGACGTGTATCTCCACGCTCGTCTGCCCGTCGGCGGCAGTGGTGAATGTCTCGCTCTTGGAGGTCGGTATTGTGGTGTTTCTGGGAATGAGGGGAGTGGAGACGTTCCCCAGGGTCTCCAAGCCCAGGGTAAGGGGGGTGACGTCCAGGCGCAGAATGTCCCGAACATCGCCTACGAGAACACCCCCCTGTATGGCTGCCCCAAGGGCCACAGCCTCATCAGGATTGACGGACCTGTTCGGTTCCTTGCCAAAAATATCCTTGACCTTTTGCTGGACGGCAGGCATGCGGGTCATTCCGCCGACAAGAATCACCTCGTTGACCTGCTGTGCCGTGATTCCTGCATCTTCGATGGCCTGCCTGCATGGAGCGACGGCCTGGTCCAGGAGACCGGATACCAGCTGCTCCAGCTTGGAGCGGGTAAGGGTCATTACAAGGTGCTTGGGCCCGCTGGAGTCCGCGGTAATGAAGGGCAGGTTGATCTCGGTTTCGACCACGGTTGAGAGCTCGATCTTGGCCTTTTCGGCAGCATCTCGAAGGCGTTGAAGGGCCATCCTGTCGCTGGCCAGGTCAATTCCTGTGTCCTGTTTGAAGTCGGCTACCAACCAGTCGATTATGCGGTTGTCGAAGTCATCTCCCCCCAGGAAGGTGTCCCCGTTGGTGGATTTCACCTCGAACACACCCTCTCCCATCTGTAGGAGGGAGATGTCGAATGTTCCGCCCCCGAGGTCGAACACCGCCAGGATGCTGTCCCCTTGCTCTTTGTCCATTCCGTAAGCCAGGGAGGAGGCGGTGGGTTCGTTGATGATCCTCAGCACCTCAAGGCCGGCTATCTGACCGGCGTCCTTGGTCGCCTGGCGCTGAGCATCATTGAAGTAGGCGGGGACCGTGATCACAGCCTGGCTGACCTTCTCCCCCAACTTGGCCTCGGCATCCTGCTTGATCTTCTGCAGCACGAGAGCTGAGATCTGGGGAGGCGCGTACGTCTTGTCCCCCATCTGCACGTGGGCATCCCCGTTGGGGGCCTTGACTATCTTGTAAGGAAGCACATTCATGGCCCTTTGAACTTGAGGGTCTTCGTACTTGCGCCCCATGAGTCGCTTGACCGAGAAGATGGTGTTC
>JAGWBF010000024.1 GCA_021296025.1 Dehalococcoidia bacterium | reverse complement strand
CCTGCCCTTGGCCCGCAGCGCCGGTGTCCCGGTGGTACAGCGCCATCACCGATGCCATGGCCCCGAATAGTCCTGCAACTTCGTCACCCAGGGGCACCGGGGGCAGCATGGGCGGGGTGTCGGGGAAGCCGGACATGGCCACCATGCCGCTCATGCACTCGGCAACGGTGCCAAACCCCGGGCGGTCTTTGTAGGGTCCCGTTTGACCATATCCCGAAAACCGCACAACAATCAGCTTGGGATTAATTTTGGAAAGGTCGTCGGGGCCCAACTCCCACCGCTCGAGAGTTCCGGGGCGAAACCCCTCGACCAGGACATCCACACTCTGAGCCAGTTTCTTTAGGATTCCCTGACCTTCGGAGCCTCGCAGGTCCAGGGTAATGGACTTCTTGTTCCGGGAGTGCACCTTCCACCAGACCGACACCTCCACCCCCGAATCCTCGGAGGAGGCTGCTTCATCCGGGGCGGACCCGCGGCGGGAGGGATAGAAGGGTCCCCACCTGCGCAGGGGGTCCCCCACCCTGGGCTGCTCTACCTTGATCACCTCGGCACCGAAGTCCGCCAGCATGCTGGTTGCTGTGCCGCCGGCGATTATGGTGGACAGGTCCAGCACCTTCACTCCGGTCAGGGGTCCCCTTTGTTCTCCAGCCATGGACGCATCTCCCGTGGAACGTCGTTGCGTCGGGATTATAGCAAAGGCGCCAGGTACCCCCGGACCCGAGTTGACACGAAGGTTCCTCTCCCATTAGCATTTGGCCGTGAAATCCGTTTCCCCCTCCCATATTCGCCCCTCGGCCTTCTCCTCCGGCTTCACCTGAGGCTGATATCCCACAGAGCCCGGTGAAGCTTCTGCGGTTTTTGAGTTCCTAGCCCCTCCAGGGGACCCTTCCCTGATTACCCTTTGCAGCTAAGCCCCTCGGCCCATCTTGCCCATTTACGTACATGAAGGGAGAACCGTGCCATTCTTTAAGTTGAGCAATATCACAAGCAGATTCCTGGTCGTCGCCGGCTTGGCGCTGCTGACAGCAGCCATGCTGACGTCAGCAGCCTGTGGCGGTGAGGATACAGACACCCCGGTACTGACCATTGGAGGCATACCCGACCAGGACATATCGGTCCTAACCCGTCGCTTCGAAACCGTGTCGAATTACCTGTCCGAACACCTGGATCTGGAAGTGCGCTACATCCCCAGCGTGTCCTATGCAGCCCTGGTAACAGCCTTCGAGCAGGGAGAAGTACACCTGGGCTGGTTCGGATCATTGACGGGAGCGCAAGCCCGGGCTGCGGCCCCGGGTTCACAGGCCATCGTCCAACGATCCCGGGATGCCTCCTTTCATTCGGTGTTTATCGCCGGGCCTGGTGTAGAGGCCGATGAACTGCAGGACCTTGGGGGACTGACCTTCACCTTTGGAAGCGAAAGCTCCTCCTCCGGGCACCTGATGCCCCGCTACCACATGGTCCAGGAAGGGATCGATCCCGACGCCGACCTTTCCGGCGTCCCGGGCTACTCGGGAAGCCACGACAAGACGTGGCAGCTTGTGGAGACCGGCTCATACCAGGCGGGCGCTCTTAGCGAAGCGGTGTGGGAATCCGCTGTCGAGAACGGAAGGGTGGACACCTCCAGGGTGCGAGCCTTCTACACCACGCCTCCGTACCATAACTACAACTGGACGGTCCATGCCGAAGCCAATGCCATCTTCGGCGACGGATTCACGACCAGGCTCCAGGAGCTGCTCATCAGCTTAGACCCGTCGGAGCAAGTGGAGGGAGAAATCCTGGACCTGTTCAACGCCGAATCCTTTATGGAAACCAATAACGACAACTACCGGGCCATCGAAGATATCGCCCGGGACCTGGACATCATTCGGTGAAGACCTCCCCCAATGCGGCGCAGCCCGTTTACGTTCTGGAGGGGGTTACAAAGACCTACCCTGCCGCCCGCGCCCTTGATGCCATCGACCTGACCATATCCCCAGGGGAGCGGGTGGCTGTGCTCGGCCCCAGCGGTAGCGGCAAGACCTCCCTCCTCCACGTCATGGGAGGGGTCGTGCCCCCCGATACCGGCACAGCAACCATCGAAGGGCAGCCCCTCACGGGCCTAAGCGCAGGAAGGGAGCTGGCTGGTATGGTAGGCATGATCCACCAGCAGTACGACCTGGTGCCCCACCTGCCGGTTATCCACAATGTGCTTGCCGGAAGGTTGGGACGGTGGAGTACCATGCGCTCCCTCCTGTCCCTGGTGCTGCCCCAGGAACGCAATCTGGCCGTCGATGCCCTAGAAATCCTCGGCATATCCGACAAGATCAACGAACGAACCTCTAGGCTGTCCGGCGGTGAGCAGCAGCGCGTGGCCATGGCCCGCCTGCTGGTGCAGGCCCCGAGGGTGATCCTGGCCGACGAACCGGTAGCCTCCCTGGACCCTGCAAGGGCCGAGGCACTGATGCTCCTTCTGAACGATGTCGCGGACCGCTCGAACAACACGGTCGTGGCCAGCCTGCACTCGGTCCATCTGACCCGGAAGTACTTCTCCAGGGCCATCGGCCTGCGCAGGGGCCGCATGCACTTCGACGTCCCGGTGGATCTGCTGGACGACGGTCTGCTGAACGACCTCTACGACATCGAAGGACTGGATGGCGAGACCTAGGGCCACCTTCCTGGAGGGCCGCCGGCTGGTAAGCCTGGCCCTCCTGGCCGCCCTGGTATGGAGCATCTGGCAGGTCCAATGGGACCAGCCCATCATCCACGGTGGCGGAATAGGAGCGGCCGCAGACCTTTTCAGGGCCCTTGTGACCCCTGAGCTATCGCCCTCCTTCCTGGCCACAGTCCTGAAAGCAAGCTGGCACACCGTAGCCTACGCCTTCGGCGGTATCACCCTGGCAGTGGGCGCCGGGTTTTCCCTGGGGGTAATCGCATCGGGGGTGTTGGCCCGGTCCTCAACCGGGCGCTGGTCCATGATTGTGGGCACCCGCGGACTGCTGGCCCTGATGAGGGCCATCCATGAGCTGGTGTGGGCGTGGCTGTTCGTGGTGGCTATTGGCCTGTCCCCAATGGCTGCCATACTGGCCCTGGCAATCCCCTACTCCGGCATACTGGGGCGCATATACTCGGAGATACTCCAGGATGTGCCCGAAGAACCCCTGAGCGCCTTGAGGACCGCGGGGGCGTCGGAGTGGCAGGTGCTGCTCTATGGCCGCCTCCCCATCGCGCTGCCCGATATGCTCAGCTACACCTTTTACCGCCTGGAATGCGCGATAAGGGCGGCTGCGGTGATGAGCTTTGTCGGGGTGGCCGGCCTGGGATTCCAGATTCAGATCTCTCTGGACGACTTGAGGTTCTCCGAGGTCTGGACCCTGCTGTTCGCCCTGGTCGGACTCATCCTGCTAATAGACTTGTGGAGCACATGGGTCCGCAGGAGCCTGGTGCGATGAAACCCATGTACCGTCTTCCGTCTGCCGCCCGCCAGCTAGTCCAATCCTTCACGGGAACGATAAGGCTCTCCCTCATCCTATTCCTGGCCCTGGCTTTGGCATCCTGGGGCTTCATCCTGGTCGACGCCAACAGCGGGTTCCCCGACCTGTTCATGGCAGAGACCTGGAGCAGCGCTGCAGGCTTTCTCGGCAAGCTGGCGGGAGTGGGAGAGGAGGGCACACCGGCTTTTCTTCAAGGCGAACGGTGGATGGAGACGGGCATACTGGCATCAAAGACCCTGGCTATGAGCATCCTGGCCATCGTCTTTGCCGGGACCGGGGCGCTGTTGACCTTCCTGCCCGCGGCGCGAAACGTGGCCATGGGCGAGCTATCACCCCACAGGCGGGCGACGCCGGGATGGGTCCTGCTGCACTACTTCCTGAGGGGCACCTTCATACTGACCAGGGGGGTCCCGGAGCTGGTGTGGGCGATGCTGATAATCATTTTCCTCTCCCCCGGAATCCTACCGGGAGCCGTTGCCCTTGGACTCCACAACTACGGGATATTGGGCAAACTCTCAGCAGAAGTCGTAGAGGACACGGACCCCCGGCCCGCCCCCTCCCAGCGGGCGTGCGGGGCCGGGGGGTTGCAGGTGATGGGCTACGGGATAATCCCCCAGGTCCTTCCCCAGTTCATAACCTACCTGCTGTACCGGTGGGAGGTCGTGATTCGCACCACCATAGTGGTGGGGTTCGTCAGCGCCGGGGGGCTGGGGATGGACTTCCGCCTGAGCATGAGCTTCTTCCACTACAGCGACATAGCCTTGCTGTTGGCGTGGTACCTGCTGCTGGTCATCGGCATCGACATGCTGTGCGCGGGCCTGCGCAAGCTGATCAGGGAGTAGGCCTCCCCCGGAGCGGCGATGGCATCGTCCGTGTCTTAACCGGGCCTAAGCTTGGGCGGTCAGTCTTCGTAGGGCTGGAGCTTGATCTCATGCAAAGCCGGTATAACCTCTTTGCCCATCAGCTCAATTGACCGCATGGAAGCTTCGTGGGGCATCGGCCCTTCGTTGCCGTAGATGTGAAGGTAGCCCGGGTTCAGACCTTCTATGATCTCAGAGAGCTTCCGAGTCACAGTCTCGGGACTGCCAACGATCACGTTGTTGACCTCCCGCAGCTCATCGTAGGTCATCTTCTTCCCATAGGTGCCTGTGCCAACGGTAGGGCGGGACATCTTGACGTTCAGCGCTTCCCTGGACTGGTATCCCGGTGGGTCGTTGTGCTCCCGGGGTCCGCGCTGGCGGTGGTTCTCGGTCCACATGAAGTGGCGTCCCAGCTCTATGGCCTCCTCATCGGTGTCGGCAACCAGGGCGCGAAGAAGGTAGCCAAAGTGCTCTGGCCCCGGCTTGTAACCCGTCTCGCGGGCTGTGTCGATGTATATCTGCTTCAGCCACTTGGTCACATCAACGAGGGCACCCAGGTTCATGTATGGGTGGCCATGCTTGGCGGCCCATACTACGCTCTCCGGGCTTCCCGTCCCCGGGAACCAGATGTCGGGGTGGGGCTTCTGTATCGGCAGCACCCACGGGTTAACCGCCCTGTAGTGGTAGTGCCTCCCCTCGTACCTGAAGGGACCGGGAGTGGTCCAGCACTTGATGATCAGGTCGTGGGCCTCCTGAAAGCGGTCGAAGTTCTCCGACGGGTCAATACCTCCATGGAGGCTCTCCACCGCGGTGCCCCGGACGAAGCCCGAAATCATGCGACCCCCGGAGAAGCAGTCCAGCATGGCAATCTCTTCCGCCATCCTGACCGGGTCGTTGATGGCGATGACGTTGCCCAGAATGGCGATCTTCACCCTCTTGGTCAGCTTGGAGATCACGGCTGCATCCAGGTAAACCGAGGGCTTCATGCACCAGTAGGAGGCGTGGTGTTCGTTGCTCATGATGCCATCGAAACCCACCTCGTCAGCCAATGCGTACTGCTCATGGTACTGGTTGTACAAGACATGGGCCTTCTGGGGGTCAAAGTGGGTGTTGGGAAAGCCCAGGCGGCCGGAGTCGTATTTTGCCAGGTCATCGTCACCTACATGCCCGTAGGGCTGCTCGGAAAACCAGAACACCTCTACCCTGTCTTTCATTTACAACCTCCTGGGGAACCCGCCACGTTGGGTCAGGGGAGATTTGAGCAGAAGCACGAAACGATCTGCAGGAACTCTTCAGGCTTTTCGTTCTGGGGTGAATGACCACACTCTTCGATAACGTGCAGCTCCGATCCCGACAGAACCTCACGGTAACGCTCCCCACAGCTTAGGGGGACGATTCCATCCTGGCGTCCCCATATGATGGCGGTGGGCACAGAGATGAGTTTCAGGTACTCCGGCAGGCTCGGATTGTGCATGTACGGCTTCCAGCACAGACGCGAGGTCATTTCCCGGTTGCTCCAGAGCACCTGCTGCTCTTCCGGGGGAATTGCGCTCAGGTCCGGGGCCTTCGACACATCGTAGTAGCTCAGGTGCTGGGTACTCGCAGGAGAGACCATCAGCAGCTCAGCTATCTCACCATCGGGCGCCTTGATGCCGACCGCATCGACGAGGATCAGACCCCTGACGTTCTGCGGGCACATGGCGGCCATCTCGGCCGCTATCCATCCGCCCATGGAGAAACCCATGATGATGGGTTTCTCGCCAGGTGCCTCCTGACGCAGGTAGGCATGGTGCAGCCGGGCCACGTCTCCGATGGATGTCACCCAGTCGGGTCGGTCGGAACCGTTGTAGCCGGGATGGGAAGGGGCGTGAACGCTATAGCTAGCCGCCAGCTCCTGGTGAAACGGCATCCAGCCCGGATTCCCCCTAGCTCCATGCAGGGAGAGTAGAGCAGGACCTCGACCACCCCGGAATACCTCTATATTGCAATCGCCTACCTGAACGTGATTGGAGGCCCGCGATGCCTGCGTCGTCATCCTACTAACCTCCACCAGGGGTCTGGCTACTTTCTCTTATGCCGTTAGCATACATAACGCACTGGAATACGGCACCAGTATATCAGAAAAGACTACGTTTCAAACCTTGTGCCAACAGTGGGCAAGCACATAGGATGAGAGGCGTCTGGTAAACGCAGCATCGCAACCACACTGCTGGAGGCAGCACCCGAAAATGACTTGGCCTCGTATTCCATGATTCTTCGTCGACGCTTCTCCGGCATCTTCTATGGCTGGTGGCTCGTAGGAATAGCGGCCATCATTATGTCAATCGGCATCGTCCCCGTGTTCCAAGGGATGTCGGTGTGGTTCGTAGCGCTGGAGCGTCAGTTTGGCTGGAGGCGGGCCGACCTAGCCTTCGCTTTCTCCCTCACCCGGGCGGAAGGTTCCATTTCCGGGCCGGTCGGCGGCTTCCTGGTAGACAAGCTGGGACCAAGACGAATGGTGCTGCTGGGGGGTCTCCTCCTGGGATCCGGATTCGTCCTTTTCAGCTATATCCAAAATCTATGGCAGTTTTACCTGTTCTTCATACTTATCAGCTTCGGCTTGGGGCTAGGCACCTGGCTCCCGATGATAGCCACCATCAACAACTGGTTCGCCAAGCACCGGTCCATGGCCATGGCTTTAGCAACCGAAGGCCAGCTCGTTGGAGGCATCATCCTCATTCCCATCCTCAGCTGGCTGGTTGACCCTGACGCCGACAGACTCGGGTGGCGGTGGACGGCTGCCGGACTGGGCACTTTTATATTTCTGGTAGCATTTCCGTTGTCTCGACTAATCAGGAATCATCCCGAGGAGTACGGACAGTCCCCCGACGGCGAGCCTCCTAAGGAAGTTTCCAGCACTAGAACGGCGACCGGCCGCCCCTCAGTCTACGCCCCCGAATACACCCTGCAGCAAGCCCTCCGAAGCCACATATTCTGGCTTCTTGCTTTGGGACACGGCTGCACTGCCATCGTCATCATCACCATCTCCGTCCACCTTGGCCCTATGCTCAACATAGACCGGGGCATCCCCCTGCAGACCGTGGGGTGGGTGGTGGCCACATACCTATCCGTAGCAGCCCTGTTCACCTTGATAGGAGGGTACGTGGGTGACCGCATGCCCAGCAGGTATGGTCTGTTCGTATTCTCCATAATTCAGAGCTTGTCCATGGTCGTTCTCATCTTCGCCAACGACGCTCCTACCGCGTTGCTGTTTGGTGTGCTCCTTGGAATCGGGTTCGGCGGCCGAGTTCCCCTGACCAACGCCGTCCGGGGAGTTTACTTCGGCAGAAGCGCCTTTGGGCAGATCACCGGTTTCTCTCAGCTCCCCATGAACTTCCTGGCCTTTACGATTCCCCTATTTGCGGGGTTCATGGCCGATGTCCAGGGAAGCTACACGATCCCCCTGGTTGTGATTGTGGGCCTAAGCATCTTTGGATCGGTCTGCTTCCTGGCCGCTGGGGAGCCTAGACCTCCAGCCCCTTCCCGGCCCTACGCCGGTTCCAGGTCCGCAAGGGAAGCTTCCTAAGGGAGGTCGATAATTCGGCGGGCTGCGGAAAATATGCCCTCGAACATCTCCCTTGTCAGACGACCGGTCTGGGTGTTCTGTTGGCTGGGATGGTAGGAGCTGAGGAGCACAGTTCCGTCGGGCAGGTCCGACTGGACACCATGACCGAACTGGGGCCTCAGCTTGATAACAACGTCAACGTCTTCGTGCAGCTCTCTGTAGGCCGACATATAGCTGTCGAAGGCGATCCTGCCCAAGGGGACGACAACCTTGACGCGGGCCAGGAGCTTCAGCTCCTCCAGCAGGTAGGGACGGCAGCTCAGGAGCTCCTCACGCAGGGGCTTGTTCTGAGGAGGCGCGCATCGCTGGGAAGATGTGATGTACGCGTTGGTCAGGTATAGGCCATCATCCCGGTTGTCGGCATTGGGCTGGCTGGCAAATCCGAATTTGTGCAGGGTGCCGTAAACCCAGTCGCCGCTGCGGTCTCCGGTGAACATGCGCCCTGTCCGGTTGCCGCCGTGGGCTGCGGGAGCCAGCCCCACGAGCAGGAGTTGGGCGTCGGGGTCTCCAAACCCCGTGAGGGGCTTGGACCAGTACTCCTGGGTGCGGTACATGCGACGCTTGGTGCGGGAAACATCGGCCAGATAGTTAACCAGGCGAGGACAGCGGGTACACGCAGCGACACGCGTGTTAAGGTCATCGAGGGCTTGCATGATCGGCGTCGAGGGCTTGGCGCCTGCACACCTTAAATGGGCGGTCGGCGGGTATGCCAGTCGGTGTTCTGCTCGTAGGCGTGGGCCACCTTCAGCACGATCGCCTCGTCGAAGGGGCTTCCCATGATCTGAAGGCCTATTGGAAGCTCGGGAGGCTCGGAGGTAAACCCACACGGCACCGAGAGCGCCGGAACTCCCGCCAGGTTCCCCGGGTTGGTGTATATCCTCCTCCCGGAGAAGACGGCCTTCGCCTCGGCCTTGCTTCCGATTCCCGCCGCTGCCGGTATCTTTGGAGCCGGGATTGATGAGGTGGGAAGCACCAGCACATCTACGGTTTTGAGGGCATCCAGCATCTGGTCCCTCAGCAACGTCCGCAGCCTCTGGGCCTTGTAGTAGGCTTGGGCGGGTATCACGCTCCCGGTCAGTTGGCGAATGCGGACGTTGTGGTCATACTCATCCAGGCGGTCCCTGATCCAGTCCCGCTGGATTGCCGCGCCCTCGACCTGGGAGATGGCGCCGAAGATCACCGAGCTGCTGGTAATTAGGGGGATGGAGACATCCTGAATGGTAGCTCCAAGCTCTCCCAAGGACGCTATAGCTGAACGGACCGCATCTCCGATCTCCGGTTCGACGGACTCATGGTCCATCAGCTCCCGGATGACCCCTATCTTCACGCCGCGGATATTACCGTCCAGGGCGTCGGTGTAGTGGGGCACCGGCACATCCCAGGTGTAAGGGTCCCTGGGGTCGTGGCCGGCAATTGCCTCCAAGGTGATGGCACAGTCCGAGACGGTCCTGGATATCGGCCCGCCCACGTCCATGGACCAGACAGCACCCAGCATGCCGTATCGGCTGACCCTTCCCTGGCTGGGCCTTATGCCCACCAACCCACAAAAAGTGGCCGGTCCCCGTATGGAACCCCCTGTGTCCTCACCGATTGAAGTGGCGCAAAGGAATGCCGCTGTGGCGGCCCCGGAGCCGCTGCTGGATGTTCCCGGGTTTCGCTCCAGGTCCCATGGGTTGTGGGGCCTGCCATAGGGGTGTCGGAAGGCGTCCCCCATGGCAAACTCGCTCATGTTGAGCTTGCCCAGGAGGATGGAACCCGCATCCTTCAGCTTGGCCACCACCGTCGAATCTTCGGCGGGGATGAAGTCCTTGAGGATGGTTGAGCCGGAGGTGGTAAGGATGCCGCTGGTATTGAACTGGTCTTTTACCGCCACGGGGATGCCGTGCATGGGGCCCTTGTACTCCCCCCGGGCTATTTCGACCTCGGCCCGGCGGGCATCGGCCAGTGCCTGCTCACCGCAGATGGTAATGTAGGAGTTGAGCTTGTCGTCCACCTGTTCAATGCGGTCCAAGTATGCTCGGCAGGCTTCAGTGGGAGAGATGTTCTTCAGCCGGATCTGACCGGCAAGCTCGGTGGCTGACATGAAGGGAATATCGGCAGGTCCCATGTCACTCCTCTCGAAGCGGCGGTAAATTGGCTAACGGGCGGCCTGGACCGGCTGGGCGGGGACGCGGGTGGCGGCCGACGGCGCTGTCTTCTGTCCTTCGGCGATTGTGTCGGTATCCCACAGCTTGGAGTAGGTGAGGGCCCTGGGGCAGTGGGTGTAGGCTTCTTCAACCTCAACGACTATCCCCTGCTGCACACCCCGGTTTCCTTCCGAGTAGTACATCTCGTGCTCCACTTCCCAACGGTCCAGCTCCTCGCGGTCCACCATGATGACCCGTCCATTTACGCGGGCCATATCGGTGCGCCCCGGAATAAAGAAGAGCAGCCCAACGTGGGGATTTCCATCCATGTTCAAATAAGACTGGAAAAGTTTGTTCCCCGCAACGTCTGGAACAAGCAGATGGTTATTGTCCACGATACGCACGAACCCGGGCTTGCCTCCCTTGGGCGAAGCATCGCACTCTCCCCCCTTGCTGCTGGTGGCCATCACCATGAAAGGAGACTGGGATATGTAGTCTTTGACTGCCTCGGTGAGCACTTCCTGAATCTTGGTAGCCACCCGCTCGATGGGCAGGCCAAACTGGCGGGTGAACCTGTTGTCGAACCCCTCTTGCCACGATTCCATATCATCCTCCCGAAGGGCGCTAATTCGCCGGAACTGCGGCCTATTCTAACCCTTCTTACACCAGCCCACAACTTGGGGCTCCAACCTAGGCAATCGCCATTGAGAGTCCTGCGACTGTATAATGGGCATCGCCCGGTACTTCAACCGGAATCCATCTTCTGAGCTAAGCGGGGGAACGTAATGTACTTTTTCGATCCTAATGAGAGGGACGCCAAGCAGCTGGCTCCGGGGGTCATAACTCGCACCTTCTGGGGAGACAAGCAGCTGCTGTCCATTGTGGAGCTGGAACCCCATTCCGAGGTCCCCAACCATACCCACCCCCACGAGCAGGGAGGCCTGATGCTGGAAGGGGAGATGGAGATGAACATCGCCGGAGAGTCCCGCATTCTGAAGCCCGGCGACGGCTACGTCATCCCCGGCGGAGTGGAGCACTACGCCAGGTCAGGCGACGTACGTGCCAAGGTGCTGGACATATTCGCCCCGGTGCGGGAAGAGTTCAAGTACTAGGTAAGCACCTTCCATGAGGACACAGGCCAGTACCTGATCCAGCATTTGCCCAGGACCATCTCCAGGTCCACAGGGCCAAAATTGCGGCTGTCGTCGCTATCCCGCAGGTTATCTCCCATAACGAAACATTGGCCATCGACAAGGGTATACACCTGCCTTTGGGTGGCATGTAAACTGTCACCGTCATCCTGAAGACTAGCCCAGTCCTCCAGCGGGGCGGGAGGCGATGATTCAACGGAGACTCTTGACCCGCTGACCTCCACCAGGTCACCGGCCAAAGCAACGATCCTCTTGATGTAGCTCCTGCCCGGCCGGGCAGGGTGCCGGAGCACCACCACATCGCCACGGGAGGGGTTCGCCCGGCGGTAGGCCCGCCGGTTTACGAGAATGTACTGCCCCTCCTCCAGGTTCGGCAGCATGCTATCACCCTGAACAACATATCGGGCTGCAGTCAGCAGGTCCATCAACCTGATCAGCAGCCCGATATTCGGTATCCACGCCATACATTCCTAGATGTGGGGGTTGGGACTACGTCGCTCTTCTTGAGGGAGCGACGCACCCCGACAACCCCGGACGCTGCTAGGACCCGAAGCGCACCTCGGCAACCGCATCCTTGTAGTCCACGTTCTTGGTGGCCCAGAATATGGTGGCTATTTCGTCCACGGTAGCCACAAGCTGCTTCGCTGCATCCATATCCACGTTCTGCTTGTTCCGGGCAGCCAGCTTGTTGGCCTGCCAGAAGGTGGTGTGGATGTCTGGGTACTTCTCCAGGTGGGTCGGGTTGAAATAGTCGTGCCAGAGGATGTCCAGCTCCTTCTTGCACAAGTCAGCGTGCTGTTCCTTAACAGCTATGTAGCGGGACATGGTGTTGGCGTAGGCTGTGTGGCTGTCGCCCTCCTCCAGGGCCTGAATCCGCAGCACCATCTTCTGCACCGTCTGGGCGGCTATCTTGGCCTGGATTGGGTCGTAGATACCACAGGGTATGTCACAGTGGGCATATGCTACCTCCGCGGGAAGTACCCGGTTGATAGCAGCAAACAAGCTCCGAGCGACCTTCATGAACTCCTCCCGAAATCAAGTTGGGCGAGTTATCGTCCGACTGGTATTTTAGCGAGTACCTACCGGAGCCGCAACTTCCGGCGTATCCGGCGCTGGGCAGGTGCTAGTTGGGCACCCAGGCCAGTCCCCGTATCTCGGTGAACTCCCGGCGCATCTTTATCCACCAGTCGCCTCCGTCGGCGGATGCAAATACCTGGCCATAGTGGCTGCATGCCAGTACCAGGTCGGAGTCTGCAGCATTGGTGGCAAAGGACCAGATGGGAGCATTGGGGATTACGGGGAGGTTCAGAGTCTCCCATGACTCCCCCAGGTCCTTGGTGCGCTGGATGGCCCCTGTATCGCCCATGGCGCCGTTCCCGTTGCCCACGAAGATCACGCTGGGGTCGTCGGGACGCTGGGCAAGCTCACGGCAGTAGGGCATGGGAAAGCTCTTGTGCACCTCCAGCCGCCGGAAGGCTTCTCCCGAATCGGTGCTGGCAAATATTTCCATCGGCGTGCTTATAAGCACCGTCTTGGGATTGACTGCGCAGACCATGGTGTCGTGAATGTCAGGGTCATCGACCCCCCCGGCAACCCTGGTCCAGGTGTTGCCCCCATCCAGGCTCCGGCGGGCACCATCCACCTCGACGCCAACCCAGATGTTGTTTCCGTCGGTGGGGTCCACGGTCAGGCCCGTCACCCTGGGCACACCGACGTTTGGACACTCCTCCACTATATCAACGGGCAGCTTGTCCCAATGCTGACCCCCGTCCTGGGAACGATAGATGGCGGCCGGCCTGGTGCCGGCAAAGATATTGTCCAGGTTGGTCTGGTCGAAAGCTATCTTCCACACATCTACATCGTTGAAAGGGGCATCGAGCTGTTCGAAGGTAGCCCCGCGATCATCGCTGCGATAGATGCCTGCATGGGTGCCGGCAAGGATGACGGCAGGGTCCTTTGGGTGCGCTGTTACGCCGTACACCCGGCAGTCCATTGGGAAATTCCCCCGTGCCCTGCTCCAGCTTTCCCCGCCGTCGGTGCTTCTCCAGATCCCGGAACCCAGGGTTCCCACGCACACGGTAAAGTCCTTAGCCATAGCCGTTACCTCCTATGATGTGTTGGAACTTGGGCCTACTCCTCCCAGTCGAGGAACTCCTTGACCCTATCGACCAGCGGCCCGGAGTCGTAGCTGCTGTACATCAGCATAGCATTCCGCACAGGGTCGCCGGCAAAGTAGCGCTCGTACAGCAGCTGTCGTCCACCGAAAGCGCTGCAGGCTGCATCCCACGCCAGATGAAACAACTTAGCTCTATCCCTGGCTGTTGCGGTATCCGTAGCCAGGTACCGGCTTACGTCGGGGGACAATACGGTTTCGAAGTCTGCTTCCGTGGGGAGGGCCATCAGGCTGCTGGAACCCAGAAGCTGGACTATCTCCACCATCCTGGGATAGAGGGTTTCGGCAAAGAGCTGACGGGCGGCATTCAGTGGGGCGGGGTCGGGACACGTTACGCCCCACTTGTTCTCGAAGGCATCGGCCTCCGCGGCCCTAAGGCAGGCCTTGGTGACCTCAAGGTAAACGATCATCTCGGCAACCCTCTGCTGGTTCACGTCGATATCGCCGGACCCCAGGGTCTTGACCATCAGGGAGGCCAAGCCCAGCATGAACTCCGTCTTGGCGACGTTCCTGGTAGTCACCTGGTGCCCTGTGTGCAGGGTGTAGCCCGTCTGGGCCCCGTAAGTGTTGCAAATCTCTACATCGCCCAGGAGGAACATGCGCTCCCAGGGAACAAGGACATTATCGAATATAACTATGGAGTCCATCTCCTCGAAGCGAGATCCAAGGGGATGATCGAAGGAGGAGCGCCCATGGTCCACGCTCTCTCGACAGAGGAACTTCATGCCCGGAGTGTTGCAAGGTATGGCGAAGGCGAAGGACTGGCGCCACGCCTCTTCACCGACCATATGGGTCCTGGTGGGATACACCGCGATCTCGTCAGAGAGGGGCCCCAGGGTGGCTAGGAGTCGGCTGCCCTTCACCACAACCCCAGCATCCGTCTCCTTGACGATGGTCAGGGCGATCTGCTCATCGATGTTGTCGATCACTCCCGCCCGTCTGCTTTTCTGGAAGTTAAGCAGCGTGTGGGTAAGGGTAAGGTCGTTCTCCCGGGCATACACATAGTAGTCTTCGACGTTCTTCTGGAATTCGGGCCGGTTCCTGGCGAAGAATTCTCCGGCGGTGCCCCACGCCGTGATCACCACGTTAAGGAAGTCGGGGCTCCTTCCCATCATGCCGCAGCTGGACCTAGCCCAGTTCGTCATCATGGCGCGTCTCTTCTCCAGGTCTTCCGTTGACCTTGGAACGAGAAAGGAAAGCCCCACCGGGTCCTCGGTGGTGGGGGACTCATAGGTCATCTCGCTCTTAAGCTGGGGGTCATGTTGCATGTCGTACAGGGATGCCAGAGACCGGGCGCAGCCCTGGAGGGATTTGTGGGAGGTGACGTCATCCACCCTCTCACCTCGAATCCAGACCTCAGCCTGGGCTTCTTTCAACCCCTGAAGGAACTCGGCTCCCGTTCGAGCTGGCATACCTAGTCACTCCCCAATAACAGACATTGAGGGCGCCGCCTAATACACGCCACCCATCTCGCGGAGCAGCCGGGCCACCTCCTTAGCATGGTAGCTCAGGATGATGTCGGCCCCCGCCCGCTTTATGGAGCTTAGTGTTTCCAGCATCACCGCCTGTTCATCGATCCACCCAGCCGCCCCGGCCGCCTTCACCATGGAGTATTCACCGCTGACGTTGTAGGCAGCCATGGGGTGGTCGAACCGCTCCCTAGCCCTGGCCAGGACATCCAGATAGGCCAGGGCCGGCTTTACCATTACGATGTCGGCCCCTTGCTCTATGTCCGTTTCGATCTCCCGCATCGCCATGCGGCGGTTGCCAGGCTCCATCTGGTAGCTCCGCCTATCGCCGAAATTAGGCGCCGACTCGGCAGCCACGCGGAAGGGTCCATAGAAGGCGGAAGCAAACTTGGCTGAGTACCCCATGATGGGGACCTGTTCGAAGTCGCTGGCGTCCAAAGCGTTCCTAATGGCCCCGACCTGCCCGTCCATCATAGCTGACGGCGCCACCATATCCGCTCCCGCTAGCACATGGGACAAGGCGGTCCCGGAGAGTAGCTGCAACGTCGCATCGTTGTCTATGCGCCCGTTGTCCACTACACCACAGTGGCCGTGGTCGGTGTACTCGCACAGGCATACATCGGTTACTATCATAAGGTCCGGCACAGCCTGTTTGATGGCCCTGACCGCCTCCTGGACGATCCCCTGTTCATCGTAGGCTTCTTCCCCCAGGGGGTCTTTGCTCTGGGGGATGCCGAACAGGATGATGCCCCGGATGCCCAGGTCGGCCGCCTCCATGGCTTCTTCCAGCACGTAGTCCAGCGAGAGCTGATCGCAGCCCGGCAGGGGTTCGATGCTGTGGCGGATATTGCGCCCGTGGGTGACGAACATGGGGTAGATGAAGTCCGACACGGATAGATGAGTCTCCCTGGACAAGGCGCGCAGGGACTCCTTCTCTCTAAGGCGGCGCAGACGTGTTAAGGGAAAGCCGGTCAACTTAATTCTTCTCCCCCCGATCGCAGAAATCCATCAATCCATCCACCAAGCCCTGGATAGTATGTTCTTGGGCCACGAAAGCTATGTCACGCCCTCGTTCGCTGCCGGCAGAGGCCGTGACCGGCCCTATGCACCCGACGTGGA
>JAGWBF010000112.1 GCA_021296025.1 Dehalococcoidia bacterium | reverse complement strand
GCGGCGGGAGCCCACGGCCTTATCGCCCTGGAAGCTGCCCACCTGGCTAATCGGGGAGAATCTCTATCCTACATAGCCGACGCCGTGAAGAACCTGATTCCCAAGGTCACCCTGCTGGCATACGTGGAAACCTTGCATTACCTCAAGAAAGGCGGTCGAGTCCCCAAGGTAGCCGCCTGGGCAGGCTCTATCCTGGGGATAAGGCCCATAGCCGAGCTGAGCCTGGGCGAGGCCAAGGTTATAGGCAAACTGCGCAGCCGGCCAACCGGCATCAGAAAGCTGGCCGACCTGGCCAGATCGAGGGTGGGAGGCCAGGCAGTTCACATGAACGTCATGCACGCCAACGCTGCTCAGGACGCTGAGGTCCTGTGCGAACTCCTGTCCAAAGAGCTGACTTGCCGCAATATCATCATCAGCGAATTTACACCTGTGATGGGCGCCCACCTGGGCCCTGGAGTCGTAGGGCTCGCGTTCTTCCCCGATGAAGACATGCCTGAGTCTGAAGGACAGACCCCGCCCAGCACCATCGCGAAGCAGGACTAAGGGACATCTATCATGCAACAACCAAGTACGAGGGCATCCATCGCCTCTGAGGATGCATCCTATCTGATCGCAAGACTGCCCGCGTTGCCAATCCCCTCGGTTCAGCCGGTGATGATCATGCTCTCGGGACTTCCCGGCACAGGAAAATCCTACTTTGCCAGGCAGATGGCATCCCGCTGTCCAATCATAGTCCTGGAAAGCGACGGAATCCGAAAGGCGCTGTTCCCGAAACCAACCTACCTCCCTTCCGAGAGCGGGCGCACCTTCGACGCCCTCCACATAGTCGCCGAGAGGTTGCTTCGGCAGAACATCTCGGTGCTGGTTGATGCCACCAACCTCATAGAGCGAAACCGCTGGGTCTTCTACAATATTGCCAAGCGATCCCAAGCCAAGCTCATTCTGGTGCGGACCATAGCTCCTTCCCATGTGGTACAAAGAAGGTTGGAACAGAGGGGGCACTCCGGCGGGCGGGAAGATAATTCCGATGCCGACTGGAAGGTTTACATGGACATGAAGCCTTCGGCGGAACCCATTAGTCGAGAGCACCACGTGGTGGACACGTCGAATGAAATCTGGCCGGTCCTGGACCAAGTAGCTCAAGAAGCCAATCGATGGATATACGAATCTTCTTCAAAGGAGGAAATGTGGACATCAAATTAGTCCAAGGTGACATAGCACAAGTGGATGCTCCCGCCATCGTCGTGAACCTGTTCGAGGGAGTAGAGGCCCCGGGTGGCGCAACGGGCGCCGTGGATAAGGCTTTAGATGGCGCAATCACGCAGCTAATCAGCGACGGCGAAATAAAGGGAAAGAAGGGTGAGACCACCCTCATCCACACATTCGGCAAGATCCCGGCGAGCAGGGTCGTTGTGCTGGGCTTGGGAAAATCCGATGAGTTCGACGTCGAGGTAGTTCGCAAGACCATGGGGAGCGCTTGCCGGTACCTGCGTAAGCTGGACATACGGAAGGCAGCAACCGTTGCCCATGGGGCGGGCGTAGGCGGGCTGAATTCCGCAGATGCGGGCCAGGGACTGGCGGAGGGAAGCCTCCTCGGGCTCTACCGCTTCAAGACTTATCTCACCAAGAATCCCGAAGAGAACGCCAGAGAACTGGATGAGCTCCTGGTCGTGGAGATGGACCAGAACAAGGTCTCCAGTTTGGAAGGTGGCATAGCACGGGGAAGAATCATCGCCGAGGCTGCGATGATAGCCAGGGACATGGTAAACGAACCCGCCAACGTCATGACCCCCACACGCATGTCCGATGCTGCCCGGCAGGTGTCTGAGGAGCACGGCCTGGAGCTGAAGGTGATCGACCGTGACGACATGAAGGAGATGGGCATGGGGGCTTTCCTGGGAGTTGCCCAGGGAAGCGACGAACCCCCCAAGCTCATTGTGCTCAAGTACGAGGGGGACCCGAACAACCCGGAGAACAACCTTGGCCTCATTGGCAAGGGGATCACCTTCGACACAGGAGGAATCTCCATCAAGCCGGCCGCCAACATGGAGGATATGAAGGGTGACATGGCCGGCGGGGCGTCGGTGATCGCAGCAATGCAGGCCATCGGCCAGCTGAAGCCGAAGATCAACGTGACGGGCATGGTCGCTGCAACAGAGAACATGCCCGGCGGATCGGCCCAAAGACCGGGAGATGTGGTACGGAGCATGAGCGGCAAGACCGTCGAGGTCATCAACACCGACGCTGAGGGCCGCCTCGTGCTCTCTGACGCCCTGCATTATGCCAGGGAGATGGGCATAACCAAGCTGGTGGACATAGCCACCCTTACCGGCGCGATCATCATAGCCCTGGGACACGCCTGCAGCGGTGCCATGACCAACAACCAGGAGCTGATGGACAAGGTCACAAAGGCTGGAATGGCGACAGGGGAGCGAATATGGCAGCTTCCCATGTACGATGAGTACAAAGAGCAGCTCAAGAGCAACGTTGCCGACATGAAGAACGTCGGCGGAAGGCCAGCCGGCTCCATCACCGCCGCCCAGTTCCTGTCGGAGTTCGTTGAAGACACCCCTTGGGTACACCTGGACATTGCTGGCACATTCCTGAGCAGTGAAGAGAGCGGTTACGTCGTGAAGGGAGGCACGGGCGTCCCGACGCGGGCCCTAATCGACCTGACCCTCGACTTGGCCACTAATGGTCAATGATTGACTGTCGAAGGGATATTACTTAGACTACCCTCTGGTGCGGATTCACCTTTGGTACGGTGAGCGTAGCCAAGGGGTCCAAGGCGCCTGACTGTGGCTCAGGAGATCGTGGGTTCGAATCCCACCGCTCACCCCAACCGGAACACTGCACCAGCATCCAGTAAGAAGAACGCGTCCGTAGCTCAATGGATAGAGCACTGGGCTTCGGACCCAGGGGTTGCGGGTTCGAGTCCTGCCGGGCGCGCCAATGCCGGATTCTCTGCTCCCGGACCGTAGGGGGTGGAGTTATTACATACCTACCAGAGACTTGATCTGGGCGATTGCTGATTTGAGGTCGTTGTTAACAACTACAGGGTCCCCGTTCTCTCGGGCCATGGACAGGATGGCCTCCTGCAGCTCAGCCAAGCGCTGACTCTGCTCCCCCGATAGGGCCCTCTTGGCATGGTTCTGGCTGTGGGCCCGTTCGGTCAGCTCCGCCCTGTCGGGTACGTCGAGGATGCACATGACATCGGCGCCCAAGGAAGCCGGGTCAAGTATGCCCGGGATGAAGTGGCTACCTTCCACCACCATCCCTATGCCTTCCCTGCTCGCCCTTCTGA
>JAGWBF010000111.1 GCA_021296025.1 Dehalococcoidia bacterium | reverse complement strand
CCCAGAGTCATTGCCCAGTGTACCCCCGGGGTCTATGGCGGTGATTGCAAAGCTGAAGATGATGAGGATAGCGACCACCGCGACGACGCCAACCACGACCCAGCGGGTAAGGCGCCTGCCCAATCGGTTACGCCCCCCTCCTGGAGGTGTTTGAACGCCCCCCCGCCCACCGGACCGTCGGCCCGACGACCCTCCACGGATGCCACGGGAAGAGCGCCTTCTCCCACCTCGTCTTTGGTTGCTTTGAGGCAATTAACTGCTCCTGGAATTCATCAGTTGTCGGACAGGTCCCGGCCCGTTAAGCGCTGGTAGGCTTCCAGGTATCGTTCCTGGGTCAGCCTGACGACATCGTCGGGTAGCTCCGGTGCAGGAGGCTCCCGGTCCCAGCCCTGATCAATGAGCCAGTCCCTGACGTATTGCTTGTCGTAATTGGGCTGGGACTTCCCTGGTTCATAGGCGGATGCATCCCAGAACCGGCTGGAATCAGGGGTAAACAGCTCATCGATCAGGATGAGCTGTCCATCCAACAGGCCGAACTGCATCTTGGTGTCGGCCTGAATGCTGCCTCGCTCGCTGGCATTCTCATGGGCATTGCGCTGGGCCAGGTCCTGTCCCACCATATCCACAACCTGCTGGTTGGTCATGCTCTCGTCGTGTCCCTCTTCCGCCTTCGTCGTTGGCGTAAACAGGGGTCTTTCGAGAAGCTGGCCTTCCTTCATTCCTTCAGGGAAGCTCTGGCCCCAAACGGTGCCGCTTGCCTTGTACTCGCTCCACGCCGAACCAGCCAGGTATCCCCGGACGATGCACTCTATGTCGATGCGCTCTGCTCGCTTGACTACCATACCCCTATGGGCAAATGGAGCAAGCTCCGAGACAGTCGTCTGGTTCTCGATGCTAGACAGCCACCCTGGCTCCACGACCTGGAGCATGTGGTTGGGCAGGATGTGCTGTGTCTTGTCGAACCAGAAGGCTGAATTCTGGTTCAGTACTTTTCCCTTATCGGGTATAAGGGTCGGAAGCACTACGTCGAAAGCTGAGATCCTGTCCGATGCTACAAACAGCAATGCGTTCTTTTGGCCTGGACCGAGCACGGACCCGGGCAGGTTGTATACGTCCCTTACCTTCCCTTGATAGAGCATATCCTGAGTTATGCCTGTCGCCATTTACTCCCCCACCTCATCTTGTTGTTGCATTGATCGCCTCCGCAGTCTGCAGCCCTACCCGCTCGAAGGTCTCATCCACGTATCGTAGGTAGTAGCTGTAATCGAAAAGATCGTCCATTTCGTCACTGGAGATATACGTCTGGATGGCATCGTCTTTCCTCGTAAGCTCCCGGAAGTCCTCTCCCTCATCCCAGCTGCGCATAGCATTAGTCTGGACCAGATGATATGCCTTGTCCCTTGCCAGACCCTTCTCCACAAGGGATAGTAGCACCCTCTGGCTGAAGAGCACGCCGCGGGTGCTCTCCATGTTCTGCCACATCCGGTCCGGGTACACCCTCAGGCCCTGCATAACCTGGTTAAACAACGCCAGGATGTAGTCCAGGGCCAAGCATGAATCGGGGAGGATCAGCCGCTCCGCGGACGAATGGCTGATGTCCCGCTCGTGCCAGAGAGCAACGTTTTCCAGCGCGGTTACCAGGTGCCCACGTATAAGGCGGGACAGCCCGCACACTCTCTCGGAAAGCTCGGGGTTGCGCTTGTGCGGCATAGCTGAGGACCCTGTCTGGCCTTCGCCGAAGGGCTCCTCGACCTCCCGCACTTCCGTGCGCTGGAGGGACCTGATCTCGGTAGCAAACTTCTCAAGGGATGCAGCCGTTATGGCTAGGGCCGAAAGAAAGTGGGCGTGCCGGTCTCGCTGGATGATCTGGCTGGAGATGGGCGCCACATCCAGTCCCAACCTATAGCAGACCCTGGTCTCGATGCCGGGCGACACCGTCGCATGGGTGCCTACTGCCCCTGATATCTTTCCTACGCTGATGTTGAGCGTAGCCTGCTCCAGGCGCTCGACGTTGCGCCGGGTCTCATCCCACCACAGGGCCAGCTTGAGGCCGAAGGTGATCGGCTCTCCGTGAATTCCATGGGTGCGCCCCATCATAGGAGTGTCCTTATATGTCCGGGCCATCTTTTCCAGGGTGTCCCTCAGCTCCTTTGCTCCCTGAATAAGCAGGGCGGCCGCCTCTACCATCTGCAGGCTGAGAGCAGTATCCATAACGTCACTGGAGGTGAGGCCAAGGTGCAACCATCGCCCTTCGTCTCCCAGGTTGTCGGTGACCGAGCGCAGGAAAGCCGTCATATCATGCCGGGTCCTTTGGAACACCTCGTCCATCCGGGCAGCATCGAAGCCGGCGTTTCTCAGCTTCCGCATATCTTCGTCCGGAATGGTGCCTTCCTCGGCCCATGCTTCGCACACCGCCAGCTCTACGGCAAGCCACTTGTCGTACTTGTTCTCATCGGACCAGACCAGCTTCATTGCGGGGCGGGAGTATCGGTCAATCATGATGCTTCAACTCCGGCTCTGGCCTTGAGCCCTTGGACCACATCCATGAAGGTCTCGAAGGGTGTGTACGCCAGCTGCTTTTCCTGGCACAGCTCCGCCAGGTAGCTGCGCGCAAATATATGGTCTGCCATCGATGCCGGGCACATGTCGGACCTGCCATCACCGATGTAGTTGACCGCATATCCTTCTTGTATAAAGCCGTTCACGATGCTGCACTTGCAGGTACCCCACTGGCTGCACACCTCGAGGGGTGAAGCTCCGGAACCATCCCAGGTATATGGATAGCTGTAGGAGATGGTCTCGTTGGAGAATTCACCAGAAGCGGAGAACCGCGGGATGCTGTCCAACCCTTCCCTAGCAAGAAGGGCTTCTATGTAGAAGTCCATGCCAAGGCTGACGATGACCAGCGGGATGCCGGCCTGCTGGGTGTAGTCCCAGAGGTCCTTAAAGTGGGGACGAAGGGTGACCTTCTCCTTGACCTTTGCCTGTATCTCCTCCAGGCTGGCGCCGGTCATGCGGAAGGCCCGCTCCTGGTAGTCCTTGAGGGAGATTAGCTTATCCCGGGACTGCTGCCTTAGCTCCCGCCATCCCTGGTCAGAGCAAAGCTCTTCAAACAGGAGCTCGGCTACGTTCTCGATGGCGATAGTGTCATCGAAGTCGGAGATGACGGCTACTGGTTTGGTCTCTTGGGGCATCTGCCCTTGGCTGGCAGCCCGTGCGGGGGAGGGGCTAGCCTTGCTGAAGTTTGTCCCTGTACTGGTCATAAGCCTGTCTTATCGTATCATACTTGAGGCCCAAAATCTGCGCTGCCAGGAAGGCGGCGTTGCGGGCGCCCCAGCTACCCACGGCAACGCAAGCCACGGGAATACCCGGCGGCATCTGGGCGATTGCCATGAGGGCATCCAGCCCGTTCAAATCGCTGCTCGCCAGGGGCACACCTATCACAGGCAGCGTCGTCCAGGATGCGATCACCCCGGGTAGGCCGGCCGAGCCTCCGGCCGCAGCAATGAACACTTCCGTGCCCCTGTCACGGGCTTCCTTGGCGTACTGGCGCACCTGTTCCGGGGTACGGTGGGCAGACATCACCTTGACCTCGTAATCGATCCCCATCTGCTCCAGGACGGCGGCGGATTGTCCGACCACTGCCTCGTCCGAAGCACTTCCCATAACTACACTTACCAATGCCACCGAGAGTTCCTCCTATTTTGTAGGTATCTTGGTTTCGGGGTCCTGCCCGTTGATGGGTGCAGGGACTCCATTGCGAGAAGGGTTTCCCTCCTTCCCTTTCTTGGCCAGCCACCACAGGAACCGGTCGAGCTCCGGGAAGTCGGCCATGCCTGCTGCCCTTCTCACCGACCAGAGCAGATCAAGGTACTGGACATAAGTTGTGCCCTGACCCTGGACCAGCTTAC
>JAGWBF010000023.1:45908-49969 GCA_021296025.1 Dehalococcoidia bacterium | reverse complement strand
AAGGCCAAGACCAACGGTCAGCAAAACGTCCGCGTCCTCTACCTTGGCAACGTCGCCAGCCCCTGGCACGAAGGAATGGGGATCGCTGCCCGGCGCCACCAAGCCGAAGACCTCAACCCTATCTCCACCTATGACCTCGGCCCAGTCAACTACAATGTTTGAGGTTGCCACTACTTGGATCGGCTCCCTGGAGGGGGTAGCCGTGACTGCATCCGTGCTTGTTGGAACTGGCGTGGGACTCGGCGCCTCCTGGGTTGGCTGGACGACGGTTGATGTGGCAGTTGGCAACGGCATTTCCGTATCCTGAGGGTCCTGGCTTCCTGAGCAGCCAAGCAGGAAAGCCACTCCGAATAGGACGAGGCCCAAAGCCAACACCTGGGCCAGACGTCCAAAGTACCTATTAAGACCTAGTACCATTAACATTCCATGTTCTCCTTCCAGTTATTGCTTTTATTTGCCAGATATGAAAATCGAGACGAGCCGTCTCTGTGTTTAGCTTCTAGTGATATGGAGTATCATCATTTGACCTGCGGCATCGAGGTTTCAGATGGTTGGAACAACTCCCCCTACTTATCCTCGTCGGCTCGGCAATAGTCGCAGGTCATGGTCAGCTCGATGTGGTGGTCGACAGGCTGCCCCGGGGTGCCGGCGTCCGCAGCCCTGGGCGACCGATTGAGGGTACCCGCCTTGAACTCGACCATCGCACCACACAGGAGGCAGACGGAACGAGTAAGGCCGTACAGGTGGGACCCGTCCATCATGGGGATCTTGCAGACCACTCCCACCTCGAGCAAGAGTTTGATGGTCCGGTATACCGTAGCTCTGCCCACTGAAGGCAGCTTTTCGTTGATAGCCTCCGCCGTAAGGCCTTCATTCGCCTGCTCCAGGAACGCGACTATGGCTTTCCTGGGAGCAGTGGCCCTATGGCCTCGTTCCACCAGCGCGGCTATCAGGTTTGTCGGCTGGTACACCAAGCCATTTAACGATACTACATATCGATTATTTACGCTTATATCTTGCTTGTTCATCTTCAAGAACGAGACACTATATCAAGAGAAAGTCTGGTTGTCAACATTGGGTAACCCGTCTTCAAGGTCCCAATTCCCGACCGCCCGCCGCAAGCCGGCTGGACAGACTGGGCCCACTGGTCTTCTAGGCGGCCGGGTTTCCAGGCCGCCTATGGTAATCTCTCTGGAGGTTGGGACAGAGATACCGCCTTAGGAGGTGCCGGTTTGGGATTTGCAGATGATGCCGAAGAGAAGGCCACGGAGATACGCCGGGCCATCCTGGAGCACCCCTTCATCACGGGAATCGGTGACGGGAGCCTGGATGTGGAGGCCTTCAAGTACTACATCTGCCAGGACTACGTGTACCTGATCGAGTACAGCAGGATGCTGGCCCTGGCGTCGGCCAGGGCGCCCGACCTGGAGACCATGGGCTGGTTCGCCAAACTCCTGGACGGCACATTAAACGTCGAGATGGACCTACACCGCAGCTACTGCGCCCAGTTCGGCATCACCACAGACGAGCTGGAGAGCACCCGCCCGGCGCCCACCACCATGGCTTACACCAACTTCCTGCTGAACGTTGCCCACCAGGGTTCCTTTGGCCAGCTGGCGGCCTGCTTCCTGCCCTGCCAATGGGGTTACTGGGAGATAGGCGACCACCTGTCCAGGAGGGGCAAGCCCGCCCATGCTCCTCTCTACTCCCAGTGGATCGATATGTACACCGACCCCGAGTACGTAGCCCTGGCCCTGTGGGCCCGCTCCAAGGCGGACCAGCTTGCTGAGGAGGCCGTACCCTCGGAGCTTGTGCGGATGGAAGGCACCTACTTGACCAGCTTCAGGTACGAGTACCTCTTCTGGGAGATGGCCTACCGTGGGGAGCAGTGGGCGGTGTGATTTCAGGGCTATCCGTTCGCCCGAGAGAGTTCGAAGGGCGGGCGGGGATAGAACGTCACTCCCGCGCAAACGACGAAAAGAAGGCGGGAACGACGAATGGTTGAGCATGACGAAGGGCCGCAACGACGGGGCGGCCTACGCCGCAATCCAGGAAATTCAGGCTGGGGTCCGGCACCCCACTATAGTGCTCTCTGGGACAATAGAAGAGTCCTGGAAGCCGGCAATGCTCCGTCCTGGATTGCGGCCCACGCCGCAATGACGAAAGGCGGTTTCGCCCCAAAAACCGTCACTCCCGCGCAAACGACGAAAATCAGGCGGAACGACGAATGACTGGGTGTGACGAAGGGCCGCTCCCTCATTGCGGCCTACGCCGCAATCCAGGAAAGTCAGGCAGGGGCCCGGCACCCTAATGTAATGCTCACTGGGACGATGGAGCCGGCCTGGAAGCCGGCAATGCTCCGTTCTGGATTGCGGCCTTCGCCGCAATGACGAAAGGCGTGGCAATCGGAGTACTGGGCTTGAGGAAGGCTTAGGTGTGACGAAAGGCGTTTTCGCCCCAATAACCGTCACTCCCGCGCAAACGACGAAAATCAGGCGGAACGACGAATGGTTGGGTGTGGCGAAGGGCTTCCCCGTCATTGCGGCCTTCGCAGCAATGACGAAGGGCGTGGAAATCGGAGGGGCATAGGTCGCCACTACTGCGGGAACTACGAGGTTGTTCCAAGTCCGCCCCACGGAAGAAGGGGAATGACCCTGAGAGTCGGCCTAGCGGAGGGAGCGGGGCAGCTGGGTGGAGCCCATAAGGTAGGCGTCCATGTGGTGGGCGGCTTCCCGCCCTTCGGCTATGGCCCACACTACCAGGGACTGCCCGCGGGACATGTCTCCTGCGGCGAATACGCCTGGCTTGCTGGTCATCCGTTGGGCGTCCACCTTGACGTTGCCCCGGGCATCCTGCTCCAGGGCGAGGTCGGTCAAGAGACCGCCATGCTCCGGGTGGAGAAATCCCAAGGCCAGCAGCACCAGGTCCACATCCAGGTCGAACTCGCTGCCGGGTATCTCTTCCATCACCGGGCGGCCGCCGGGCCCTCCGGGCACCCACTTCAGCCTGACGGCGTGCAGCTTCTCCACCTGCCCGTTCTGCCCTGAGAAGGCCTTGGTCAATATGCTGTAGTCCCGCAGGCCACCCTCTTCATGGGCAGCCGAGGACCGTATGATGATGGGCCATTGAGGCCAGGGGTTGCCGGAGCTGCGGCTGGCGGGAGGCGAATCCAGCAGCTCGTACTGATAGACCACCTCGGCGCCCTGCCTGTGGGCGGTGCCAAGGCAGTCCGCTCCCGTGTCGCCTCCGCCCAGTATGACCACCCGCCTGCCCTCGGCGGTGATCCGCTCTCCAGGGGCGACGACCTCTCCGGCCAGAAGCTTATTCTGCTGGGTCAGGTACTCCATGGCTAGGTGGATGCCCTTCAGCTCCCTGCCCGGCACATCCAGGTCGCGGGCTTGGGTGGCGCCCCCGGCCAGGCACACAGCATCGAAATTGTCGGTCAGTTCCTGGGCTGATAAGTCGTGGCCCACGTTGACGCCCGTGCAAAACTCGATCCCTTCCTGCTCCATGAGCTCCACGCGCCGTTGGACGAGGGCTTTGTCCAGCTTGAAGTCGGGTATGCCCAGGGTCAGCAGCCCGCCGATGTAGTTGTCCCGCTCGAAGACGGTCACATGGTGTCCCGCCCGGTTGAGCTGCTGGGCCGCGGCCAAACCTGCGGGCCCAGATCCCACCACAGCCACCTTCTTGCCGGTACGCACTGACGGGGGTTGGGCCTCAATCCAGCCCTCCTGGAAACCCCGGTCGCTGATGGCCTTCTCGATGTACTCAATGGTCACAGGTTCCTCGTTGATGGCCAGCACACAGGAACCTTCACAGGGGGCAGGGCAGATGCGCCCTGTGAACTCCGGGAAGTTGTTGGTGGATAACAGGGATGCGACAGCTTCCTGCCAGCGTCCCCGGTACACCAGGTCGTTCCAGTCGGGGATGATGTTTCCCAGGGGGCAGCCTGTGTGGCAGAAGGGCACGGCGCAGTTCATGCACCGGGCGCCCTGCTCGCGGATGCGCTCTTCGGGCCATTCCTGGTAGAACTCATCATAGTCCTGGATGCGCTCCTGGAC
>JAGWBF010000023.1:0-45869 GCA_021296025.1 Dehalococcoidia bacterium | reverse complement strand
GATGCGCCTCCCAGCGCGGCTGCTTCTTCCAATGCCCGTCGGTAAGCCCGCGGGTACACCTTCACAAACCTGGCCAGCATGCTCTCCCATCCGTCCAGCACCTGCTTGGCCCTGCCGCTGCCGGTGTGCCGGTAATGTTCTTCGATAAGGGACTTCAGCTCCCGCTTGTCCCGTTCATCCTCCACCGGCTCCAGGTCCACCATCTCGGGATTGTGGCGCTGGTGGAAGGTCCCCTCTTCATCGAGCACGTATGCGATGCCGCCGCTCATCCCGGCGGCGAAGTTGCGCCCCGTCGGACCCAGCACCACGACGGTACCCCGGGTCATGTACTCACATCCATGGTCGCCGACTCCCTCCACCACAGCCTCGGCCCCGCTGTTCCGCACAGCAAATCGCTCGCCGGCCACGCCGCGGATGAACATCTTGCCCTCGGTGGCGCCGTACAGCACCACGTTGCCGACGATCACGTTTTCTTCGGGGCGGAAGGTGGACTTTGCAGGAGGGTAAACGACGATCTTCCCTCCCGAAAGCCCCTTGCCGATGTAGTCGTTGGCGTCGCCCTCCAGGAAGAGACTCACTCCCTTTGTCAGGAAGGCGCCGAAGCTCTGTCCGGCGGAGCCCTTGAACTCGACCTGGATGGTGTCGTCGGGAAGGCCGTCCTCGCCGTAGCGTAGGGAGACCTCTCCGCTCAGCATGGCGCCCACCGTGCGTTGATGATTGCGTATTGGGTAGCTGAGCTTGATAGGGGACCTGTTCTTGAGGGTATCGGCGCACCGGGCGATAAGCTCCCTGTCGATGACGCCTTCCAAGCCATGGTCCTGTTCCTGGATGCAGTGGGTGGCCACATCCCCAGGTACCTGGGGCATGTGCAGCAGGTTGGAGAGGTCGATACCTCGGGTCTTCCAGTGGGATATGACCGCCTCGGTTTCGAGGACATCCACCCGCCCCACCATCTCGGCCACCGTCCGAAAGCCCAGCCGGGCCATGATCTCCCGCAGGTGTTCAGCTATGAAGAAGAAGTAGTTGATGACATGCTCAGGCTTGCCTGCGAACCGTGCCCGCAGGTCGGGGTCCTGGGTGGCTATGCCCACGGAGCAGGTGTTCAGGTGGCACTTCCGGAGCATGATGCACCCCAGGGTTATCAGGGGAGCGGTGGAGAATCCAAACTCTTCGGCCCCCAGCAGGCAGGCGATGGCCACATCCCGTCCCGTCTTCAGCTGCCCGTCGGCCTGCACGACGATGCGTCCCCTCAGGTCGTTCATAACCAGGACCTGCTGGGTCTCGGCTACGCCCAGCTCCCACGGGAGGCCTGCATGCTTGATGGAAGACTCGGGGGAAGCCCCGGTGCCGCCGCTGTCCCCGCTGATCAACACCACGTCGCCGTGACCCTTGGATACTCCGGCGGCGATGGTGCCAACGCCAACCTCGGACACCAGCTTCACGTGTATGCGGGCGCTGGGGTTGGTGTACTTCAGGTCGTAGATTAACTGGGCCAGGTCTTCGATGGAGTAGATGTCATGGTGGGGAGGCGGCGAGATTAGCTCAACCCCTGGAGTGGTGTGGCGCACCCAACCGATGTATTCGTCCACCTTGTGCCCCGGCAGCTGTCCACCCTCTCCGGGCTTGGACCCTTGGGCCATCTTTATCTGCAGGTCCTGGGCATTCACCAGGTAGTTGTTGGTCACCCCGAAGCGACCCGACGCAACCTGCTTGATGGCGCTGTTGCGGGACCGGCCGTCGGGGTCAGGAGTGAAGCGATGGAAATCCTCGCCTCCCTCACCGGTGTTGCTCCGGGCGCTGATCTGGTTCATGGCCATAGCCAGGGTCTCGTGGGCTTCCCTGCTGATGGAGCCAAGGGAGATTGCGCCGGTGGCGAACCGCTTTACGATCTGGGAAGCAGGCTCAACCTCGTCCAGGGCCACGGGAGGCTGGACATCCTCTCTGAAGCCCAGCAGCCCCCTGATGGTTGCGCACTCCCTGCTCTGTCCATCCACCAGCTCGGCGAACTCCTGGTATGTCTCGTAGCTGTTGGATTGAGTTGAATGTTGCAGCTTGGCGATGGAATTGGGGTTGTACATGTGGTGTTCGCCATCCCATCGCCAGTGGTAGTTGCCTCCAACTTCCAGGTCCAAGGTAGCGGCCACCGCCTGGGGTGGGTAAGCCTGCCGGTGCCGGGTTAGGGTCTCTTCCTGGATGACGTCCAATCCCACGCCGCCCAGCTGGGACGGCGTGGCGGTAAAGTACCGGTCAATGACCTCGTCTCCAAGGCCCACCGCCTCGAATATCTGGGCGCCGCGGTAGCTTTGGATGGTGGAGATGCCCATCTTGGACATCACCTTCACCACACCCTTGTGAACAGCCTTGACGTAGTTCTTCTCCGGACCCTTGGGGTCTGAGCCGTTGGACAGGATGCCCGTGCGCTTCAGGTCCTCCAGGGTCTCGAAGGCCAGGTAAGGGTTGACGGCGCCGGCACCATAGCCGATGAGAAGTGCGAAGTGGGCAACCTCCCGGGGTTCCCCGGATTCCACCACCAGCCCCACCTTGGGGCGGCTACCCTCCCTTATGAGGTGATGGTGGACAGCCGCAGTGGCAAGGAGCGAGGGTACGTAGGAGTGGCGGGAGTCCACGCCCCGGTCGGAGAGTATGAGAATGCTGGCCCCATCTTCGACTGCTTCGCTAGTCTCGCGGCATATACGGGATAGGGCATCCTCCATGGCCCCGGCATCCCCGTCGGCGGGGAAGAGGGTGGAAAGGGTGGCCGACTTGACCGGCCCCGTGTCCATACTGCGAATCCTGGCCATCTCCTCGTTGGTGATGATGGGTTCTCTCAGGAGAAGCTGGCGGCAGTGCTCTGGGGTTTCGTCGAACAGGTTGCGCTCGTAGCCGATGAAGCTGCTGGTTGAGGTGACAAGCTCCTCCCTGATGGCATCCAGCGGGGGATTGGTCACCTGAGCGAAGAGCTGCTTGAAGTAATTGAAGAGCAGGGGAGCCTTGTCCGACAGCATCGCTAGAGGGGTGTCGTTGCCCATGGATCCGACCGGTTCCGCGCCTGTCGAGGCCATGGGTTCCAGGATTATGCGCATGTCCTCCAGGGTGTAGCCGAACACCTTCTGCCTCTCCAGCAGGCTGTCGAAGTCCGGGGCGGGTACATCTTTTGGCTTGGGAAGGTCGTCCAGCTCTATAACGTTCTCGGAGAGCCACTGCCCATAGGGTTTCTGGCGGGACAGCTCGGTCTTGATCTCCTGGTCTTGGATGATCCGCCCCTGGGAGGGGTCAACCAGGAACATCCTGCCAGGCTCCAGGCGGGCCTTGAATACAACATCCTCGGGCGGGACATCCAGCACCCCTGCCTCCGATGCCATCACCAGCAGGTCGTCTTTTGTGACGAGGTAACGGAAGGGGCGCAACCCGTTGCGGTCCAGGATGGCACCGACCCGTACCCCGTCGGTAACCGCCAGCAAAGCAGGCCCGTCCCAGGGTTCCATGAGGGCCGAATGGTATTCGTAGAAGTCCCGCTTTTCCTGGGGCATGTCCACAAGGTGCCCCGAGGCCTCGGGAATCAGCATCATGAGGCAATGGGGCAGGGAGCGGCCGGTGGCAAGTAGAAGCTCCAGCGCGTTGTCCAGGCAGGCGGTGTCACTCTGGCCCGGCATGATTATGGGGAACAACTTCTGCAGATCATCGCCAAAGAGGGGAGACGAGAACATAGCCTGGCGGGCAGCCATCCAGTTCTGGTTGCCCCTAAGGGTGTTTATCTCGCCGTTGTGACACAGCAGACGGTAGGGATGGGCCAAGGGCCACGACCCCAGGGTGTTGGTGCTGATACGGGAGTGCACCAGGGCGAATGTCGTATCCAGATCGGCCTCTTGCAGGTCCAGGTAGAAGCCGGGTATCTGGTGGGCCTGGAGGAGCCCCTTGTAAACGATGCGGTTGGTGAAGAAGCTGGGAATGTAAAAGCACCCCTGGCCCTTCAGGTCGATGGAAGCTGCACAGGCCTCTATCCGCTTGCGGACCACGTAGAGCTTGCGTCCCAGTTCCGACTCATTCGCGATGTCCGGGCCGGCCGCCACGAAGGCCTGCTTTATAGCGGGGGCCACCTGCCTGGAGTGGGAACCGATAGCATCGTGGTCCACGGGCACATCCCGCCATCCCAGGAAAGTCTGGCCCTCTTCAGCCACAACGTTCTCGACTATCTCCTGGCATCTTTGGGACTCATCCCGGTCCCAGGGCAGGAAGACCATGCCTACGCCGTACATGCCCGGTGGAGGCAGCTCGAATCCCAGGCTGGGCGCCGTGCGGCTGAAGAAGGCATGGGGCATCTGGAAAAGAATGCCTGCGCCATCACCAGTCTCCGGGTCGGCGCCGCAGGCCCCTCGATGGCCCAGGTTTACCAGTACTTCCAGGCTCTTTTCGATTATGGAATGGGAGCGGCCACCCTTGATATCGGCGACCACCCCTACGCCGCAGGCGTCATGCTCAAAGGCAGGATCGTAGAGCCCCTGCTTCCTGGGCTCGGACAAATACCCCATATTTGGATAAGCCTCCCGTTGATTTCAGTTATGCGCGGATTCTTGCTTTGAAGCGACGGGTCAGTCGCTCACAACATGGGAAGGTAACGCCCTGTCTCATAGTTGGTGACTTGGGAGCTGAAACGGTCCCATTCAATCTTCTTGTTCTGGATGAACACCTGGAATACGTGGTCCCCCAGGGAGCTGCGCAGGACGTCGCTGCCTTCGGCGGCCAGGATAGCTTCCCACAAACTGCGGGGCAGCATCCCGATCCCCCTTGCCTCCCGCTCTTCATCCCCCAGCTCGAAGACGTTCTCCTCCACCGGTTCGGGGATCTCGTACTCGTTCTCGATACCCGACAGCCCGGCGGCCAGCATGACGCTGAAAGCCAGGTACGGATTGCAGGACGGGTCCGGCGCCCGGTACTCGATGCGGACCGAATCTTCCCTTCCCGGCTTGTAGTCGGGAATCCGTATCAGGTCCGACCGGTTGTTGCGCGCCCAGGAGATGTAGAGGGGAGCTTCGAAGCCCGGCACCAGGCGCTTATAAGAGTTGACCCACTGGTTGGTCACCAGGGTGAGCTCTGGCGCGTGGCGCATCAGCCCGGCAGCGAACAGCTTGCCGATGTGGGACAGCTTGTAGGGATCATCCTGATCGTAGAAGGCGTTTTCGTCGCCCCGAAACAGCGACTGGTGGGTGTGCATGCCGGAGCCGTTGATGCCGAAGACCGGCTTGGGCATAAAGGTGGCATAGACGTTGTGCCGGGAGGACACTTCCTTGATCACCAGGCGGCTGGTGACCACGTTGTCGGCCATAGTGAGGGCATCGGTGTACTGGAGGTCGATCTCCTGCTGGCTGGGCGCCCGCTCATGGTGGGAGTACTTCACCGAGATGCCCATGTCCGCCAGGCTGAGGACCGTCTCCCGGCGCAAATCGCTGGCATAGTCCGAGGGAAGCTGGTCGAAGTAACCGCCCTGGTCCAGGAGCGCCGGACTTTCGGCGCTCTCCACGTAGAAGTACTCCAGCTCCGGCCCCACATAGTAGGTGAACCCCATATCTGCAGCCCGGCTAACATTGCGCTTCAGCACGTGACGGGGGTCCCCATCGAAGGGCTCTCCCGTGGGGCTGAGAACGTCGCAGAACATCCGGGCCACCGAATGCTCCCGGGGACGCCAGGGCAGTATGCGAAAGGTGGTGGGGTCGGGCATGGCGACCATGTCGCTCTCGTGGATGCGCACAAATCCTTCGATGGCCGAGCCGTCAAAGCCCACTCCCTGGGTCAGCGCATCCTCCAGCTCTTCCACCGTGATGGCAAAGCCCTTCAGATGGCCCAGGATGTCGGAGAACCAGAGGCGGATGAACTTCACCCCGTTTTCCTTGGCGGTCCAAAGGACAAACTCCCTGGCTTCAGCCTGTTCTTTCAGCACCTTGTTAATCTCCGTGATTTCAGGCTCCGGGACATGGCGGTTCCCGCCTACCTCGGTCATCCCCAGGCACCAATCTATAGGGGCTGTGTTTCATAACCTTTTCGAAGCTGTTAAATGTTTGTTACAAAATTCACAACATGATGGTACCGAATAGGGGGCCTGGCGGCAGGGTCAACCGGTTTTGCTTCAATAGTAATGGGGGAGGCTTTTGCTTTTTCAAAGCTGATGTAATATAGTACCACTATGGATTGGACACCGCTGTCCCTCTCCTCGGGCCTCCATCTCAACTGCCCAATAGTGCGCCCTAATGCGTAACAGCTTCATATGGCTGCTGGTCGTCGTCGGGGTAATCGCCGTCTTCCTATACTACGTTGGAGGGCGCATTGGTGGCACGACCGAGGAGCCAATCTCCACGGTTATCGAGCTGGCCAAGCAGGAAGGGGCTGTCCAGAGTATCGAGGTCCGCGACAGGGACCTTACGGTGATCACCGCCACCGGCGAGATCAAGAGCCGCCTGCCTGAATACACGGACATCCTTACCCTGTTCAGGTCCGAAGGGGTGGAGCTGGGGACCAGCGGCATCACCATCGATGCCAAGGGCAGCAGCGGCTTCGGGAGCTTCCTCAGAATCCTTCTGAACTTCCTGCCGTTGATCTTCTTTGGCGGTCTGATCCTGTTCATGATGCGCCAAGCCCAGGGCAGCAGCAACCAGGCCATGGGCTTCGGGCGCAGCAAGGCGAAGCTGTGGATGGTGAACAGGTCTACCGTGACCTTCGCCGACGTGGCAGGGGTGGAGGAAGCTAAGCAGGAGCTGGAAGAGGTCGTAGAGTACCTGAAGTACAAGGAGCGGTTCCTCTCCCTCGGCGCCCGCATTCCCAAGGGAGTGCTGCTGGTGGGTCAGCCCGGCACTGGAAAGACTCTCTTGGCTAAGGCTGTGGCCGGGGAAGCAGGCGCTCCCTTCTTCTCCATAAGCGGCAGCGAGTTCGTGGAGATGTTCGTCGGGGTTGGGGCCGCTCGGGTGCGAGACCTTTTCGACCAAGCTAGGCGCAACTCCCCCTGCATCGTCTTCGTTGATGAGATCGATGCTGTGGGACGGCACCGGGGAGCCGGCGTCGGAGGCGGCCATGATGAACGGGAGCAGACCCTGAACCAGATACTGGTGGAGATGGACGGGTTCGACACGGACACCAACATCATCATCATCGCGGCCACCAACAGGCCCGATATCCTGGACCCTGCCCTGCTGCGGCCCGGCCGTTTCGACCGCCGGGTGGTGCTCGACCTTCCCGAGCTGATGGGGAGGACGGCCATACTTAAAGTGCATGCCAGCGGTAAGCCCCTGGGCCCCGATGTCAGCTTGGAGGTGCTCGCCAAGCAGACACCGGGCTTCAGCGGCGCCGACCTGTCCAACCTGGTGAACGAGGCCGCCCTTCTGGCTGCCCGCGTCAACAAGAAACTCATCGGTATGACCGAGTTCGAAGAGTCCATCGACAGGGTGATCGCAGGCCCGGAGCGCAAGAGCCGCATCATCAGCGCCCGGGAAAAGGAGATGACAGCCTACCACGAAGCGGGCCATGCCCTGGTAGCCTGGAAGCTCCCCCATGCCGATTCCGTGCACAAGATATCCATCGTTGCCAGGGGCGGCATGGGAGGCTACACCCGTCTCCTGCCCGATGAGGACCGCTACCTGATGACCAAGAACCAGTTCGAAGATATGCTGGCAACCTCCCTGGGAGGGCGCATCTCCGAGGAGATGGTTTTCGACGAGATCACCACCGGAGCCAGCAACGACCTGGAAAACGCCACCCGCATAGCGCTCAAGATGATCAAGCAGTACGGGATGAGCGACGGCTTAGGCCTGCGCACCTTCGGACGAAGGGAAGAGTTGGTGTTCCTGGGCAAGGAGATTCACGAAGAACGGGACTACAGCGACAAGGTGGCCGAAGACATCGACAAGGAAGTGCAGGCCCTGATAAACCAGGCCTACGCCCGGGCCAAGGACATCTTGACCTCGTCCAGGGACAAGCTGGACGAGGTAGCAAACTACCTGATCAAGAACGAGACCATCGAAGGCGATGACCTGAAGCGCTTGTTCGATGGCTTGCCCCTCGAAGCAGAGGGCAGCGCCCCCTCGCCCGAGCCGGAAGCGTCGCATCCTCCTGTCATAGCTCCCACTCCGGGGCCTCTGCCCCAGCCCAACCCCACCATGCCCAGCCGCCAGGACCAGGGCCCCTCCTCCGAAGCCCAGCCCTCCTAGCCGGGAACCCCCCGGGCAGGGAGGCTTCGTATCTGAAACTTGAATCCCTTGCCCATCTAGACAACATTGGGCTAGTGCACTCCTTTCCAGGCGATCCATCCATTCCAGCCCTGGCAACTACTGCCAAAGAGATGTGGCCTCAGGACCACATGATCAATGCGTCTCTCACTTAGCCAGTCCAGGAAATTGGCGAAGTAAGGAAGGGTTTAATTCTCGGTGCCGACCGTACTTAGAGAAGGGGCCTACAGGTTTTTCTTCTATTCGGGCGACCGTGTCGAACCCTCGCACGTCCATGTAGCACACGAAAATAGAGTCGCTAAATTCTGGCTTAACCCGGTGAGGGTTCAAAGAAGCGGTGGAATGAGGCAGGCTGAGATACGTCGGATATTGAGTATCATCCAGGAAAATCATATATTGCTATTGGAGGCATGGGGTGAATACTTCAACGATTGAGATACGGATACCGGAAGCCGAGAAGGTAGCGGTCACCGATAATACCCTCCATATCGAACTATCTGACGGGCGCGCTATCTCAGTGCCTCTGGGTTGGTATCCCCGGCTCGTGCATGGCACGCAGGCAGAGCGGGATAGATGGGAGTTGATAGGGGGGGGACAGGGTATCCGCTGGCCCGATTTGGACGAAGACTTGAGCGTCGAGGGGCTGATCGCGGGGCGCCCCTCTGGGGAGAGCCAACGCTCTTTTAAGCGTTGGCTGAAGGCAAGACAGGATGGTGCAGCATAACGCCTGGACCTCCACCCCCTGAAATCCGAACTCAACTGGTTTCCGGGATTTGCTAAGAGCTGGCTCCCCCGTCGTCGGTCTCTTCCAGGGGCAGGCGCCGGAAGTATATGCCCCATCTTTGCATGATAGCCTTAACCCTGGCGTCTTCCAGCTCTACCAGGTCTCCCAGGAAGCCGGCCAGCGCATGGGCCGGCATCATCTCCTGGCTGCACACCCAGCTCTTCTCACCAGGCACCAGGTATAGCAGCCCGCTCTGGTGTTCGCAGGTGATCTGCAACCTTGTAATATCCTGTCCCGTCTTAACATCCAACCCGTTGGCTGCCATACCTGGCTCCTCCTTAGGTGCTCCTGCTAGTGAATACCCTGGTGTGCTTGGCTGTGCCTGACACGCTCACCCTGACCCTCTTCCTCTATGCAAGGTAGATAGAGACGGAGGCGCGTACCTTGAATCAAGAGCAAGGGGCGATGCTGAGGCCTCCCGACGCCCTTTTGGTACATAGTAACAGTTGGGGGGTGCCTTAATGCAATTGGTTCTGGTTCATGATAGAATCCTTGGCGCACCGGAAGGAGTTAACACCACCTTTATGACTGTCAGCTGTTAGATGTACCGTCCCCCACGCAAAGAACCCGAGTTCGACCTTGACCGCATAATCAACCGGGTCAAAGCATGGTTTGGTGGACTATCCCAAGGGTCTGGCGGAGGCGTGGCGGGAAACGTCGGCGCCAGTGGCCGGAACTTCTTGCCCTACCTCATCTTCGGACTCATCGGAGTCGGGGTATTTACCAGCTGAGGCCGGGTGAGCAGGCGGTGCACCGCACCTTCGGACAGTGCTGCCGGGTCAGCGCCGAAGGGCTTAACTGGTGGTGGCCCGCCCCCATTGGCACCAAGAACATCGAGTCAGTGGAAGAGATCCGTGAGATGAAGCTTGGTTTTGCCGAGGAGGGCAGGACCATATCACCGGCGATCCTCCTCCAGGAAGCCCAGATGATCGCCGGTGATCTGAACTTGGTAGATGTGCCACTGGTTGTCCAGTACCGCATCAAGAACCTGCAAGATTTCCTGTTCAAAGTATCTGATCCGGGTGAGACGATTATCACCAGGGGAGACACTGATATTGCCCCCGATCGTCCCGAGGGACGCACCCTGAAGGATGCCACGGAAGCTGCTTTGCGCCTGGTTGTGGGCCAGCGCAGCATCGACGATGTTCTAACCGAAAACAAGACCCAGGTACAGGAAGATACTCTGTCCCTTCTACAGGAGATCCTCGACAACTATGAGGCGGGAATCGAGATAACGGCGGTCCTCCTGCAGCGAATAGGTACGCGACGCTTTCCAGGATGTGAACCGCGCCCGCCAAGACAGAGATACCCTGATCAACCAGGCGGAGGCGTTCGAGCGGGATATCATCCCCAGGGCCCGGGGTGAAGCAGCAAGAATCACCCAGGCTGCCGAAGCTTTCAAGCAGGAACGAATCGCCAATGCGGAGGGTGAAGCCTCCCGCTTCTTGTCCATCCTTCGGGAGTATCAGAAGTCCAAGGATGTAACCCGCCAGCGCCTGTACCTTGAGGCCATGGAGGATATCCTGGGTAGTGTCACCAAGTACGTGGTTTCACCTGATGTCGAAGGTTCAATTATCCTCAACTCCGGAAGCCAAATAGTTCCTGTCCCGGACCTTTCAGTGCCCGGCAGCGTCCAGCCTACGACCAGCGGTGAAGTATCCGAGGGGGGCAGCTAGCTTGAAGTACGCTGTCTCTGCTGTCGTCATTGTGCTGCTGCTGGCCATTATCGGCCCCCAGGCTTTGTTCACCGTAGACGAGACCCAACTGGTGGTGGTCACCCGGTTCGGAGAGATCCAGGAGATCCACACGACGCCCGGGCTCAAGGTCAAGGCGCCCTTCCTGGAGTCGGTCAACCGCTTCGATAAGCGTGTCCTCCGCATCGATACGCCGCCTCGAATACTGAATGATGTGGAGAAGCAGAACCTGGTTATCGATGCCTATAGCCGGTATCGCATTACCGAGGTGCGGAAGTTCTTCGAGAAGCTGCGAACACTCAGCGGCGCCGGTGACAGGATCGGTAGCATCGTCACCAACAAGCTCAAGGAAGAGATAGCCCTCCGTACCAGGGCCGAAATCATCGGCGGCCAGACCCAGGCAGGCACCAACGTCGTGATACCCACCAACTCCCGCCAGGAGATACTCGATAAGGTGGTGGTGGAGTCCAATGCCGAGGTTGGCCCCCAAGGGGAGGACTTCGGTATAGAGATCATAGATGTGCGGATCAAGCGGGCTGAGTTTCCTGAGGATGCCCTGCCCAATATCTTTGCCAGGATGCGGGCGGAACGGGACCGCATCTCCAGGGAAACCCGGGCCCTTGGCGCAGAAGAGGATGCCAGGATACGGGCCAAGGCTGAAAGGGACCGCACCATCATCCTTGCCGATGCCCAAAGGCAGGCCAACATCACCAGGGGTGAAGGTGAGGCCAGGGCTATCGAGATATACTCCCAGGCCCTGGAGCAGGACCCCGAGTTCTTTGCCTTCCGGCGCAGCTTGGAGGCGTACCGGGAGTTCCTTTCCACGGACACCACGGTCTTGCTCTCCTCGGATGCCGAGCTCTTCCAGTTCCTGGAGGAACCTTCCTTTGTTCCCATTCCCGCTTCCGTCGCTGCGGTTGGTACCATCGAAGGGATGGCCGGCAACTCATGGACTGTGGGGGACCAGGGAGTGATGTTGACGGGGAACACGTTGGTCACCCTTTCCTCTGCTCCCACGGTCGGCGATGTGGTCTTCGTGGAAGGGTTCGTTCAGGATGACGGCTCTATCCTGGCCTCCTTGATTATGGCTGGTGTGGATGGGCTGGTGGAGTCCATCTCCCTGTCCCAAGTGTCGGTGGAAGGTGTGACCGTGATGGTCCCCGATTCCGCCGAGGTGCTGGTGGACCCGGAGTCCGTGGGGACCATCTACGTTGAAGGCAGCGTGGCTGATGGCGCCCTGGTTGCCGAACGCATAACCGAAGGGATTAGAGGATCTCTCGAGAGCATTACGGGGGCCACTTGGACCATCGGCACCACCGATGTGGAAGTGCCCCTGGATACGACCATTGAAGAGGGAGCCGCAGTAGTTGGCAGCGATGTTCTAGTTTCCGTTATTCGCAAGAGTGACGACACGCTGGTAGCTACCAAGGTGTCTCTCCAAGGGGAGACTACGACGACAACCGACACCTCCGGGTCTTCACCCGATGAGGAACAGCCGGAAGGAGACATTGCGTCGCCCCTGGTGGGCAGCGCTAATTACGTCGTGAGCTCCTGGTCCATTTCCGGGGCGCCGGGAATAGTCTTGGTCGATAGCGAAACCAACCTGGAGCTGGGCGCCAACCAGGTGGGCTTGGTGGTGCTGGTCGGCTACGAACAGACCGACGACGGTTCGCTGGTAGCCCGGGAGATCAGGACCTCCTAGCCCTGTACCTGCGGTCCACCTTCCCCTCCCACATGTAGAGAAAGAGTTGCTATGGAGCTTCGTGACCTCCCCAGCGTAGATAGCGTCCTCACCAGCAGGACCATACGCGGGCTTGCCGAGGGGTACAGCCGTGATCTGGTGGTGAACCTGGTCCGGGAGCGAATCGAAGAAGCCAGGGGCAGCGTCCGTAGCGGCGGGCCGCCCCCTACAGCCGATGAGGTAGCCGACTCTGTGGCTGTCAGCTTGACCCACCTCGACCGGGTCTATCCCCGGCCTGTGATCAACGCCACCGGGGTTATAGTGCACACAAACCTAGGGCGTGCGCCCCTGAGCCTGGAGTCCCTGGATGGCATGCTCCAGGCGTCGGAGGGCTATACCGACCTGGAGTTGGACCTGGAGGCTGGCAAGCGGGGGTCCCGTCAAGCCCATGTGGCCCCTCTTCTAAAACAGCTGACGGGGGCTGAAGCTTCCTTGGTGGTCAACAACAATGCAGCCGCCATGCTCCTTGGGCTATCGGCTTTGGCCCGAGGAAAGGAAGTGATCGTTTCCCGGGGCGAAGAGGTCGAGATTGGTGGGGGCTTCCGCATCCCCGACGTGCTGCTCCAGAGCGGGGCCAACCTCGTTGAGGTTGGCACAACCAACCGCACCTATGCCGAAGACTACCGGGCGGCCATCACCGAGAACACCGGCGGTCTGCTGAAGGTGCACGCCAGCAACTTTCGCGTGGATGGATTTGTCCACGCCGCCTCCGTAAGAGAACTGGCTGATATAGGGGACCGCCACGAAATCCCGGTGCTCCATGATGTGGGCAGTGGCTGCGTACTGGATACGAGGGAGTTTCGTCTCGCCCACGAACCCACTCCCCAGGACAGCATCGCAGAAGGGGCCAGCTTGGTCTTTTTCTCGGGAGATAAGCTCTTGGGGGGTCCCCAGTCGGGCATAGTCGTCGGGAAGCCGGATCTGATCCGAAAGCTGGAGTCCCATCCGCTGGCGAGGGCCCTGCGTATCGACAAGGTGAGCCTAGCAGGCTTGGCGGCCACCCTCCTCCACTACGTAAAAGGGGAGGCCATCGCCAAAATCCCCATCTGGAGGATGATCAACACCTCTGTAGGGGAGCTGGAGGACAGGGCTTACCACTGGCAGACGATCATCGGGAGCAGGGCTGCGGTGGAAGAAGGCAGGTCCACCATCGGCGGGGGAAGCCTCCCAGGGGAAACCCTGGAGACCTGGGTGGTGTCGCTGGACTGCGAAGGGGTAGAGGGGAAGAGCCAGGGTGTGATAAAGCGGCTCAGAGACAACAGCACACCCATCATTGGTCGTATCGAAGGGGACCAGGTGGTCCTTGACCCCCGGACGGTCTTCCTGGAAGAGGAAGATACGCTGCTGCGGGCGGTGCGTGAGGCCCTGGAGCTTCCCAGGTACTAGCCGGGGCTGGCGGCGCCCGCTGTAGCGGCCTCGGACATCCTTCTGGCCGCCGTCACCACGATCTCCGCCGCGGCGTCGCTGTCCACCTTCTCCGTGTTCAGGATAAGGTGGTACAGGTGTGGGGTGATGGGGTCAACCTTGAAGAACTTCTTGTAGTACATGACCCTGGCCTTCTCGGTCTCGGTAACGTACCTTTCCGCTTCCTTCTCGCTCAGGTTTTCCCGTTCCATGATTGTCCTGATTCTCAGGTCTGGAGGGGTCACGAGGCCCACGTGAAGCGCGCCCGGAGTATCTTTCAGGATGATGTTGGATGCCCGTCCGATGATGACCACGTTGTCGGACTTGGCCAGGTCCTTGATGACCGCAGAAGTTACCTCGAGGACCCTTTCGTCGTTTAGCTTCTGGGCTGCGGTCTGGGGTTCCTGCACCAGTTCTGAGTACTCCTCCGAGGGCAAGTACTCCATTCCCGCGCTGAAGTAGGGCTCCCCGGCGGCGCCGGACATGGCGGAACGCTCCAGCATGGTCTGCAGAAAGTAGGAAATGCGGTCCCGCATCTGCACCGTGCGCTGCTCCTTCATGTGCAGCACTTCCACCGATGAACCGATGCGCTTGGCAGCCTCAGAAAGGATCAGCCGGTCCACGTAGTCGGCATTCAGGATTCCTGCCACCTTCAGGCCGATCTCGTTCCCGCCGGCACCGATGGGGCCATTAAACGTCACTACTGGCATAACATGCTCCTTGAGGTGGGCTTGTATCTATCGGCGAATTCGCCAGGTAGGGCGTTCCCTTGGGGTAGTCATTCGGCTGACTTAGGAGCCTGCTACTTTCAGACTACCTGTTCATCGATACTCGTGTCAATCGGAACGGCAATCTAGGACGACCCTTGGCGACCTGGCGGGGGCCTGCCGGTTCGGTTGACCCCGCCAGGGGCCTCTCATATAATATGGAACGTTATCGGCCAGCTTCCCGGGAATACCGGGAGCTGAAAGGAGAAGGAATGCAGCAGGAAGCAGTGCTCCATCCAGCCTCGATCATAGCGGAGCTGAAGAAGAACAAGGTGACCCATGTGGTATGGCTGCCGGACAGCGAGACCAACTTCATGTACCAGCAGTTGACTGAAGACCCCGAAGTGGACCTGGTGCCTGTGTGCCGTGAGGGTGAGACCATGGCCATCGCGGCCGGTCTGTGGGTCGGAGGCAAGAGGCCCGTATGTCTCATCCAGAATACGGGCATTTTCGAGTCCGGGGACTCCATTCGAGGCCTGGGTCTGGACGTGAACAACCCCCTGGTGATGCTGGTGGGTTACCGAGGGTGGGACAGGCATGGCGTGGCCCGGGACTCGGCAGCTCGTTTCATAGAGCACATTCTCCATGCGTGGGGAATCACCTACTACCTGGTGGAGACCGACGATGATGCTAACCGCATTTCCATGGCCATGGAAGAAGCTGACCGCACTTCCAAGCCGGTGGCAGTGCTGGTGGGCACCGAGTTCGGAGCCTAACCTACCTCGCACAGGAAATCTGCCCCTATGAATGCTGGAGGTTTAGACATATGGCAATAGAAAACCTGGATGCGGTACGACTGCTGGATGAACACCGGCACGACGCCATCATCCTCACCACCATGAGCGCTAACAACGTTCACCACGGGCTGCCCAGCGTAAGCAAGAACGAGCACCTGGACTTTCCCATGGGCGGTGCCATGGGCAAAGCATCCTCCCTGGGTCTTGGCTTGGCCCTTGCCCAGCCCGACCGCAAGGTGATGGTGGTCGATGGGGATGGAAGCCTGCTGATGAACCTGGGCTCCCTTGTGACCGTTGGTAATAAAGCCCCGGAGAACCTTTACCACTTTGTCTTCGAAAACGGCGTGTATGCCATAACCGGCGGGCAGCCCGTTCCTGGGAGCGGCGACACCAACTTCGCAGGGATGGCAAGGGAAGCCGGCTACGCCTCGGTGTACGAGATCGATAACACCGAGGACCTGGCCACCAGCCTGGATGGCATTCTAGAGCAGAAGGGCCCGACCCTGATCTGCCTGAAGATCGTCCCCGTCATTGAAAACACGCCGGTGCAGTTCCGAGACCGGCCCAGCCGGACCACCCAGATCGCCATGAAGGATCTGCAGGGAGCCCTGGCCGACTGAACGACGATCCCGGCCCCAGGGGCCCCAACCCGCTGTTGGTAATAGCGAGAGTGCTCCTTGGTCGTTTCATAGGAATTGGAACGGTTGCGGGAGGATTCCTGCTCTTATTCAAGGGCGTCTTCGATGAAACTATCTACGTTGCAGTAGTTGGGGGTGCCCTTATCCCGGTGGGTATGTGGATAATGGTTAACGCCCATATGGCCCAAGAGAAAGATAAACCCGACTAGGGGGGCCGGCGCCCTCTACCCCAAAGGAACGGGGCCGGTTCCGTCAACTGTTCCAGGAGTGGGAACGTGATTCCTTCGCAACAGGGGATGCAGCTCATTAACGAACGCCGGGGAGAGGCCCTGGTCGTTTCTGCCACCACCGCCCTCAGGGAGTGGGGCAGCATCTCCGAACGCAGGGACCTGGACTTGGACCTGTCCGACTGCATGGACAAGGCCCCGGGAGTTGGATTGGGGCTGGCCATTGCGCAGCCCGAGCGCAAGGTCTTGGTGCTGGATCATGGCAGCGTGCTCAGGACCAACCTGGGCAGCTTGGTCACCATAGGCAATGCGGCCCCATCTAACCTGGTGCACTTTGTCATGGAAGACGAAGACCACCCTTCCACCGATGGGCTTCCCATCCCAGGCATGGATAACATCAACTTTCGTGCATTGGCCCAGGATGGCGGCTACGCGCGCATCTACCAGTTCGACAGCCTGGAAGACCTGATGTTCAGCATGGAGGAGGTGATGGAAGGCCCCGGGCCGACCTTCGTCTCCCTCAAGGTCTATCACGATGGCGATATCCCCGCCTACCCCACCCGTTCCATGGCAGACTCGCTGAAAACGGTTAGAGAAAGCCTGGATAGTACACCGTACTAGTGGCGGGCACCCTACTGCCGGGAGCAGAGCGATGAAGCTGGAAAACAAGGTTGCCCTGATCACCGGGGCAGCATCGGGTATCGGGAGAGCATCGGCCCTCAAGTTTGCCCGGGAAGGGGCTCTGGTGGTGGCCGCCGACATCCAGGAAGAAGCGGTCAACGAAACCGCCGGCATGGTCGCCTCCGAGGGTGGCCGGTGTACTCCAGTGCATGCCGACGTTTCCGATAGCTCCTCAGTGGGTAAGATGGTCCAGGCAGCGGTCGAGGCCCACGGTCGCCTGGACATCATGTTCAACAATGCCGGACTGGGCGCACGGGGCACCATCCTGGACATCGACGAAGCAACCTTCGACCGGCTGTTTGCCGTCAACGTCAAGGGCGTGTTCCTGGGTTGCAAGGAGGCCATCCCCATCATGATCAGCCAGGGAGGGGGCGTCATCCTAAATACCGCCTCCCAGTTGGGATTGGTGGGCGCTGATGCATCGGCGGTGTACCCGGCCACCAAGGGCGCGGTGGTGCAGCTGACCAAGTGCCTGGCCTTGGACCATGCCAGGGACGGCATCCGGGTCAACGCCGTCTGCCCAGGCCCCATTGACACCCCACTAGCCCGCCGGGGCAGGGCGCAGGCTGGGAACCCCGAAGAGGTGCTGCGCCTGCGCCAACAGCAGATACCCCTGGGGCGCATCGGCGAACCCGAGGAGGTGGCGGATGTGGCGGCCTACCTGTGCTCCGACGAAGCATCCTTCATCACCGGCACCGCCATCGTCGCCGACGGGGGCTGGACCGCCCGCTAGCGCGCGGGGGTCTATACCCTAATGGCCGAGTTTGACGGAAGGGTCGCTATAGTCACAGGGGCGGGTAGGATGCGGGGCATCGGGCATGCCACCGCCCTAGCCTTCGCCCGGCTGGGCGCAGATGTCGTCGTGACGGGCACAGGTAGAGACCCTTCCACCTATCCACCCGATGAGGTCACCGCAGGCTGGAGAGACGTGGAGAGCGTATCCGAAGCTGTCCGGGACATGGGCCGGCGCTCACTGGCCCTGACCGTGGATGTGTCCGACGGTTACCAGGTGCAGGCCATGGCGGACCGGGTCGTAGCAGAGTTGGGCAGGATCGATTTCCTGGTAAACAATGCAGGGGCAGGCAGGACCATGGCATTGAACCCCGTCGCTGAGATTCCCGAGGAGGAGTGGCGAAAGGTCATCGACATCAAGCTGACAGGTACCTTCCTGTGCACGAGGGCTGTACTGGGCCCGATGCTGAAGCAGGGCGATGGGGGCGCCATCGTCAACATCTCGTCGGTGGAGACCCGCACCAACCGCCCCGGCGGCTCGGCATACGCCACCGCATGCGCCGCCCTGCACACCTTCACCGCCATTGCAGCCAAGGAGGTGGCGGCCCAGGCCATCAGGATCAACTGCATCGCCCCCGGCACCACCGACACCGCCCGCAACGACAGCCTGTACGGCTATCCCAGGGGCGAAGTGTGGGCGGAGAGGGTGAAGTCCATCCCCATCGGCAGGGCTGGCGCCCCGGAAGAGATCGCCGGCATCATCACGTGGCTCTGCAGCAAAGAAGCGGCCTTTGTGGTGGGCCAGTGCATCGGCATTGACGGCGGCCAGGGCGTTTAATCGCCCCCTGAGGGCCTGGCCGGGCTAGTTGGCGACCACGTTCACAAGGCGGCCCGGCACATATATGGTACGGGCCACCTGCTTGTCTCCAAGGTGGGCTTGTACCTTGGGGCTGGCCAGGGCAAGGCTCTTGGCTTCCTCTTCGGCAACGTCCGCCGGCACCTCCAGCTTGTCCCTCAGCTTGCCGTTGACCTGGACGACCAGGGTGACCACCTCCTCGGCGGCCAGCTCCTCGTCCCAGGCAGGGAAGAGCTGCTGGTGGATGCTGTAGCCATGCCCTGTGCGCTCCCATAGCTCCTCGGCAAGGTGGGGAGCCACGGGGGCCAGCATGAGAAGGAGCTTTTCGATGCTCTCCCGCCACGTTGCCGGGCCTACGCTCCCGTCGTTCCAGGCCCGCCCCAAGTAGTTGGACAGCTCCATCATTGCGGAGATGGTGGTGTTGAACTTGAACCTGTCCAAGCCTTCGTAGCACCTCTTGATGGTCTGGTGCAGCTTGCGCTGTATGTCCCTCACTGCCGTTTCGTCGGTGGGACTCTCATCCAGGCTGCTGGGGTCCTGCTGACACAGCTCCCACAGGCGGTTCAGCCAGCGGGCGGTGCCGTTGATCCCCGATGTGCTCCATGGGCCGCCCTGGTCCCAGGGGCCGAGGAACATAAGGAAGCACCGGACGGCATCGGCCCCCAGGGTGGTCACAAACTCGTCGGGGTTGACCACGTTGCCCCTGCTCTTGCTCATCTTTTCGTGGTCTTCTCCCAGGATTATGCCCTGGTTGTAGAGGCGCCGGAAAGGCTCGTCGAACTCCACCAGCCCCATGTCCCGTAGCGCCTTGGTGAAGAACCGGGCGTAGAGGAGGTGCATGACGGCGTGTTCGGCACCCCCGGTGTACTGGTCCACAGGCATCCACTCGGCGAGGGCCTGGGGGTCGAAGGGACCCTTGTCGTATCCTGGGCTGGTAAACCGTTCCATGTACCAGGAGGAGTCCACGAAGGTGTCCATGGTGTCCGTCTCCCGGGTGGCGGGGCCGCTGCACCGGGGGCACGGGGTGTTGATGAAGCTGCTGTCCAGGGAGAGGGGGGACTGGCCGGTGGGGAGAAACTCGGCGTCCGACGGGAGCAGCACCGGCAGGTCCTCCTCGGGAATGGGAACGACGCCGCAGTCCGCGCAATAGACCATGGGGATGGGAGTGCCCCAGTAGCGCTGCCGGGAGATGAGCCAGTCGCGCAGGCGGTAGGAGATGGCCCTGCGTCCCCAACCTTGAGCCTCCACATGGTCGGCAATGGCCTCCTTGCCCTTGGAGTTGGGCATACCGTCAAAGGGGCCTGAGTTGGTGTGGACGCCTTCCTCCAGGTAAGCCTCTTCCAGCTCCTCTCCGGCCCAGCCCGGGGGTGCGATGACGACCCTGATGGGCAGGTCGAATTTCCTGGCGAAGTCGAAGTCCCGCTGGTCGTGGGCGGGTACCCCCATGACAGCCCCTGTGCCGTAGGTCATCAGGGCGTAGTCGGCGATGAAGATGGGCACCTTCTCCCCGTTCAGGTGGTTGACTACATGGGAGCCCAAGAATACCCCCGTCTTCTCCTTCTCAGCGGCTAGGCGTTCGATCTCTGTCTGGCGCCTAGCCTCCTCCACGTAGGCCTGAACCTCGGCCTTACGGTCATCGGTGGTCAGCCTCTCCACCAGGGGGTGCTCCGGGGCCAGCACCAGGAAGGTCACGCCGTATATGGTATCGATGCGGGTGGTGAAGGTGCGGATGTCCTGCGCCTCCAGCCCCAGGTGAGACAGGTCGAAAGCGATCTCCACTCCTTCGCTGCGTCCGATCCAGTTCCGCTGCATTATCAGAATCTTCTCGGGCCAGTCGATGAGGCCGCCGAAGTCCAGCAGCTCCTCAGCATAGGATGTGATGCGCAGGAACCACTGCTCCAAATCCCGGCGGGTGATGATGGTGTCGCAGCGTTCGCAGCGCCCGTTGACCACCTGCTCGTTGGCCAGCACCGTGTTGCAGGAGGAGCACCACACCACCGGGGCGGTGGCGCGATAGGCCAAGCCCCTTTCGTACATCTTGAGGAAGAACCACTGGTTCCAGCGGTAGTATTCGGGGTCGCAGCAGACCAGCTGCCGGTCCCAGTCGTACACGGGCCCCATGGATGCCAGCTGTCCCCGCATCTTCTCGATGTTGCCCATGGTCCAGGTGTAGGGGTGTATTCTTCGCTGTATGGCCGCGTTCTCCGCCGGCAGGCCGAAGGCGTCGAAGCCCATAGGATGCAGGACGTTGTACCCCTGCATGCGCCGGAAGCGGGCGTGGCAGTCCGATGGACCCATGGCGTACCAGTGGCCGATATGCAGGTCGCCCGAAGGGTAGGGGTACATGGTCAGCTCGTACCACTTGGGTCTGGGGTCGTCGTCCCGCACCCGGTATATATCATCCGTTCGCCATCGCTCCTGCCACCTTTCCTCTATCTCGGCAGGGTTATAGCGAAGCTCCACCTGTCTCATCGTCATGAAAGATCACTCCGGTCCCGGGGCTGTCTTCCGTCCAGGCCCCAACGCAGGGTACATGTTAGGGCATGATTGCAAGGCTAGCAACCAAAATACCCTTCGCTCATCCGCGAGACAAAATAGAGCGGGGGTCTCAAGTACCTGCGCGTTGGCCGCGCGTTCACCCGTCGAGTTGTCGTACCCAAGGGGCATGTGGGGCCCTCATCCCATCCTGAAGGAAACCCAAAGGAGTTACCAGGGCTACGCAGGACCTCACTGTTCTGCCCGACGACTCTTGGTTGGCCTCGATCTGGGCTGTGCCCATGATGTTCACCAGCCTACCGGCATCGACCCAATATTCATTTGAAGTACAAGAGTCGGGTGCTATAGTGAGTTCCTGAATGAGGGATGGTTGGGCAGAAGGGGAGGCTGGTTGCTAATTCGATGAAGGCGGGACTCGAAAGGAGAACTCAAGTATGTCGGCATATGTAATACAGATATAGAGATAACGGATGCGAATCTTTATGGGGATTTTGTCAATCGAGTCACAAGTACCGTCGAGGCTTATGGGGGCAAGTTCGTGGCCCGCGGTGGTGAACTGGATATCATACTAGGTGGCTGGATGCCCAAGTGTCTTGCGATTCTTGAATTCGACAGCCTCCAGCAGATTCGCACATGGTTGAACTCGCCGGAGTACACCGCCCTCGACGACATCCGCACCAGGTCCTCCAACATCAACATGGTGATAGTAGAGGGGTTGTAGGCCCACCGATGGCAGAATTGAGGATGTTCATTCCCTGGGTGAGACGGTCCTTCAACATTGAGATCGCTGTGGAAAATTGTTGACGCCGACCCCATGTAGCCAGTCCTAATTAAGTTTGGGGGAGTGCCTCAGAGGCATCCAGTACCCCTAGATAGTGTATGTGCAGCTAGCGTGAAGCTGGTCGATGTCATCCGATCGGAGGAATACGAACCGTGGCCCAAATGAGCGGTGGAGAAGCCCTCGTCCAGTCCCTTGCAGGAGAGGGAGTCGAGGTCGTATTCGGCATCCCCGGCATACAGATATACGGCATCGTGGCAGCGCTGCGGGACGAGCCTGGAATTCACATGATCACCACCCGCCATGAGCAGGCTACGACATATATGGCCGACGGCTATGCTCGGGCGTCGGGCAAGCCGGGAGTGGCGCTGGTGGTCCCTGGGGCAGGGCTCTATAACGCGGCTTCCGGCCTGACCAATGCTTTTTCCCGCTCTACCCCCGTGCTCATCATCGCGGGTCAGGTCCCACGCGGCGCCATAGGCAAGGACCGAGGGGTCGTTCACGAAATCGCAGATCAGCCCAGCACGGTTCGCTCCGTGACCAAGTGGCAGCGACAGGCGTCCAGGCCTCGCGAGGTCCCTGACGTTGTGTTCGAAGCCTTCAGGCAAATGCGCACCGGCCGCCCACGTCCCGTCTTGATTGAGATGCCTCCCGAAGCTGGAGTGGAAAGGGAGGAGGTCAGGCTGCGAAGTCCTGCCCGCATCTCCCGAATCGTGCCCAGCCCCGAAGAGCTTCGGGAGGCCGCCGATGTCATCGCCAAATCTCGCATACCTCTGATATACGCGGGAGGCGGAGTGGCACGGTCCGATGGGGAACAAGCCCTCGTCAGACTGGCCGAGGCGACGAACATACCTGTGGTCACATCCAGCGGAGGCAAAGGGGTCATCCCCGACACCCATCCGTTGTCCTATGGCTCCTGTTTCAGCCCCAGGGGTGATAGACAGGAGATGAACCAGCTCTACGAGGTTATGCAGTCCGCCGATGTGGTGATCGGAATCGGCGCGCGTTTCTCGTTGGGAAATCCCGCAGGCGAGGGCTCGGTGTTGGTCAACATCAACATAGACGACACGGAGCTCACGAGGCATCAAGCAAACACCCTTCCACTGCACGGCGACGCGGCAGCGACCATGGAGGCGTTGCTTCCCCACCTTCTCGATGCCGGAGCGGGAGAGCGCCCCTCGGCCGCCGAGGCGGTCTCCGCGGCACGCAGGCTGATAGCCTACTACGACATTCGACTCAAGGAGCCGCAATACGCCGTCATGGAGGCGATGCATAGGGGCATCCCGGAAGATGCCTTCATCGTTTGGGACGTTACCCAGTTCGGCTACTATGCCCGTACCCACTGGCAGGTGAGTCATCCGAAGACCTACATCGACTCGGGGTACTCGTTCAACCTCGGCTACGCCTTCCCCACCTCGCTTGGCGTTAAGGTGGCCAAGCCTGACCGCCCAGTGGTCTGCATGACGGGAGATGGCGGGTTCATGTTCAACTCGTCCGAGCTTTCAACTGCTATGCAATACGGCATAAATGTGGTAACCGTGGTCTTCAGGAACGAGTCCTATGGCAACGTGGCCCGCGACCTGGATGATGCCTTTGGCGGAGCCTATGGGACCGACCTTCACAACCCGGACTTTGTCAGGTTCGCTGAGTCCTTCGGCGCAGTCGGTATGAGAGCGGACGACCCGATGGAGCTGGAAAGGCTGATTCCCCTGGCGTTGGAGAGGCAGGCCCCGGTGATTATTGACGTACCTTTCGGAGAGATGCCGATACCGCGGGCCCCCCAGTTCGCACCCTTCTACAAGCTCCCCTGGACACAGCCTCAGGAGGGTCTGATCTCGTCCTGAGGCGCTACCAAGGACCTTGATGATGCTATACTTTGGCCAGCTATGAAATAAGGGGTCTTGTACACATGCAAGTGAAGTCCAGCCCATGTTTCGGCCACCATTCTGGACCCGGAAGAAATAGCCGGGTGCGAGCCCGGCTGCCAAGCCTTGAACCCCCTGGGCGACGACCAGTACGAAGCATCTCTGAACGTGGGGGTCGGCTCCATTAAGGCCTCGTACAAGGCGAAGATCACCCTGGCCGACCAGACCCCACCCACCTCCTACAAACTCACGGGGGAGGGCCGGGGGTCGCCGGGCTTCGTCCAGGGCGAGGCCCTCATCTCCCTCTCGGAAGATGGGGACAAGACCACCGTCCAGGTGGAGGGCGATGCCCAGGTGGGTGGGACCATCGCCAGGGTGGGCCAGAGACTGCTGGGTACGGTGAATCAGCGGATGATGGACAACTTCTTCAATTGCCTGAAAGAGTCCGTAGCTGCCCGAAAGTAGGGGGCTCCGTCACGCCAGGTGGAAGCGGCGCATGGTGCTGAGGACCGTGGTGGGCAGGGGTTCTATGAGCCTCATGAGCAGGGAAAACACGTAGGTGATGGACACGCCGATGGCGGCGCCCCCAAGGCCGTCGGACAGGTAGAACACCCCGGAGTACATCCTGGACAGCACCCACAGGGATGCCAAGCCGCCCAGGGCCACCCCCAATGCCCTGTTGTACAGGAACACGCCGAAGGCAATGGCAAAGGCGACAGCCGCCGGGTTGGCTGGGAAGGACGAGTCGGTGGGCTGGTAGAAGAGCATCTCCAGCTCATGGCCCACGAAGGGCCGGTCCCGGAAGTAGAACTGGTTGATAATCAGCACCGTCAGGTTGGAGAACCCCACCCCCAGCAGGGCTACCAGGACCCCCTTCTGGTTGGCCGCCCGGTCCGATGGGTCCCTGGCCAGAAACCAGGTGGACATGAGGGCCAGGGACATTAGGGTGGGTACCAGGTAGTCGCTGACCACCAGCTCGGCGGCTTTGTCCACTACCCCCCACTCACCCATCCACTGGTTCAGCCAGGTGACGATGGCGGAGTCGATGCTCAGGAGCGCTTCCACAGGCCTTTCAGGCTCCCGCTGAGGGCGCGTAGATAGGTGGTCTGGCCTAAAGCGTCGAGGCCGGGCGAGGGGGCCTGTCCGTCCCTACCCAGGGAACGGTTGATCAGGGACGAAATGACGAGGGTCGAAAACACAGCAAGAGAAGAGGCGGCGCTAAACATGCTGGCAGCCCTGTTGCCGTCGAGGCCTCCTTCGGTGTCGGACAGGTTCCTGGGCTCGGATGCAAAGAACCATGCGAAGGCAGCTATTACGGCGCATAGACCCACCAGAAAGGCTATGGAAGGTGCTGGGAACAGGAGCATCCCGCGAAGGTCCCGACGGGAGGCTATCATCTGGAGGACACCCATGGCGGCGACGTACACCAGGATGAAGTAGTCCACGGAGAAGGAAGCTACCAATGTTGCTTGCCGTCGGACAGCATATTCTCTTCCACCTGTAGTTCTCCAGGTGGAAGCTGGAGTTCCTCAACGTGGCTCCTGGAGGTCAGATGGTGTCGCACGCCAACACCCATGGGAAGGAAGATGGTGAAGATGGTGACGTATGCGGGATATCCCGATAGCCACACCAGCAGGGGCGTCGGCGCCATTATGATTGCCAGTACCAAGGTGGCGCTTCTGACGAAGGGGAGCAGAGCCAAGCAAGCCAGGCTGAGGGGGAGCGCCGGTATGGGGAAAAGGGCGCAGTACACACCAACGGTGGTTGCCGCACCCCTGCCCCCTCTCAGCTTCATGAATATGGGCCAGGTGTGCCCAGCTACCGCGGCCGCCCCGGCTGCCATGGCCAGTCCATTGCCGCCGCCCACGATGACGAACTTGGCCAGCAGCACGGCAGCAACGCCTTTGCCAATGTCCACCGCCCCCACCATGAGACCGGCCCTGGGCCCGATGGACACATAGACGTTGCCTGCCCCCGGATTCCGGTCACCCTCTTCGCGGATGTCCTTGCCTATGGCCCTGCGGCCGGCAAGGTAGGCTGTAGGTATAGACCCGACAAGGTAACCGATGATGATAGCCAAGAACCAACTCATGAAGGTTCGACTACCCTTCGTTCGAAAGTAGCGGAACTGGACCGGAGCAGGCTAGGCGTAGCCTGTGGGCTACACTCCCACCAGTCTGGGGGTAGCAGAGGTGCACCAGTGAAGGAACTTGGGAACATTGCCAACGACCACATCGAAGTACAGCTTCTGGATCTGGGCGGATATGGGCCCCACCCCTCCGTCGGCGACCTTGCGGTTGTCCACCTCGACCACGGGGGTGACGTGGGCTGCGGTGCCGGTCAGGAAACACTCATCGGCTATGTAGATCTGGCTGCGGTCGATGCGGGTCTCGATGACCTCCAAGCCCAACTCGGTCTGGGCCAGCTGGGTAACCGTGGATCTGGTGATGCCGGGCAGGACGTTGTCCTCGATGGGCGGGGTGTACAGCTTGCCGTCCGTGACCAGGAAGAGGTTCTCCCCGGAGCCTTCGCACACATGCCCGTCCTGGTTGAGCAGGATGGCTTCATCGAAGCCCGCCATGGTCGCCTCGGTCTTGGCCAGGATGCTGATTACGTATATCCCCGATATCTTGAACCGGGCGGGGATCATGGGGTCGTCAACCCGGCGCCAGGAGGATGTGCAGCAACGCAAGTTATCGGAGCCCAGGTAGTTGCCGAAAGGGACGGCCATCAGGCAAAAATCGCTGTCCAGCTCATGGAGCTTCAGATTGGCTACCCGCTCGGCGCTCTTGTAGGCCAGGGGGCGAATGTACACATCTTCGGAGAACCCGCTCCGCTCCACCAGCTCGACGGTGATGTTGCAAAGGTCCTCCAGGGAGTAGGGGATGTCCAACATTAGGAGACGAGACCCTTGGAGGAGTCGCTCGTAATGTTCCCGGAGGCGAAAGATGTAGATGCGACCTGCCTGGGAGTTCCAGTTGCCCCGTATGCCCTCGAAGACCCCTGTTCCATAGTGCAAAGCGTGGGTCATGATGCCCACCTTGGCTTCGCTCAAGGGAACGTACTCACCTCTCAGAAAGGCGTAAGGGTCCCCGCTCAAGGGCCACCTCCTGTCTGGTACCAGGGCTAGGGTATTATAATCAGTCGAAAGTCTTCAAGCAATACTACTTTCTCCATGGACGCATTCAAGCGAGCAGCACTCATCACCCTGCCTATACTCCTGGTAGTAACTCTCTCGGCGGGAGGGTTGATACTATACCGGGGGCTGGACGACGGCTCCGGGTCCCGGGGCGTGGAGATACGGCTTCCCGCGCCCACCAACCAGCCCACCCTCAAGGTGTATGTCAGCGGGGAGGTGGCCGCCCCGGGGGTGTACGTTGCAGCTCCCGGGGACAGGGTAGAGGATGCGGTTGCGGCAGCGGGCGGCCCACTGCAGAGCGCCCAGCTATCGTGCGTCAACCTCGCTGCCAGGGTGAGTGATGGGGCCCAATACCATGTTCCCTCCGTCGATGATGACTGCATGCCGGGCATCTCCGAACCGGCGGCCGTCGACCCCCCAGAGGCGGCCCAGCAAGGTCAGGAAGGGAAGATCGACCTGAACTCCGCATCCGCCGAAGAGCTCCAGGCGTTGCCGGGCATCGGGGAGGTGAAAGCAAACGCCATCGTTACCTACAGGAACGAGGTTGGCACCTTCTCCTCCGTGGAAGAGGTGGTGGAGGTGCATGGGATAGGGCCGGCCACCCTCAATGCAATAGCTGACCTGGTCTATGCCGGAAGGGTTGCCGAGTAGGGTGACGCCGGGACCGGCCCGCTGCTTGAAGGGCCTACCTGCCGAAGACGATCAGGATGATGCCCCCGACGATCATGAGGGTGCCCAGGACCAGTTGCCAGGTCACCCTCTCCAGCCCCCGGAGCGCCAGGTGGGCAAGGAGCAGGGTTACCAGGGGAGCGCTGGCGATTATCGGGGCGGCGATCACCACTTCGGTACGGCTCAGGGCAAAGTAGGTCAGGGTTACGCCACCCCCGGAGCAGGCGCCTGCCATGACAATGGGTAGGAGCGAGCGGCGGGAACGGCCTAGGGCCTTGGGTACATCGGTGTGGGTCAGGGTAAGCATGATGACCATGCCGAACAACAGAGCAAAGGCGGATACGAGCAACGGGTGGGAGTATTCGTCCACCACCCATTTGCCGATGACGTTGGTGGCGCCGTAGCAGCATCCTGCCCCCAATGCCATGGCAAAGCCCAGGGCCTTGCTTTGGCCGTCCATCCTCAGCTTAGGAAGGAGCACGAGTCCTCTCCACCACTATGAGAATGGAGCCTAAGACGATGGCGGCGGTGCCCAAACCCACCATCAGGTTCATCTCCTCCCCCAGAAATATGATGGCCAGGACGGCGGAAAAGAGAGGAGCCGTGGAGATCATGGGGGCTGACCTGGAGGCCCCCACCAGGTTGACCGAGGTGTAGTTCATGAGCCTTGCCAGGGGATAGTTCACGATGCCAAGAACCAGGAACCACACTAGGGCCATGGCGGGGAGGGTGAAGACGGCCGACCGTTCGATGGACAGGGCCAGGATGGCTGTCATTGCAAAGCTGACCACCAGAGAGATGGCGGTGCCGGTTGCGGGCTTCATTCCCTGCAGGCCGAGGCGGGCAAAGACTGCTCCCGATCCGAACCCGACGGCGGCAAGAAGGGCGAAGGCTATGGCTAACACAGAGGGATTGTATCTGCCGCCCAGTAGGAGGGTCAATGCTGATCTGCCCGCCGGGGAGGTAGGTGCAGTGGCTTGTACGGGACCTTGGCGCTCTCTAGAATGGTGCGCACCTGAAGAGCATCCTTCCCCTGGACCTCCCCCAGCAGGAGTCCGGTGATAGAGGAGATGATGGTCGATAACACACTATCGCCCCACGGTGGACAGTTGGTGGAACGGCTGGCCACCCAGTCTTTCTCGGCCTCCTTTCATGGGAGCCTAAAGTCCATACCTGTAAATGACCAGATAGCTCGGGAGTGCATCAACATCGCCTACGGTGTCTTTTCTCCCCTGGAAGGTTTCATGACCAAAGAAGATGTGGACGCTGTGCTGGAGAAGATGGCCCTGGCCAACGGGTATGTTTGGAGCATCCCCATCGTGCTGGACGTGTCCGAGAGGGACATCGATGAAATGGCGCTGGTCGAGGGCGACACGCTGCTGCTCACCTACCAAGACCAGCCTTTGGCGACACTGGAGGTGGAGCAGGTCTTCCCATACGACCTGGAGCACATGGCCAGGCGGGTGTATGGGACGATGGACGAAAGCCATCCCGGAGTTGTCCGAACCACCAATCTGAAAGACCGGTTCATAGGCGGAAAAGTCTCTTTAGTGAACGAACCCGGGATTAACCCTCCCTTCGACCGCTTCTGGTACCCTCCCGCCCAGCTCAGGAATATGCTGGCCGACAAGGGATGGGAAAGGGTGGTAGCCCACCAGACCAGGAACGTGCCCCACGTGGGCCACGAGGGGTTTATGAAGGGGGCTTGGTTCGCTTCCGGCGCCGACGGAGTATTGGTAAGCGCGGTTATCGGGGAGAAGCGCATCGGGGACTACATTGATGAAGCTATAGTCCTGGCCCAGGAAACCCTGCGCAACGCCGGCTACTTTGGTGAGGATGTGCATGCCACTTCGGTGCTGATGTGGGACATGCGCTACGCCGGTCCCAAGGAGGCGGTGTTCCACGCCATCGTCCGAAAGAACATGGGCTGCACCCACCATATGTTCGGCCGGGATCATGCGGGGGTTGGGTCCTTCTACGACCCCAGGGCTTCCCACCAGATATTCCAGGAGATTCCTCCCATCGGCATCGTGCCGGTAACCATGGGGGAGTGGTGGCACTGTCCCGCCTGCGAAGGGGTGGCATACGAAGGGCTGTGCGGGCACCGGGACCGCAAGCTGGACCTCAGTGGCACACTTATGCGCCAGACCCTGGAGCAGGAGATTACACCCCCCTTTCTCACCTTCAGGCCAGAGGTCTTCGACGTGGTCAAGGAGTGCACCCGGGAGTACGGTGCAGGGTCTTCCTTTGTAACGCAGGAGTACCTTGCCAACCGCCGGCCCGTTATAACCATGCTCCCGCCCGGGGGCTAAGTAGGCTTGGCGCACAAACCGGCGGTCTTGGAGACTGCATCGAGAGGTCTTGACTAAGGATTAAGACAATGATATTGTTGTGTTGTGATACCACAGCTTGATGCCAGGGGGCTGCTGCCTGCAGGAGTGCATCTGGTCAACTGGGGAGAGGTCGTCGATAGGTTCGGCGGCAACCTGTGGAGAGAGCGTCTCATGGCTGGCCTCAAGGAAGCATTGGACGACCTGAAGAGGGCAGGCTGTCGAAGGGTGTACCTCAACGGGAGCTTCGTCACCAGCAAGGAGTTTCCGAACGATTTTGATGCCTGCTGGGAGGAAAATGGGGTCGATCCGACCATGCTTAACCCGGCGCTGTTAACATTCGATTCGGGCAGGGCGTCCCAGAAAGGGAAGTACCTGGGGGAGCTATTTCCTGCTTCCATCATTGCGGATGAAGAGGGGTTCTCATTTCTTGATTTCTTCCAAAGGGACAGGGAGGAAGGGGAGCCCAAGGGGATTATCGCCATCGACCTGGGAGACCTGACATGATAAAGAACGAACGGCAGTACAAGATAACCAAAGCCCAGGCAGATCGGTTCTCGCATACCCTGGATCAGCTTGAGCTGGATTCGGGTCAGGAGGGGATGTTGCACCCCCTCATTGCGAAGGCTCGGAGGGATGCGGTGCGAAGCCAGCTAGCGGACCTGGAAAAGGAGCTGGCAGAGTACGAGGCCTTGAAGAAGGGTGAGTTTCCGATGGATGGGCTGAACGTGGTTGCCGATTTGCCCGATGTCCTGATCAAGGCGCGAATCGCCCAGGGGCTGACCCAAAAGGAGCTGGCGGAGCGTATGGGTCTGAAGGAGCAGCAGATCCAGAAGTACGAAGCCAGCGATTATGCATCGGCCAGCTTTGCGAGGATACGAGAGGTGGCTGATGCTTTGTACAGGACGGAGTAGGCACCGGGAAGAAAAGGCCACCAAGCGCCTGTGATGAAAGAGGTTGATATCTACACCGATGGCGCCTGCCAGGGCAACCCCGGCCCCGGCGGCTATGGTGTCGTGCTGCTGTCGGGAGAGCACCGTAAGGAGCTGTCCGCGGGCTACCGCAGGACCACCAACAACCGCATGGAGCTCCTGGCGGTCATCAAGGGACTGGCTGCTCTGAATGAGAAGTGCAAGGTAAGGGTCTACAGCGATTCCAAGTACGTCGTCGATGCCTTGGCAAAGGGTTGGGCGGTCAAGTGGCGCAAGAACGGATGGATGCGAAACAAGCAGGAGCCTGCGATCAATCCTGACCTGTGGGAGAGGCTCCTTGACCTGTGCCAAGGGCATGTCATGACCTACTATTGGGTGAAGGGACACTCGGGCAACCGGGAGAACGAGCGGTGCGACTGGCTGGCGACCCAGGCTGCCGCCCAGCCCAACCTTCCTCCCGATGAGCCATACGAGCGAGCAAAGAAGCCCCGATAGCTTCCTCCCGTCAACCTTCTCCCCGCTACGTTCGCTATTGGACAGTCCATCCTGTTAGTGATAGCTTATCGGTGCATTCCAACATCAAGGCGGGACTACCGTAATGCAAGCCATTGACATGCATGTCCACGTTCCCCGACAGCCGGGCCTCCCAGAAGTTGGCATTGAAGCTGAGCTGAGGAGCTACTTCCGTGTCTCTTCGATGCCAGAGAACGCGGGCGAGATGGCTGACAAGTACCGGGAGCTGGACATCATGGGTGTGATCTTCTCGGTGGATACGGAGACCACCACCGGCGAGCCTCCAGATACTAACGACTACGTGGCGGGAATCGTGAAGGACCATCCCAACCAGTTCATAGGCTTTTGCTCCATAGACCCGTGGAAGGGACATGCGGCTGTCCTGGAGCTGGAGCGTTCGGTAACCAGCCTGGGACTAAAGGGGCTCAAGCTCCATCCCGTCCACCAAGCTTTCTACCCCAATGACACCCGCTTCTACCCCCTCTACGCCAAGGCGTCGGAGCTGGGTGTCCCCGTGCTGTTTCACTCTGGGTTCGCAGGGGCAGGCTCCGGCACCCCTGGGGGCTCCGGTTTGAAACTGAAGTACAGCGCACCCATACCCTACATTGACGACGTTGCTGCCGATTTCCCGCAGCTAACTGTGATCATGGCCCACCCGGCCTGGCCCTGGACCGAGGAGCAGATCGCTGTTGCCTTGCACAAGTCCAACGTTTACCTGGACCTGTCGGGCTGGTCTCCCCGTTTCATTCCCGAAGCCCTGAAGCGGGAGATCAACACACGCCTCCAGGACAAGGTGCTCTTTGGCTCCGACTATCCCTATATCACGCCGGACCGGTGGCTGCGGGACATAGACCACCTGGACCTGAGGGAGCATGTGCTGCCCAAGGTCCTCCTGGAAAACGCCAGGAAGGTCCTCAATCTGACCTAGCCGACAGGCCAGGTACCCAGGGGCAGGCACCATCCTCCGCGGAAGGGAGATCCCATGACCGTTCGAATAGGCTACATGCCCGGTGCATTCCCATCAGGCCCGGAGGGGGTCGCTTACTTTCGAGGCTTGGTTGAGGTCGGAGATGAGTACGGGTACGACTCCATCTGGCTGTCGGACCGGGTGGTGGGTCAAAGCGCCGGCCCGGAGCCTGTGGTCGCCATGAGCATGGTGGCAGCCTGCTCTGAAAGGATGAAGTTCGGCACCAGCGTCCTCCAGCTCCCCCTGCGCAACCCCGTGGTGCTTGCCAAGGAGCTGGCAACCCTGGACTACCTGTCGGGGGGGCGCTGCCTTCCAGCCATCGGGCTGGGACAGGACGACCCCCGTGACTACGAAGCCTGTGGGGTGGTCAAGTCCAACCGGGGCGAGCGGGCCGACGAAGCTATGCAGGTGATGCGTCGCCTGTGGAATGAAGACAACGTCACCCATGAAGGGAAGTTCTTCGCCCTGCATGATGTGACCGTGAACCCCAAGCCCGTCCAGGAACCGATTCCTTTGTGGATCGGAGGCAGGACCGTCGCTGCCCAGAAGAGGGTAGGGCGCTTGGGCGACGGCTGGCTGGTGTCCTCGGCGACTCCCGAAGAGGTTGCAGAGGGCGTGAACATGGTCTTTGCCACCGCCGGGGAGTTCGACCGCACCGTGGATGAGGAGCATATCGGGGTGCTCATCGGGTACCACATTTCGCCGGACCCCGATGCCGCAGCAGAGGCGGCTGCACCCTACGTCACCCGTGCCAGACCCGAAGCTCCCTTCACCGGGTACAGCGCTCTGGGCACGCCCCAGCATATCTCCCACATGATCGACCGCTACCTGGAGGCCGGCGCAACCAAATTCGTCATGCGCCCGATGTGCCCTCCCGGAGAAGCCCTGCAGCAGCTCCGCCTCTTCGGGGAGGAGGTCCTTCCCAGGTACCATCGGCCAAAGCAAGGGTAGAGGTTGACCGCTTCTCCCGGGGGGGACAGATCATTGACCCTGCCCTCCTTCGACAATAGAATGCCACGCAAGGTATTCGCCATGGGGAAACGGCGATTTAGCCAACCTGAGGAGGAACGCCGTGCCTGAAAGCGAGGTCATGGTTGGGAACGTAAGGGTGGCTTCCTTCTCCGACGGGAAGCTGGAATTCGACCTGTGCAACTTCTACCCGTCCATACCTGAAGAGAACTGGGCTCGCTACCCCGAAGACGTCACCGCGGAACACAAAATCAGCCTGAACCTGGCATCCTACCTCATCAGATCTCAGGGGATCACCATCCTTGTGGATACGGGCATGGGGCCTGTGCCTGAGGATGCGCCTGAGAGCGCATGGGGTGAGCTCCTGAGCAACTTCGAAGCGGCCGGGGTGCGCACCGACGAGGTGGACAAAGTGGTGATGACTCACCTCCACAGGGACCATGTGGGATGGAACATGGTGTCGGAGAACGATCGATATCGGCCCGTGTTCCCCAATGCAAGGTACGTGCTGTCCCGGAAGGACTGGGAAGCAACCAGGATGCCCGAATACGCCGAACGCTTCCCCACCGCTTCCAGCAAGCTATGGCCCTTGGAAGAGCTGGGCATACTGGATGTTGTGGAAGGGGAATACGCGATTAATGGGGAGCTTACAGCGTTGCCAACCCCCGGACACACGCCGGGGCACATGAGCCTCCTCATCTCCTCCCAGGGACAGAAGGGCGTCGTTATGGGGGATGCGATACATAGCCCGGCCCAGGTGCAGGAGTGGGAGTGGTGTTCCAGGGCGGACATGGACCCCGACCGGGCGCGGGCCAGCCGCCGGAAGCTGGTGGAAAAGGCTGAGCGGGAGGGTACGCTGATAGCAGCGGGACATTTCCCGGCCCCCGGCTTTGGAAGAGTGGTGCGCCTCCAGGACCGGCGATACTGGCAGGCCTTGTAGCATAACCGGCCTTCGCCCGGCTTGATCAAAGAGCGTTTAATTCTCGATGAATGAATAGGGAGATGGTATGCCAGGTGAAATCATAACCAGCCCCAAGGTCTCCATTCCCAATGCGGTGATATCCCACGCCATCAGGGTCCCGGCGGGGAACCTGGTCTTCGTTTCCGGGCAGACCGCCCGCAATGCCCAACGAGAGATAGTTGGAGTGGGCGACATCGAGGCCCAGACCCACCAGGTTTTCGCCAACATCATGGCGGTGTTGGAAGAGGCGGGGGCCACCCTGCAGGATGTGGTCAAAGCCAATATCTACGTGACTGACATAAAGGACCAGCCCAAGGTGACGGAGGTGCGCAAGGGCTACTTCGGCGAGACCAGGCCGGCCAGCACCTTCGTCCAGGTGAAATCCTTGGCTCACCCAGACATTCTCATAGAGATAGAGGTTGTGGCGGTAGCCCCCTAAGCTAAACGGGCTATCCTCCACACAATCCCAGACGGGAGGTGTTCAATTGGCTAAGAACGTGCTCGAATCGTCCAAGGTGTCGAAGCCAGTCGGGATAATGTCCCAGGGTGTGAAGGCCTCGGGCGGGCACCTGATCTTTGCATCGGGGCAGGTGTCCCGCGACATCAACGGCCAGACCGTCGGCGTAGGCGACATCAAGGCCCAGACCCGCCAGGTACTGGAGAACCTGAAGGCAGTCCTGGAAGAGGGCGGCGCCACCATGGACGATGTGGTGAAGGTAACGGTGTTTGTCACCGACGTAGCTGAGCAATTCGCCCAGATCCACGAGGTGCGGTCAGAGTACTGGAAGGATGGCTATCCCGCCAGCACGCTGGTGGAGATAAGTGCCCTGGCCAACCCGGAGCTGCTCATCGAGATAGAGGCGTTGGCTGTAATACCCTAGCCTCCGGTACGACAGAGATAGTAACCCCGGTTTACCCGGCCCGGCATCCTCAAAGCTCTACGCTCCCATACCTGCCCCCCTGCCGGCTCCCTCCTGGGTGCGGGATTGCAAAAATCAGGGGCCTTTGGCAAGATAAAGCCATGAACATCGGTGGTTTTGAGCTAACCGACCCCCTACCAGAACTCAGAGAACCCCACGCCATGGCAATCGTACGTCCCTGGGTCAACGTAGGTAGGGTGGGCACCCTGGCCCTGGCACGACTGGAGAGGCACTTTTCAGCCCGCCAAATAGGGAAACTGGTCCGCCCCGGAAACTACTTCGACTTTACTCGTTACCGTCCCCGCACCCGAATAAGCGGCGACCGCCGCCAGCTTGTGCTCCCCAACAGCACCATCGGATACACCCAGCGAGAGGAAGGCCCAGACTTCCTTCTGCTGAATATGCGAGAACCCCACATGAGCGGGGAAAGCTACGTGGATTCGGTGGTGGAAATCCTCAGGATGTTCGATGTGAAGAGGTACTGCCTGCTGGGTGGCATGTATGATGTGGTTCCCCACACCCGGCCCCTGCTGGTGTCAGGATCGGCCAGCGCTCAGAAGCTGACCGATGAAGTCAGGAAGCTGCGCGTACGGGAAACGACCTACCAGGGTCCCACCAGCATCACCACCCTGATCACCCAGGAAGCCCGCAAGATGGGCATCGAGCATATGTCCTTCGTGGTGCACCTGCCCCAGTACGTGCAGCTGGAAGAGGACTACGCAGGGGCCGCCCGCCTGATGGAGATATTGTGCTCTCTCTACGAGCTTCCAATAGAGCTGGCAGACCGAAAGCGGGGGGAGAACCAGTACGCCGAGCTTTCGGCGGCGGTGAACCGCAACCCCGAACTTAAGGCAGTCCTGCAGCAGCTGGAGGGCCAATACGACCAGAGGGAGGAGGCCCAGGAGCCGGAAGAGTCCGCCCCGCCTCCCCTGTCTTCTGAGGTGGAGCGCTTTCTGCGGGAGTTGGACCAGGAAACCGGATAGGGCTCGTTCGAGCTAATCTTCCGGGACCGCCCCTCTAGTTGCGCAGCAGGTCCAGATACTTATATCCGGAGCCTGTGTTTAGAAGGACGATGTTCTCGTCGGGGTCGAGGAAGTGGTCCTCCAGAAGACGCTCCAGGGCCACCAGGGTCGCAGCCCCTTCGGGGCATATGAACAGCCCCTCTGCTGAAGCCACATCCCGCATAGCCCTGACCATGTCATCGTCGGATACCGACAAGGCTGTGCCGCCGGTCTCGCGGATAGCTTTGAGGATCAGGTAGTCGGAGAAGGGGTGGGGCACCCGTAGGCCATCGGCAATGGTGCTGGCGTTGGGCCAAAGTTCCGAGACGTCCGCGCCGTCGTTGAAGGCCTTCACGATGGGCTGGCAACCCTCAGGTTGCACGGCGATGAACCTGGGCAGCTTCCCCTCGACCCAACCCAAGTCCAGCAGCTCGTAGAACCCTTTCCACATCCCTATGATTCCGGTGCCTCCCCCAGTGGGGTAGATGATGCTGTCGGGCATCCTCCATCCCAGCTGCAGGGCTATTTCCAGGCCCATGGTCTTCTTGCCTTCGGCTCGGTAGGGTTCCTGCAAGGTGGACAGATCAAACAACCCCTCGGACTGGGCCCTCTCCCGGGACAGGCGGCCCGCATCGTTGATCAGCCCGTCCACCAACGTCAGGTTGGAGCCCATGATTTCCGATTCGATCTTGTTGGCGGCCGGTGCATCCCTGGGCATGAAGACATGGGCCTCCATGCCTCCCCTGGCGGCGTAAGCGGCCACGGCGCCGGCGGCGTTGCCGGCGGAGGGTATGGTCACCTTGGTGATCCCCAACTCGTGCGCTTTTGATACGGCCGCCGACAACCCCCGGGCTTTGAAGGTGCCGGTAGGGTTCAGCCCCTCGTCCTTGATGTACAGGTTGGACAGGCCTAGCTTGCCTCCCAGCCTGGAAGCTTTGAACAGGGGTGTGTCGCCCTCACCCAGGGAAAGTACCTTTTCCGGGTCCAGGACAGGAAGAAGCTCGGAGAACTTCCACATGGAGCCCGAGCGGGTCTCGAGTTGGGCGCGATCAACCTCGCGCTTCAGCTTAGGGAGGTCGTAGCGGGCGAACAGCACCTTGCCGCAGGAGGGACAGGTGCGAATAGGCTGGGCATGGGGATATGTCTCCCCGCAGATGGTGCATTCAAGGTGGTCCAGGTAGCTGTACATAGGCAGTTCCTACTACGGGTGTGCTTGTCCGGCAAGGGAAGGTATTATATCATCCCCATGGTGATTCCCCGGCTGCAGCCCACTACCCCGGATGAAAGGAGCGCCGATGCCAACCATTCTCGAAGAGTACATTCAGAAACACCCCGGCTCCGCCCGCCGCCAGCAGGAGTCGAACGATATGTTTCCGGGAGGGGTTACCCACGATAACCGCTACGTTACCCCCTTCCCCATATACGTCACCCATGGCGAAGGTCCCCTGAAGTGGGATGTGGATGGGAATGAGTACGTGGACTACGTGAGTGGGCATGGGGCGCTGATCCTGGGCCACTCCCACCCGGCCATAGCTTCGGCTGTTGCCAACCAGGTGGGACGCGGTACGCACCTGGGGGCAAATACCGAAGAAGAGCTCCGTTGGGGGCGTGCAATCAAGCACCTGATGCCCTCGGTGGAGAAGATGCGCTGCCACAGCTCGGGGACGGAAGCCACCTTGATGGCCCTGCGTATGGCCAGGGCCTACACTGGCAAATCCAAGGTTGTGAAGTTCGATGAGCATTTTCATGGATGGCACGATTATGCGGTGAGCGTGGCGGGACGAACGGTGCCCGGGGTCCCCGAGGCCACGTCGTCATCCATGGTGGTAATTCCGCCCGACCTGGGTGAGGTGGAGAAGGTGCTCTCCCAGGACGATGACATCGCAGCGGTTATCCTGGAGCCTACCGGCGCCCACTATGGCCAGCTTCCCATTAATGTGCCGCAATTCCTGTCGGATCTGCGCCGCATCACCCGCAGCCACGGGGTCCTCCTCATCATGGACGAGGTGGTCACAGGGTTCCGCATACATCCGGGAGGGGCCCAGGGCAAATATGGCATCGACCCCGATCTGACGACCATGGCGAAGATAGTTGCAGGCGGTCTGCCGGGCGGAGTAGTAGGGGGCAGGGCTGACATCATAGATATGATCGCCTTCAAGGATGACCCGGATTGGAACGCTCGAAGCCGCATCGCCCATCCCGGCACCTTCAACGCCAACCCTCTGAGCGCAGCGGCGGGGGCCACTTGCCTGGAGATGATAGCCAACGAGCCCATCAACCAGCGGGCCGACGAAGCCGCCGCTGCCCTGAAGAAGGGACTGAACGACACCTTTTCCAGGCTGGAAGTGGCGGGCCATGCCCACGGAATATCGTCCCTGGTCCACATGACCCTCGAGGACTGCAGCTGCGACCGGGAGGTCTGTGACATGCCCCACCCAGAGATAAAGGCCGCCGGAGCACCTGCCAAGACCATCGCCCTGAAGAGGGCCTTCATGAATGAAGGGATCGACCTAATGGGACGGGGCTCTTTCATAGTCTCCTCCACCCACACCGAGAAGGAGGTGGGCCGGACGCTGGAGGCCTTCGAAGGAGTGCTCAGTAAGATGCGAGCCGAGGGGGTCGTCTAGCAGCCTGAAATTTGGGAGCGGGGGCCGAAGCTGGTTCCGTTGACACTAAAGATGGGCCGATGGTATCCTACCCTGCGCCGAGAAAAGGATGATGACCGCATGTCTGCTTGCTGTTTGAACTGCCGGGACAGGCTATGCGGTCTTGTTTTCAGAGGAGCTTGAATGCCTGTAGACTTTGACTTCCGGTGGGCTGCTGTAATCCTATCAGCCATCGTGGGATTCGTCGCCATCGCACTGATGTTCGTCGGCTCCCGGGTCCTGTCATCCCGCAGGCATTCAGACCGGAAACTCACCCCCTACGAGTGCGGGATTGAACCGGAGCCTTTTCGTTGGTCGCAGATCAACATCCGCTACTACGTCTTTGCAATTCTGTTCCTGATATTCGATGTTGAAGCTGTGTTCCTCTTCCCATGGGCAGTGGTGTTTCTGGGCAATAACCTTGCCTTCTACGCGATGATGATATTCTTGGCCGTCCTGGGCTTCGCGGTGGTATATGGTTGGCGTAAGGGGGTGCTGGAATGGTGGAAATAAGCACGGGCGGGAACGTACCCGCGCCGAGCACCTTCAACCAGATTGCTCCGGGGGTGGTGACCGCGAAGGCAGAGGAGCTGTTCGCCATGGCCCGGAAGTCTTCCCTTTGGACTCTGACTTTCGGCTTGGCCTGCTGTGCCATTGAGATGATCTCCACCCACATGGCCCACCACGACGTTGACCGTTTCGGAGTCGTCACTTGGCCGTCGCCCAGGCAGTCGGACGTGATGATCGTGGCCGGCACCGTCGTGAAGAAGATGGGGGAACCGATAAAGCTGCTCTATGAGCAGATGCCCGAACCCAAGTGGGTAGTTGCCATGGGAAGCTGTGCGACCAATGGAGGTCCCTACTATCGCTCCTATTCGGTGGTGATGGGTGTGGACCACCTGGTCCCCGTGGATGTCTATGTACCGGGATGCCCCCCAAGGCCCGAGGCGTTGATGCAGGGCCTGATGAAGCTCCAGGAGAAAATCATGCGGGACTCGCGAAGCGGTGGCAGAGGGAGATAGGGCGGCCGCCCACAGCGCCGATGCCGAAAGCGCCCTTGGCCCTGCCGCCTTGGCCCTGCAGGAACTCCTTCGGGAAACCCTGTCGGGTCATGAGGTCGAAGCCGGGGCTTCGGTAGATATCCCCACCATCCAGGTGCCCCCCCAGGATGTTCCCGGGGTGTGCGCCATCCTGAAGGACGAGCCGAAGCTATCTTTCAAGATGCTTCTATGCCTGAGCGCTGTGGACTACAAGGAGTACATACAAATGGTGTATGTGCTGCTGTCCATGGACCAGGGTCACAAGCTGATCCTGAAGACGGACCTGCCTTACGAGAACCTGCAAATCGGAACTGTGTCCCCTGTATGGAAAGCGGCCGACTGGTATGAACGGGAAGCCCACGACCTGTTTGGGGTGAACTTCGAGGGCCATCCCTATCTGCAGCCCCTGCTGCTTTACGATGGGTTCGAAGGATTCCCGGGCCGGAAAGAGCACCCCTTCCATGACTATCAGGAATTCTAGGTCCCAAGTGGAAACGGTCTGCTTATCCGGGAATGTGCTGTACCGCGATGGCATGTTCGAAGCTGTTTTGGATGTCCTGGAGGAAGAGGCCCAGGATGACCTGATAGAACGGTTCATCAACTGGATACAGGAGCGGGAAGGACAGGGCGATTTGGAATACAAGCTGGCCCAGGCTGGGTACCCGGGAGTGGATGAAAGCACCGAGCTGGTGCTAGAGTTCAGGGCCGCGGACGAGCCGAACCTCTAGGCGAGCAGGTTGATTTCAGCATGGTAGAAGCTAACGTTCAGGACATAAACGCCGACGGCGAGGCCCTGGAGATGATGGTCAATATGGGGCCGCAGCACCCGTCCACCCACGGCGTGTTTCGTATGCAGCTGTGGCTTGACGGGGAAAAGGTGAACCGCGTAGTACCCCATATAGGCTACCTGCACCGGGGGTCGGAGAAGCTCTGCGAAGGCGAGCAGTACCATCAAGTCATCACCCTGTTTGACCGGCTGGACTACATCTCCAACTTCAACAACGAGCTGGTGTTCTGTCGCGCTGTTGAAAAGATCATGGGCTTGGAGGTGCCTGAGCGGGCCGAATACGTGCGGGTCATCCTGTGCGAGCTGAATCGAGTAGCCAGCCACCTGCTCTTCGTGGGCACCTTCGGGCTGGACATAGGGGCTATGACCCCGGTGATGCTCACCTTCAGGGGCCGGGAGCGCGCCCAAGCCCTATTCGAGGCCATCAGCGGCGCCCGCATGATGCACAACTACTTCCGCGTTGGCGGGATCAAGGAAGACCTCCCCGATAACTTCGAGACGATGGTACGGGAAGTGCTTGACCTCCTCCGAGAGGATGCGGAAGAGGCCGACAGGCTGCTCACCTATAACGAGGTGTTCATCGCCCGGTCCAAGGGCGTGGGAGTGATTGATGCCGACACCGCCATGGAGTATGGCCTGACAGGCCCATGCCTTCGTGGGTGTGGAATTTCTTACGATGTTCGGGTCGCGGAACCCTACTCGGTGTACGACCGTTTCGATTTCGATGTTCCCGTGGGGCTGGACGGCGATTGCTGGGACCGCTACTACGTGCGAATCCAGGAGATATACCAGTCCCTGAGCATCATAGAGCAGGCCCTAAGGCAGATGTCGCCCGGCCCCATCTCGGCGATGGGCAGACGGCTCATCCGTCCGCCCAAGGGCGATGTTTACGTAAGGTCCGAGAACCCCCGGGGCGAGATAGGGGTGTACCTGGTCAGCGACGGCTCCGACAAGCCCTACAGGGTCAAGGTCCGGCCGCCGTCCTTCTGCAACCTGAGCGCCCTTGAGGAGCTGCTCAAGAATACCTGGGTGGCCGATGCGGTGGTTATCCTGGGGTCCCTGGACATAGTTCTTGGTGAGGTGGACCGCTAATCGAGATGGTCCTGTTTTGCAGACCATGAGCTTTGGGAGAAGGTTTACCGGTGCCCGATCGATTTGATCTGCCCGTAGATATAGGCTTGATCGCCCTGGGGCTGCTGATCCTGTTCACAGCCCTGTCGGTAGTTGTGCTATCCCTGACATGGCTGGAGCGCAAGTTCCTCGGAAGGCTGCAGCGCCGCCTGGGTCCCACCAGGACGGGGCCGATGGGCCTTCTGCAGCCTGTGGCCGATGCCCTCAAGCTGGTGCTCAAGGAGGACTTGATCCCGGCGTGGGCCGACAGGACGGTTTTCTGGGTGGCCCCCCTCATAGTGCTCGTGCCGTCCTTCATGATCTGGGTGACCATTCCCGCCGCCAACAACCTGGTTCTCCGCAACCTGGACATGGGCCTCTTCTACATCGTGGCCTTCTCGGTGGTCACCATCCTGGGGCTGGTGCTGGCCGGCTGGGGTTCGGCCAACAAGTACGGCACCCTTGGCGGGCTGCGCTCGGCTGCCCAGCTGATCAGCTACGAGATACCGGTGATCATGGTGGTGATCTCCGTTGCAATGCTGGCCCAATCTCTGGATTTGCGGGAGATTTCCAACTTCCAGTATCCCGGGGTCCAGTCCAGTCCTCAAGAGAGCGGGTTCACCAACATCCCCTACGCTGTGATCATGCCCCTGGGGCTGGTCATCTTCCTGATTGCGGGCCTGGCGGAGCTTGGGCGGACACCGTTCGACATCTACTTCGCCGAATCTGAGATCGTGGGTGGGCCCTTTGTGGAGTACAGCGGCGCCCACTGGTCCGTCTTCTTCCTGGCAGAATATATGAACACCTTTGCTATCGCCGCCCTGACTGCCCTGCTGTTCCTGGGTGGCTGGCATGGCCCCTTCCTGCCTGACTGGATATGGTTCCTGATAAAGGCATACTTTGTGGTACTGCTGATATTCTGGGTGCGAGGCACCTTCCCCAGGCTACGCATCGACCAGCTAATGGCCTTTGCCTGGCAGGTGATGGTGCCCCTATCCTTTGTCAACATAGTGATAGTTGCTATATATTTGTTCTATGGCTGGCCTTGGTGGGCCGCGAGCCTCCTGTCGCTGGCATGCACCATGGTGATAGGCTACTTGGTGTACAAGCACATGTCCCGCCCGGCGGCACGGGTGGCCGAGGTGTACAGGAGGCAGCAGCAGGCTAACCTGAAGCGCAAGCTTGAGGTCGGAGGAAGGTAACAGATGCTTGGTGGTATCAAAGGAATGATGGTCACCATTCGTTCTACCCTCAACGGGCTACGCAGGCCTGTCACTGCCCAATACCCCAAGCAGCACTTGCCCATCCAGGCCAGGTACATGGGGTTTCCGGCATTGACCTGGGACTACAAGATAGACGAGCCCTTCTGCACAGCCTGCATGGTGTGTATACGCAACTGCCCGACCCTGTGCATGAGCGCAACCATGAAGGACAATCCCCTTCAGCAGGAAGGAAAGAGCACCCGCAAGAAGATTGTTGACACCTTCGAGATAAACCTGAACCGGTGCATCCTCTGTGGCATCTGCGTCGAGGTGTGCAACTTCGATGCTATAGTGATGAGCCACGAGCATGAGATGAGCGTGTACGAACGCAACGGAGACCGGGTCGACCTTGAGCCTCTCCTGGATATGGGGAAGCAGTTCCAACAGGATACTGCATGGGTACCGCCGTCGGAGTTGGCCAAGAAAAGCGGAGCCAAGGCTGAGGAGGCGGCAGCCACCAGTGACTCAGGGGCTTAATCCCCTAGCCCAGTGCCAGGGGCTGTAGGCATGAACAACATCTTGGTTCGACGAGGAGGAAGCCATGGCTGATGCAGCATTGGATGGCAAGCATGTGGTTATATCCAAGCCGATGCTCTACCAACAGGCGAAGGATGTGACAGGGATCGCCCGGGCTGCCGAAGGGGGCAAGTACATCGTAGAGCCCGACCACGATTTCGAAGAGCACAAGCTCAAGGGCAAGCTCTTTTCCGGGACTGAGCTGGAGCTGAAATAGCAGAATGCCGGCTTTGTTCAGTTGGGGGCGGCCCAGAATAACTAAGGACCTGGCGCAGGCGATCACCAGACCTGCGGTGCTAGGTGCGGAAAACCTGTAGTGACCGAAGTTCTCTTTGGCATTGCGGCCGCCATGACCCTGGGAGGGGGCCTGGGAGTTGTAGCAACCCGGAACGTGGTACACGCCGCCCTGTTTTTGCTGCTCTCCCTGGTGTCGGTTGCGGGGCTGTACCTGTTGCTCTTCGCCGAGTTCCTGGCCTTGGTGCAGGTGCTCATATATGGTGGGGCGATAATAATAGTCCTGCTCTTCGCCATCATGCTCACCCGGACCAGGGAGTACCCCAGGATATCCGACAACCGGCAGTGGCCCCTAGCCATCCTGGCTGCGGGCGGCCTGTTTGCGGTTGTGACGGCTGCCTTCCTCTGGAAGCCTGCCCCAGACGCCGAGCCCCAGGGGCCCGGCCTCGCCAAGCTGGGCGAGACTCTGTTCACCGACTGGGCGCTGCCCTTTGAGGTCGCTTCCCTGGTCCTGCTGGTAGCCCTCATAGGGGCTATCATCATCGCCCGGGCAGGGGGTAGGGGCTGATGTCCCTGGAATACTTCCAGGTCCTTTCAGTCGCCCTTTTCTCCATCGGCCTGTATGGGGTGTTGGCCCGACGCAGCACGGTCCTCATACTGATGTCCATTGAGCTGATGCTCAATGCCGTCAACATCAACCTGATTGCTGCTGCCGCCTTCCTGGACTCAGCTTTTGTTGGGCAGATCATCGCCATTTTCGTAATCACCGTTGCGGCGGCCGAAGTGGGGCTGGCCTTGGCCATCATCCTCCAGCTGGCCCGCAACAAGTCCACGGTCAACGTGGATGAAGTGGACTTGATGAAGTGGTAAGAGCCAGCGAATCTACTGGAGCGGAGGCTTAAGGGTACCCCCTATGGACCTTGCACAGCTAGCATGGCTGATTCCAGCCTTCAGCTTCATCGCATTTTTCCTGGTCGTTTTCCTAGGCAGATTCCTCCCAGGCCGTGGGGTATGGATATCCATCCTTGCCATTGGGGGCGGGTTTGTCGTCTTTTGGGTAGTCCTGGTTGGATTCCTGGGGGCGGACTGCCCCAAGGCCTTCGGTCAAGCAACCTGCGGCATTAGCAGGGAATGGTTCACTGCCGGGGAAGTGGATCTGGTCTGGGGCATCATCGTCGATCCCCTCTCCGTCGTGATGCTGGGGATGGTCACCCTGGTCGGCCTCATGATCCAGGTCTATTCCCTGGGCTACATGAAGGGCGACCCGCGCCTGGGATGGTACTTCGCTGTCCACTCCCTCTTCATCGCATCCATGCTGGCCCTGGTGCTGGCGGACAACTTCCTGCTCCTGTACGTGGTCTGGGAGCTGGTGGGCCTCTGCTCCTACCTGCTCATCGGCTTCTGGTACGAGCGCCGCTCAGCCACCGAGGCAGCCAAGAAGGCGTTCATCACAACGCGCATCGGAGATGTGGGCCTGCTTATCGGAATACTCCTTCTTTTCGACCAGACGGGGACTTTCAGCATGTCGGATACCTTCAATGCTGCCGCCGCAGGCGAGATCGGCCAGGGGACCCTGACCCTGGCGGCCCTGCTGCTCTTCCTGGGGGCGATGGGAAAGTCGGCCCAGTTCCCCCTGCACGTCTGGCTGCCCGATGCTATGGAAGGCCCAACACCCGTTAGCGCCCTGATCCATGCGGCGACCATGGTGGCCGCGGGCGTGTTCCTGGTGGCCCGGGCCTTCCCCATCTTCGAAGCGGCCCCCGACGCCCTGATCGTGGTCGCCATCATAGGCCTGATCACCGCCCTTATGGCAGCATCCCAGGCCCTTGTCGTGACCGACCTGAAGCGAATACTGGCATACTCCACGGTGAGCCATCTTGGCCTGATGATGCTCTCCCTGGGGGCCTTCGGCTACACCGCAGCCATATTCCACCTGGTAGCCCACGGGTTCGCCAAGGCTGTGCTGTTCCTGGGCGCTGGAAGCGTAATGCACAGCATGCATGAGGAGACTGACATACGAAATATGGGGGGCTTGAGGAAGGTGATGCCTGTAACGGCGATGACCTTCACCATTGGCGCCCTGTCCCTGGCGGGAGCGCCCCTCCTGGCCGGGTTCTGGAGCAAGGATGAGGTGCTGCTGGCCGTGCTGGACCACAAGAACTACTTGCTGGCCTTTGCCCTGATCGCCGCCTTCCTGAGCGCCCTGTACATGGCCCGGGCCCTATTCGTCGTCTTCTATGGCCGGTTGAAGGACGAGAACCAGC
>JAGWBF010000110.1 GCA_021296025.1 Dehalococcoidia bacterium | reverse complement strand
CCCTCCTCCCTCGGTTGATGTTCTACGTCAATGGGGATAGTCTGTAGTTGGAAAATGTGAACAGAAGGCCCCATTAGGAAGGAAGGCTTCGATGGATGCTTCGCCGGTCATCCGGTGTGAAGGAGTCACCAAGGGTTTCGGCGCTGCTCCCGTGGTTAGAGACGTCGGATTCGCGGTGAATGCCGGCGAGGTATTGGTCCTAGTCGGCCCCAGCGGCAGCGGGAAGACGACCCTATTGCGCTTGGTGGCTGGATTCGAAACCCCCGATGCCGGAAGCATATTTCTCGAAGACAAGCCCGCCTGCGGCAACGGTGTCTGGATGCCCCCGGAGAAGAGGAACCTGGGCATGGTCTTCCAGGACTATGCGCTCTTCCCTCACCTTAAGGTCATGCAGAACGTTTCTTTTGGGCTCAAGGGTTGGGAGAAGGCTGCCAAAGCCGAGCGCGCTCTCAGCCTGCTTCAGATGGTGCAGCTGGACCAGTTCGCAAATAGGTACCCCTACCAGTTGTCCGGTGGGGAGCAACAGAGGGTTGCCCTTGCCCGTGCGTTGGCCCCCAGTCCCTTGGCGTTGCTGCTGGACGAACCGCTGAGCAACCTTGACCCACGGCTGCGCGCCCAGCTCCGCCGGGAGGTAAAGAGCATCCTCACGTCAAGGGGGATCACAGCCCTTTACGTTACTCATGACCATGATGAATCACTATACATGGGTGACCGCGTTGCGGTGATTAATGATGGCAATATAGAGCAAATCGGGACGCCAGAAGAGATATTCCACCAGCCGTTGAACCGTTTTGTGGCCCGGTTTCTCGGATTGGCCGATTTTGTAACCGCCAAGGCCACCGACGCCGGTCTCGAGACCGAATTGGGAGTGATAGACACTGCCCTCCCATTTTCTGCGGGAACCGAGGGGGAGCTTATGCTACGCCCAGATGATATAGGCGTTCGCCCTTCGGAGTCTGGCAGAAGCAAAATTGTTGCCCGTGTATTTCGGGGGCTGCACAATGTTTACATAATCCAGCTTCCTTCTGGAGCGACGGTGCACTCCATTCAGGGCCACACAACCCACTACCCGGAAGGCCTCCCGGTTGATGTGTTTTTGGAACCTCATCAGGTGCTCACCTGTTTTGTGAGCAACGGGCGGTCTGCAAATGGTGGAGAAGAAAGCACATTCCTCGTTCCGTCGGGGAACGGAACTAACGGAGCAGCTTAGGGCGTCCGTTTAGGGGCTGAGTCCATAGCATCTATGAGCTGGCCGTGGACCTCCGGCCATCCCATGACCACTATGGGCAGGTCTGCGGTGCTGTTCCAGTCCAGGTCCCGCCCCAGGGAATCGGTTACCCGCAGGCCCAGCTCAGTCGCTATGCACGCTCCGGCCGCGATGTGCACGGGAGCTATCTTGTAGAAGACAGCGGCAGCCAGGCGGCCCATGCACACCTGGGCGGCGGGGTATGCGGCCGAGGAGAAGGTGTTCACCTGCCCGACCTGGGGGACCCAGCGCAATTCCCCCGAAAGGACCCTGGCCCATTCGGCCCCTCCGTCAACTTCCAGACCCACCGTCGAAAGCGAAAGTTCCGTCGTCGGTGGCGCGCTCTCCAGGGGGGACTGGCCCAACCTTGCCCCGCCCTGTCCCGTAGCGACAAGGCGCTCCCCGGAGGTCGGGATGCTTATGAGTCCAAGCTCCAGGCGGCCATCTATCAGCAGGGCGATGTTTACGCCCCAATGGGGCATTCCGAGGCTGAAAGGGACCGTTCCGCAAAGGGGGTCCACCAGCCAGCAGGCGTCCCCATCTCCCAATGTGGAAGTGCTCTCCTCGGAGCGAATGGAGATGGGCAGGCCGGAGGAGGCGAGAGCTTGGGCGATGGCCCCGTCGGCGCTCATGTCTGCGTCGGTAACCAGGGCGCCGGGGGCTTTCATCCAAGTGTCCAAGGGCTTGTCAGCTGAGCGGAACCTGTCCAGAAGGAGTCTTGAAGAGGCGTCTGAGGCGGCGATCGCCGCCTCGCGCGCTTTGTTCAGGTCGTACGTTACCAAGGTATCCCCCTAGAGGGACGCCAGGGATGGATCAAGTGAACACTCGTGGGACGACCTCTCCCAGCAAGAATCCGATCCCCGCAGCGGCGGCGCCGATAAGAAGTATCTCAAGTCCCTGGAGGATAGGAGATTTCTGCACCATACGCCCCTTGCCTATACCGAGGAAGAAGAGACCCACGAGGGTGGCGACGATAGAAGAGGTCAAGGCTGCCCAACCAGTGGCGAAAAAGTAAGGGAAAACGGGAATCAGGGCCGCCACCATGTAGGCGGATCCCATGGTAAGGGCATCCTTGGTTGGATTGGAGGTCACCTCGTAGCTCAACCCCAGCTCTTTCTCCACTAGCGTCCGCAGCCACAGCTCCTTGTCGGCGGCGATATGCTCGGCGACCCCCTTAGCTTCCGAGAAGGATAGCCCCTCTTTTTGATAGAGCACGATCAGCTCCGCGAGTTCCTCTCCCGGGTGCTCTTCCAGCTCCTTGGCCTCCTTGGCGATCTCGGACCTCTGCACATCCTGCTGGGCCTTGGAGCCCAAGTAAGCCCCGGTAGCCATGGAGAGCATTCCCGCCAGAGCTCCGGCCAGCCCGGCTACCAGCACGATGGAGCTGGTGGTCGCCAAATCGCTGGTACCCACCGCGGTAACCAGCGCAAGGGTGCTGATCAGACCGTCCTGGGCCCCAAATACGACTTCCCGAATTCTTCCTGTGGCAGTGACCCGCCAGCGCTCCCCCTCCACCTCTTCTCTGGCGGCCGCATAGGTCGGTGCAACGTCGGCCTCCGACACGTTGGCTCTGCGTCGGACGGGGAAGCTGGGAAAGAAAGCTGAGGTCTGTTCGCCATCGGTAGGTTGGTCGCCACTGGATAGCTTGGCCTCCAAGTCTTCCAGTGCCTTGGAAAACACCTCGATATGGTGGCGTTCCCGGTCCATCGCCATGGTGAAGGTCTCGGCGGCGTCGGTTCGGCCTTCTTCCACTGCATCCCGCACCATGCGAGGATAAGAAGCGTTGATCTCCTTGGATTCTCCCTCTATTACGTTGCGCAGGTTTTCCAGGGAGGTCTTGACTTCACCAGATACCTGAAGGTGGTTGACGCCATGGATGTTCTCGGCGCCTGCCACTTCCTGGAATATCTGGGCCACCTCTGGATGTCCTTCGGCGAGGGCCTTGTGGGCAAAGGCTGTGTACTTCAGGTGGGCCATGGCCTCGGCGACGATGGCGCTCCAGAGGTTGCGCTCGGTCTTGGAAAGGGTGCGGTCTATATCTGTCATGACTTTGCCCTCCCGGAGGAAGGCGGAATCCCTCCGAACGGCTCAGCGGGAATAGCCCTCTACTGGCCTATATTTACATATTGTTGTCTATCGCCAGTACCGTAAGAGCATCAG
>JAGWBF010000022.1:9002-26269 GCA_021296025.1 Dehalococcoidia bacterium | reverse complement strand
CGTCGGAGGGGCCGCCCCGACCTGCGCGAAGCCCTCCATCGCAACATGAACTACGGGATGGAGATCGTCGAGCTGCCCCGCAGGAAAAAGAAGCTCCACCACCCCCGACTGGTTGTCTTGCTGGACGTCAGCGGCTCTATGGACCGGTACGCCAAGCTGTTGCTACAGGTGGTCTATGCCCTGGGCCAGAGGGCGGGCCGCGTGGAGACCTTCGTCTTCAGCACCTCCCTGACCAGGGTGACCCAGGAGATGCGTGCCCCCACCTTTCAGGGGGCATTGGAGCAGGTCGGGGACAAGGTGAGGCATTGGTCGGGAGGGACCCGCATCGGCGAGTCCTTGAAGACCCTGAATGGCGAGTTCGGCCAGCTCCTGGAGCGGAACACAACGCTTGTGCTGTTGAGCGACGGCTGGGATACGGGGACCCCCGACGACCTGGCGGAGGAACTCGCCAAGCTGAAGCGTCGGGTGTACCAGGTGGTGTGGCTCAACCCCCTGCTGGGCACTCCCGACTACCAGCCCCTGACCCAAGGGTTGAAGGCCGCTCGCCCCTATGTCGATCTGTTTGCTTCAGCCCGCAACCTGGAGCAGCTCAAGCGCCTGCCGGCGTACTTGAAGAAGTAGGGCTAGGCTTCTGCCTCTTCAGTTTTGCCGGGGCTGGCGAGTAGCTCCCCCTGGTGCCCTTCGGTTCGCTGCACCCGCTGGGCTGCTTGGTACATGGACGGATGAGGTGGAAGGTCGAATCCGTGGCCTCCAAGCATTTCGGATATCGTCCGGATCTGTATCTTGGGGTAGTCCTTCTGCCAGATGTCCGAGTGGAAGAAGCCACCACTGGCGGCCTCCGTCTTCATGGGGCCCGTGGGTTCATCCAAGCTGATAAAGAGGCCCAAAGACGCCTGCTCCCGCTCCACCACCCCTTTAAGGTCCCGCACCTGGGAGACGGACACATTGCCTCCCTTGACCTGGATGATGATCTTGTGGGCCGACCGTTTTGGCCCGTCGATGAAGTGGAGGGTGCCGTCAATGCCTCCGTCGGCGCCCCTCCTCTGGTCCAGTTGTGGCTGGCCCTGGAGCAGGGACACCGCCCAGAACTGGAACTGGAAAGGGTCCTGCTCCCACAAGGCCCGGGCGCTCCCCGCATCCTGGGGTTCCCCGACAACCTCGTAGTCCTGGCCCGGCTCCAGACCGAAGGCGGTCTTCAAGCGGCTCTTCATCAACGCTACGGCAAGGTGGGTTATATCTATCCCGATCCACTGGCGATTCAGCTTCTCGGCGGCCGCCACCGCAGTGCCGCACCCGCAGAAGGGGTCCAACACTACATCCTCTTCGTTGGACGAAGCTTGGATGATGCGCTCGAGGAGGGCTAGAGGCTTCTGTGTGGGGTAGCCGAGCCTCTCCCGGCCGGCCGCAATTGGAATATCTTCCCAAGTGTCACCCACCGGTATCCCCTCCTGCTCATCGAGGTATCTTTTCAGTCTGGGTATCCCATTCCCGCCTCGAGGAACAACTATCAACCCGTTTTGATCAGCCTGCTCCATGCGTTCTCTTGTCCAACGCCAAACCTTAGTTACGCCCTTAAATTCGTAAGTCAGATTTGGGCGGTTTGGATTCGGGTTCAGTAAGCTGGTCAGTTGGTACCTCCGACCTGTCCCTTCTTCGATGTGAGTGTACTGCTCAAAAGCACGGGGGTTGGCGGTATATGTTGCATTCCACGTAACGGGTTCACCTGAGCTATATGCTAGAATTACATCATGGTTTGAAGCGAAGCGGGTAAATGCTAGACCCTTGGGATGGGACCGCCTCCATGTGATCTCGTTCCTAAAACTCTCCTTCCCAAACACCGTATCCAACACTATCTTCAGATAGTGGCTGGCGGTGGGGTCGCAGTGGAGATAAAGAATCCCGGTGGGCTTCAGCACGCGGCGCAGCTCCACCAGGCGGGGCGTCATCATCACCAGGTAGGCCATCATGGCGTTTCGCCCAACGAACTGGCGGAAGGCGGACATCATATCCTTCACCGCCGCCGGCGTCCCCGGGTGCAGGATGATATCCTGCTCGTAGGTGCGCTCCGTCTCCTGGGTCCACTCCCAGGTGTCGGTGAAAGCCCTTATCTGGGCTGGCGACTCCTCGCCTGTCCGCTCCTTGAACAGCACGTTATAGGACGCGTTGGAGTTGAAGGGCGGATCCAGGTACACAAGGTCCACCGACTCGTCGGCGATGTGCCCCCTGAGTATGTCCAGGTTGTCCCCGTAGTAGAGAGTGTTGGGCATAGCTGGGTTAACCTCGCCGATCTGCGGTGGGCTGGAATGTCGGCGCCAAGCCTATCGGTTCCACAACTATGCTGTCGGCACGGCTTGCTGCTTGGGCCATGTCGTAGGCTGCTTGCATCCAGTACCAGGTAGAGGCGCCTCCCCCGAAGGCCTTGTCCAGGCGAATCGCCATATCTGGAGAGATACCGGAACGGCAGTTCACGATGCTGGATAGCTGTTTTCGACTCACTCCCAGTCTCTGGGCCGCTTCGGTCACACTCAGCCCGAGGGGTTCCAGGCAGTCATGGCGAACGGCAATTCCAGGATGCGGTGGGTCCTTCATTGGCATATCAGTCCCTCCCCCAAATCGTAACCTGTTGGTGGGTCCGCTTCAATGCCCTCGTGACCAGGCGTCCGTAGTGTGCCAGCACTGAGATCACACCTGGAAGCCCAGGGAGGTGGCTACTTCCCGCTGCCTATGGTCGGCGGTGATGAAGAAGATATCCCCGGGCTTGGGGGCCACGTAGAGGGCGGTGGCGATATGCCACAGGTCGGCGCCTCGCAGGTATCCCGCTCTGAGGGCAGCAGCAAACTCGGGGGATAGGGACCTGTCGGGTAGGACCCAGTCGATGCCGGAAAGGGTGCTTGGGTCCAGGTGTTGTTCTTCCCTGGCAAAGGTTGCCCTTAGCTCGGCTTCCAGCAGGTTCGAGGATATCCAGCGGGTGCAATCCTCCAGGCGCCGGGCAATCTGGACTGAACCCTGCTCCTGGAATGCGATCGCTACTATGACCGAGGTGTCAACGTAGGCGGTGGTCACTCGCCTCGCTCGGCCAGGAAGCGTTGAAGAGCCCCCGGACGGGCTTCCACCGTGGGGATATGCCTCTTGCCTGTCTTCGATGGGACCAGAACCCCGCGCTGCTCAAGCTCCTTGAGCCTGTCGTCTATCGTCTCAGGTTGTTGGATCGGATGTATTTCAGCCACCGGCTCGCCCCTGTACAGCAGAGTTACGGTCTTGCCCTCGCGGACAACGCGGAGCACCTCGGAGAACTTCGCTTTAGCTTCATAACTCGAATATTCTATACCCATGTTCAGAATTATAACCGGTCACACCGGTCAAATCAAGCACTTCCAGCATGCAATTATATCGGGGAAGTTTGCTGGGAACGGTCCCGGCCTGCGCAGATGCGAGGCAATTAGCGCTTGAGGATGTGGACTGTTGTGACGTCGCCTGCGCCGCTGCAGTGGGCGATGCCCACCCTAGGCGGTCCGCCGGTCCTGGGAGAGATAACCTGGCGGCCCGTAGCCTCGCCCCTGATCTGGGTCACGATTTCGTGGACCATCCTTATGCCCGAGGCCCCGAAGGGGTGGCCCATGGCCAGCAGCCCGCCGTCGGTGTTGGTCGGTATGTCGCCTTTGATGCGGGTGCGCCCAGCAGAGGTGGCGACCCACCCCTCCCCTTCTTCGACAATGCCCAGGGACTCCAGGTGCTCTATCTCGCCGATGGTCGCGGCATCGTGCACCTGCACCAGCTCCATATCCTCCGGACCCATGCCTGCCATCTCGTAGGCTTGGCGGGCCGCGAACTCTGCCCGGTAGGGGTTCAGGGCCGCATGGTCCGAACCCTGGGGACTGAAGGTCCCAGAAGCTAGAACGGCAGCCTCTATGCCCACGGACCTGCCAGAGTTCCCAACGAGCCGGGAAGCTTCCTCTTCGGCGCAGAGAATGGCCGCCGCCGCGCCTTCGCTGGTGGGGCAGCACTGGTACAGGGTGAGGGGGTCGGCGATGGGCCGGGATTCCAGCACCTCAGCAACCGTGAAGGCCTTCTTGTAGTGGGAGTTGGGGTTCAGGATGGCGTTGTCGTGGGCCTTCACCGCAACTTCGGCCAAGGATTCCAGGGAGGCCGAGTGCTGGTGGATGTACCGCTGGGCTTTCAGGGCATAGGCCGCCATCATGTGGTCGGCCCCCGTGGATCGCTCAGGGTCGTCGTCGGAGGTGACAGTCACCGGTCCCCGGGGCACCTTCTCAGCGCCAAAGGCGAGGGCCAGATCGAAGACCCCACTTGCTATTCCCCAGTAGGCTTGCCAGAAGGCTGTGGAGCCGCTGGAGCAGGCGTTCTCCACGTTGATAACGGGAATGCCGGATAGGCCGATGCTCCTCAGGGTAACCTCGCCCAGGGACATGCCCTGGTAGTAAACGTGGCCGAAGTAGGCTGCCTGGACGTCTTTCCACTGCACCCCCGCATCGTCCAGGGCTACGGCGACGGCAGGACGTGCCAGTTCCGGCAGCCCGAGCTCGGGGAACCTGCCGAAGGGGTGCAGACCCACTCCCAGGACAACAACCTTTCGTCCTGCCTTCAATTCTCCCTCATAATCCCGGTTTCTAGCTGGCCGGACGCCACTTGAATATCACCCTGGCCTCTTCATCGTCGTTGGCACCGGGGACTTCGTCCAGGTACAGCAGCATCTTCATCCCTATGTGGACATGTTCCGGCGGGCAATCGACTACTTGGGATACTACATGGGGACCTTGGGGCAGCTCCACCTGTCCCAGCACGTAAGGGACATCTCCCTGCCATCCCGGTGGTGGGGTGCGGACCAGGGTGTAGCTGTACAGGGTCCCCTCTGCGCCCAGCTCGACGGACTCCACCTCGGGCGAGTAGCACGCCTGGCATGACGGCACTGTGCCGAAGGTGTGGCTGCCGCACAGGCTGCACCTGCTGCCCAGCAGGACGCCCCGGGTACCGGCCTCATCCAACAGCTTGAGCTTGGATGGAGAAGCGGAGATTCTGGTGGGTTGGAACATGGGAGAGCCGGTCCCTGACGCCGGGTTCTGGGGGCGCAAGGCCAATGGCAGCTAGTCCCGGTCCCTGTTCCTGGAGGCGAAGCGCTCCAGAAATTCGTCCAGGGCCGGGAAGTCTCCCGCCACGTACTTGCCCGCGAAGTAGCCTATCACGACCAGCAGGCTGACGATCAGGGCCCCCAGGATACCTTGCCACACAAAGACCAAGCCTATGATCAGGCCTGCTGCCGCGCCAACCAACTTGAATTTAGTCTTATCTTCCATAGCTAGTTACGAAATGACCACGGAGGTATCGCTGTCGTTAGTATATCTGACCCGCACAACATTGACATCCGTCACCGTTAGTCCTGTCAGGCGCTCTACCGCCTCGTGGATGCGTGAGCGCAGGTCGGCGCTTACCTCCGGCAGGTGGCTGCCCAAGCGCAGGTAGGGATGGCAGCGGATCTCTATGGCGGCAGGCCCACCCACCGGCTTGGACTTGACCACGAGGCTGCAACGCAGGGATTCCACATCCCGGTTGGCTACCCCTACCCGTTCTGCCAGCAGCCTGACACTGCTAGCTTCGACGTTAACCATCCCCGCCGCCTGCCCCTGGGACGTGTCCCCCGGGGGAATGCGTGGGGACCGGCTCACAGGGAGCAGTACATCCGGGGGCGAGATGACTCGCAGCTCGGCATATATTAGGAGCAACATCGCGACTATCACTCCGGCGCCAATGCCGATGGTGGCCGCCTTGGCTGCATTATCGTAGTTGGTGGCGGCGTTGAGCTGGGGGTAAAACCAGGAATCCTGACCCGAACCTGGGAGGAGGTCGGGGCCGATGGCTCCTGCGGTAAGCAGGACAATTAACGCGGCGGCGGCGATGGTCAACATCGCCAGCAACGTAACCAGTAGCCTGTTCCAGAAGTTCATTTGACCTCGACGCTGGCCAGCTACCTTCCCCTATAACCCTCTAAGATTAGCCCCAATAGCCGGATAGTCTCAAATGGTAGATTAGTCAAGTCGTCCCGGCACCCGGTCCGCAAAGTCGATGCCCACCACGTTGATGTTGATCTCCTTGGTCACAAGACCGAAGGTCTCCAGTACCCGATGTGCCACGTTCTGGCGCACCTTGACGACCGTTTCAGGGATGCTGTAGCCATACATGACCCTTAAATCTATGTCCAGGATGGCTTCCCGCCTGCCGGCTTCCACCTCCACACCCCGTGCCCGCTGCTCGCGGCTTCCCATCCGTTCGGCGATGCTTCTCTTTATAGAACGAGTGCCCAGGGAAGATATTCCCTCGACCTCCCTGGCAGCCACTCCGGCCACGGCCCCGATCACCTCATCATCGATGGCAGTCTCGCCGCCCACCTCGATGGTCTCGACATTCTCCAGCTCAGCCAGCTTGGGCAACGTCTCCTGTTCCCGGACCCTGTCTTCAGTCATTGCCGTTCCCTTTCCGGCCTAGCCCAGTGACCTATTCGACCCGGCCGGGCATCTTCCGTGGGAAATCTATTCCCACAACGCGGATGTTTATCTCCTTGGCTACCAGCCCTGCGTATCGATAAAGGCTGTCGGCCACCTGGTTTCGGACCGCTATGACCGTGCTGGGAACGCTGTATCCGTACACCAACCTTAGATTGATGTCGATGATTGCTTCCTTCCGCCCAAGCTCGACTTCAACGCCCCTGGACCATCGTTCCGCGCTGCCAAGGCGCTCGCTAATGGATCTTCGGAGGGAGGCGGTTCCCAGGGATGCAACCCCCGGGACGGTCTGGGCAGCATGTCCGGCGATAGCCCCTATCACGTCGGGCTCGATGTTGGTCACGCCACCTACCGGGATCTCATCAATCTGGCTCATCTCCTCCAGCTTGGAGAGCATCTCCGTTTCCTGGAATACGATCGACTTCGATTCAGGGGTTTCCAGGATCGTTGGCTGTTCATCGACCGGTAGGTCGGTATCCCGGTTTTCTGTGATCTTATCCTGCTCTGCCATGGCATTCGCTCTCGCAGCTACTGGGGCTTCTGGCTGGGCACTGGACCACGGAAATGTAGCTGGATGCATTCGATTTTCGGCTTCACGCTAACATAGCACAGGTTGATTTGCAAACCGATGTTCCAAAGGGCGGGGACCCCGTTCCAGGCATCGTTCACCCCCGAACATTCCTGCCGGATCTGCCGGTCTTCGGGTTCGTTGACGTTGAGAAACTGCGGTGTTACCTTTGTAATGTTTCACCAGCTCCAACCTATGGGGCTGGTTTTGGTGTTAAACGGCAGCATACGCCAACAGCGCCGGGCACCAGGAAAGGTAGAAGAATGGCAAGGATGTCAGGCAAGCAAATACTAGCTGAAATGCTGATTGCAGAAGGGGCCACGGAGATCTTCGGAAACCCGGGCACCAGCGAGAGCCCCTTCATGGATGTTCTGCAGGACTATCCCCAGGTGAAGTACTACGTGGCTTTGCAGGAAGCTACAGCCGTAGGAATGGCAGAGGGGTATGCTCGAGCCAACGGCAGGCCTGCATTTGCCAACCTGCACATTGCCGGAGGCCTGGCCAATGGCATCAGCATGCTCTACAACTGCTACAAGGGAGGCACGCCGCTGGTTCTGACCGCTGGCAATGCCGACACTCGAATGAATCTCACGGACCCGGTGCTTTCGGGGGACCTGGTCGAAATGACCCGCCAGTACACCAAGTGGAGCACGGAGGTGCAGCACGCTGCGGATATTCCCGTGGCCATGCGACGGGCCTTCAAGGAGGCGAAGACCCCTCCCACTGGCCCTACCTTCATCAGCTTTCCCTGGGATTCCATGGATGATGAAGCTGACGTGGACATAGTCCCGTCGGCACCCGGATACTTCCGCATCCGTCCCGACGGAAGGGCGGTCGATAACGCTGTGGCAGTGCTGGCCAAGGCCGAGAATCCTGTCATAGTGGTGGGAGACAGGGTGGCCCAGTCGGGCGCCCTGGAGGAGATCGTCGATGTGGCGGAGCTGGTGGGCGCGAAGGTGTTCGCCTCGTCCTTCTCCGAGGTCAACTTCCCGACCAGCCATCCCCAGTTCAGAGGAGTCCTGAACCTCAACACCGGAGCAGCCAGACAGCGCTTGGCGGGGGCCGACGTAGTGCTGGCGGTAGGGACCAACGTCTTCTCGGCTTTCCTGTATGTGCCCGACCCTTACCTAGATCCGAGCACCAAAATCATCCATATGGACAGCAGCGCCAAGGAGATCGAAAAGGTGTATCCCACCGAGGTGGGGTTGTTCTGCGACCCCAAGAGTGGGCTCCAGGATCTGGCGGAGGTCTTGAGGCAGGAGATGTCCGGCTCGGCCCAGGAAGCGGCCCGCACAAGGGCGGCGACCATCGGCGACGAGCGGGCCAAGGCCAAAGAGGCATATCAAGCCAAGGTCAAGGAAAACTGGGATGCAAGCCCCATTTCCCTGGAGCGGATGATGACCGAGCTGGCCCAGACCATGGACCCCAGGACGATCATCGTTGATGAGTCGGTTACCTCCCGGGGTGCTCTGCAGTCGGCCGTTAATTTTGACGAACCGGACAGCCTCTACGGGATCCGGGGAGGAGCCCTGGGCTGGGCAATGCCCGGCTGCATTGGCGTCAAAGTCGCCAAGCCCGACCGGCCGGTAGTGGCGGTTGTGGGGGACGGAGCTTCCCTCTACACCATACAGGCCCTTTGGACAGCGGCCCGCTACGATATCCCGGTGACCTGGGTCGTCTGCAACAACCGCAGCTATAAGATCCTGAAGGTCAACCTGGAGATATACCTACGGGATATGCTGAAGGACCAGGAGCGGCAAAGTGAGTACATGGGCATGAACTTCGATCTTCCCCTGAACGTGTCCGGCATCGCCGAGGGATTCGGAGTACACGGAAAGAAGGTTGAAGCCGCCAACGATCTGCGACCTGCCTTTGAAGAGGCGTTCAGCTTGGGCAAGCCCGCCGTGGTGGATGTGGTTATAGACGGCGCCCTGAAGCCCAGCCCCTCAGCCTTCTAGTCGCTACAGCTACAGGCAGATAACGCAAGAACGAGGGCAGGCGAACAAGCCTGCCCTCGTTCTTAATAGCCATTCTTAAATCGGGCGGTTTAGGCCCAGGGAGGTTTGGCTCCGGGGGTCCTTACCCGGACGGTGTAAACAGAGGTGCGGGCCGTCAGGAACAGGGTACGATAGTCCGAGCCACCGAAGGCGCAGTTCGCGGGCACCTCGTCGGTGCGCAGCACTCCGATTAGCTCTCCCTGCGGGTCGAATATCCAGGTGCCCCCGGGGCCGGTGCAGAACACCCGCCCTTCCGCATCCACCTTCATGCCATCGGGGACCTCTTCCTCGGGGGAGGAGAGATCGGCGAACACCCGGCTGTTGGCCAGCGAGCCGTCGGACTGCACATCGAAGGCCCTGATGTACTTCCGCTCCCGGCTGTTGGCTACGTACAGCACCTTCTCATCGGGGGAGAGGGCAAGTCCGTTGGGGTACTCGCAGTCGGTGGTCAACAAGGAAAGGGTGCCATCGGGGTAGAGGCGAAAGACGCCAGCAAAGTCCAGCTCCCGGTCTTCGGGCGCCAGGCGTGTGTTGGGGTCCGTGAAGCAGATGCTCCCGTCGGACATGCAGATCACGTCGTTGATCCTGTTCAGGCGCTTCCCTTGGAAAGTGTCAGCCAGGACGGTGATCGTCCCATCGCTCTCGGTTCGGGTCAGCCCACGGGCTGACATTTCGCACATGATCAGGCGTCCCTGCAGGTCCAGGGTCAGGCCATTGCCCTCGTTGGTGTTCTCCCGGGCTGTCCTGTAGCGCTGGCCCGGCGTCCACTTCAGAAGCTGACTTTTTCGGATATCTACGAACAGCAGATAGCCGTCGGGATGCCAGAGAGGCCCTTCGGTAAACTCGAATCCGGTGGTAAGTCTTTCAGGCTCCCCCATGATTACGGAGGACAGATCATCTGCCAAGGGAATACACCTCCTGGATTACTGTCTAGAGGGGTTGGCGCAGGTCGAGTTTCCTAGTTGTAGTGCCGGAGCTCCACCACGTTGTCGTCGGGGTCGTAGATGTACAGCGAGGTGCCGTTCCCATGGGCGCCCCAGCGGGTGCCGGGCCCCTGCTGCACCTCTATGCCCAGGGACAAGCACTGGCTCTTCAGGACCTCCATGTCCTGGGGCTCTATCACCATGCAGAAGTGGTCCTGGTTCTTGATGCCCTCCTTGCCAATGGGGGGCTGGTCGGGAGCGGGGAAGAAATCGATGATGGTGTCGGCGTTGAGACGGGCCGATGGGAAACGGACGTTCCCGGCCTTGAACTCGTCCAGGCGGAGAATCTCCATGCCAAGGACCTCGTTGTAGAACCGGAGCGATGCATCCACATCTTTGCACCTGAGGACGATGTGGTCCATCTCGACGACTTTGACAAGGGGCTGGGTCTTGGGAAGAGCTTCAAGGTCTGCTTGAGTTGACATGGCAGGCCTCCTTCTACGGCCTATTGGGGCTTTTGGGGATTGTATGGTGCGTCTATAGTAGTGTCAAGGAAGGTTGTTACGTTAACGGAAGCCGACAAATGAGGAATAGGGTAGGCTTTTTCCCTGCCTCGTTACCTGCCCTGGCTCACCCAGAGACGGGTTCCGTCGGTAATGAACCTTATGTCCCCGGAGTGGGCAGTGTTGTAAATCATCTCCGGTCCCACACTACCCTTCAGTCTTGCCACGATCTCGGGATGAGGATGGCCATAGGGATTATTCGCTCCGGCGCTGATGACCGCTACGGAAGGCGATGCCTGGCGCAGAAACCCGATGGTGGTGGAGGTACGGCTTCCATGGTGAGCAACCTGGAGTACGTCCGCATCCAAGGATGCTCCTTCCCTGACCAGGCGGCGTTCCGCTTCGGACTCGATGTCTGCCGTCAGCAGAATGGCGATGTCACCATAGGTCAACATAAGTACAATGCTGGTGTTGTTGCTGTCTATACCGGATTGGTCGGGATAGGGATTCAGCACATCAATGTTGACTGCACCATCCAGCACAAGGGACTGTCCCGCCAAGGCTTCGATCTTCCTGATCTGCTTTGCTTGGATGGCCGACTGCCATTCCCCGTACAGGGGGTTGTCGGTCTCACCCGGACCCTCCAAGGCAAGGCCCACATCGTACCGCCGGACGACTTCGGGGAGTCCTCTGAAATGGTCTTCGTCGGGATGGGTAAGCACCACAACGTCCAAGCTGCGGTCCAGGGGGCCCATGATTTCCCCAAGGCTCCGGGCTGCGTCCCTTGGGGACGGCCCGCCGTCCACCAGCACCTGGGAACCACCGGGGCCCTCGATGAAGATGCTTTGGCCCTGGCCAACGTCCAGGAAGGTGACTGACAGCACCTTGTCCGAGGTACCCAGTGCGGCAGACCACGAGAGCATGGCCAAAACGGATGCTCCCGCTATGAGGGCTAGGTACGTTCCCGCCCGCAGCTTCCCTTGGTGACGCCCAAGCTCAAGGCGGCGAAGGGCTGCTACAGCTTCGACAGACCATCGTCCCAGCCCTGCTACCCTACTTCTAATGTTCAACGGGCATGCCAGCATAAGGCCGAGCAGCCCGTAGTACGCCCATACCAGGAGGCCGTTCATTTCGGGCACCGAGATTGTGCTTCCCGGCACCTTTGCGAACAGATCGGTCAGCCTGACCAGGTACTCCAGGAAGAGCCAGGGCATCCACCCCATTCCCTGGCCCAGCTCGGGAAGGACCACCCCCACTGCCGCGGTGACGGCCGCGCAGACCAGCAAAAAGGGCATAGCGGGCAGGGCGAGCACTGTGGCAATCACTCCCACGGTGGGTACCTGCTGAAAGTTGAAGGCCACCAGAGGGAGGGTGAGTACGGTGGCCGCAATAGAGGTGGCCATTGCCAGGGCGACGAAGCGCTTGACCTCCCCGGATGCTCCGCCTTCGTAGTCACGATGAACGAACCTGCTCCACCATCGTCCTTCGGAGGAGAGGAGCAGGGCGATGCCTGCCATGGCGGCAAAGCTGAGCTGGAAGGAGATGTCCTGCAGCACCGACGGCTGTAAACCGACCATGATGCCCGCGGCCAGGGCCAGCGCGGGGAAGACACTGCGCGGCCTCCCGATAGCGTGGGCGGCCAGGTAGATAGTGCCCATGATGGCGGCCCTCTCGACCGAGGAGGACAGGCCGCTGATGAGGGCGTATCCCCATATGACGAATAGAGGAAGCACAAGGTACAGCTGCCGGCGCTTTCCCAACAGTGAGACAGCCCCACCCAGGGTGATCAGCAGGAGCACGCCAACGTGCAGGCCGGAGATGGCTAGCAGGTGGGAGGTGCCAGTGTTGCGAAACGCCTCGGTGACATCCTGCGGCAGGTCGCCTCTCTTTCCCAGGAGCAGCGCCTTGGCGAGGGCCGATTGGGGGTCCGGGAGCACATGCTCCAAACTTTCGGATAACCTTTCCCGGACCGCGTAAATGGAGCCAAGCAACGGACTGCCCTTACGCTCACCGAGGTATCGGACCTCGGGCTGGCCCACGATGCCGACTACCCCTTGGTTTGACAGGTAGCGTCCATAGTCGAACCCTCCCGTGGAAACCGGCTGGGTGATTGCGCCTGTAAGCTCCAGGTAATCCCCGTACTTGAAGAAGGGAGCTCTCCGTTCTGCTGCCAGCTCCAGGGGAGGCCGGGCATACACCAGCAGCTTGCCGTCAGCTTCCACGGGACTGCCGTTGACTTCGATATAGTCCATCTCCAGGTGGAACTCCACGCTCCCTCCCGACGATTCCGGATCGGAGGTGACCACGCCCTGGACCGTTGTCGCGCCCAATGTCTCCGGCACGGGGGCCCCGGTACTGCTGAACCCCTCGGTCCTTAGGCCGGCCAGCACCAGCACCAGCAAGAGAACTGGAAGTGTGATGGGGATACGGGCCAGTAGGAAGATGGATCCAAGAATGATGGATGCGACTAGGAAGAGCAGGAGGGCGGTGGTATCGACGGCTACCTCCAAGGCAATGAAGGTCCCGATCAACCAGGCGGCTACCAGGGGCACCAGTTTCATGGCACCGGGATGCCCTGCCTTAACGGGCTGCTGTAAATGGAGGTGGGTTCTGGCTTCATAGATGCAGCATTATATTCCAGTTTCCTGCTGAGAGCCCCCTCCTCAGACTTTCCGGGGGAGACCCCGAGCTAGCCTTTACCTAGGAGGGCCTCTATTGACAGGGCAGAATGACCTACCTACACTCGACCTCGTCACCAAGGGATTCCCCCTGCTTCTCCCTGGCTCCTAACCCTTGTCCAAGGAGACCTCCCATGACCCAGAGAGCTGCGTTCCTCGGTCAGCCATACGGCGCCTATCTCCATCGGGACATACCCCAGGAGGATGGTGAGCTAACCCACGTCGGTCCAGGGACTCCCTGCGGTGAATACCTGAGGCGCTTCTGGCACCCCGTAGCCGCATCCGATGAGCTGAAGGATGTGCCCATTCCCATTCGCATCATGGGAGAGGACCTGGTTATCTTCCGGGACCTCAGTGGCCGCGTGGGTTTGATGGAGCGCCACTGCCCGCACAGGGGCACCTCCCTGGAGTTCGGCTCATTGTCTGAACAGGGAATTCGCTGCTGCTACCACGGCTGGCTTTTCGATGCCGACGGCACCATCCTGGAGACCCCGGGAGAGCCTGCCGGAAGTACGCTGAAGGACCGCCTTTGTCACGGCGCTTACCCCACAAGGGAGCATTGCGGCTTGGTGTTTGCGTATATGGGGCCCAAGGAGCTTCAGCCTCCCTTTCCCGTATTCGATACTATAGTTGGGGAAGGCGAAGAGGGGCACCGTCCCTCCTCCGCCGCCGGAGGGAAGCACTACATGCCCTGCAACTGGCTCCAGATCAAGGAGAACAGCATGGACCCGGTTCACACCGCTTTTCTCCACACCATCGTGTCCGGTGCCCAGTTTACCGAGGAGTTCGGAGTGATCCCGGAGCTGGACTTCATCGAGACCCCCATAGGCATGGTGTACATAGCCACCCGCAGGGTGGGAGATAACGTATGGGTGCGCATGAACGATATCATACCACCCAACATCCACCAGGTTGCGTCCAGCTCCGAAGATGGCAGGCAAGAGCACGGGTTCGACCGTCCCTGGCTGACCCAATGGTCGGTGCCGGTGGATGACAACGAGACGATGAACATCCGTCTCCGCCACTACAGTGAGGAGGAGTACCGGTCATCCAATAGGCCCCCGGTGCTCACCTTCGGCCAGGTGGGGGACAGGGACCATGAAGCAAGGCAAAGGGTGCCCGGGGACTACGATGCGATGAGCACCATCCATTGGGGGATGTCCCGCCACGGCTTGGAGCATCTGGGCTATACGGACCGGGGAGTGATCATGCTCAGGAACCTTGTGCGCAGGGGTATCGAGGATGTGCAGGTAGGCCGGTCCCCGCTGGGCGCTCATCAGCCCGCTGGGCAGGTGGTCCGCACCTACGCCAACGACACCGTGGTCAGGGTCCCGGCCGCTTCGAGCCCGGAGGAAGATGCCAAGCTCTTGCGGGAAACGGGGCTAAGGGTTGCCCAGGGATATATCGAGAACCCGCCACGGTTCTGACCTTAGCGGCCCCTCTCAACCATATGAGCATGGGACTGAGAACAGGGTTGTTGGCGCTCGCGGTCTCGACGATACGTATCTGACCTGGAGCGTCTTTGCCGCACTGCTGGTCAGTGCGACGATTACAGCATTTCAAGCGGTCCAGCTCCGGCGGTTCGGCGCAGGACATGTTGTACTCACCTATCCAGCTGCGTTATTCATCGGGATCATGGCAGCGACAATCTCCGCAGCTGGACCATCCACCCTCGCCAGCCTGCAGAAGCTGGAGGAAGATGCTGATGATCCTGAGCCTCCACGCCTTATCATCAATGCACGGCCCCAGGGAACGATGGCGGAGCTGGAGTTCGTAGCCACGACGAGACAAGAGAACGTCCAGGACCAGCTGGCCTATCTGACTGACGAAGCCTCCATGCCAACCGCTGATGACCTTTCTCTCCGGCTGTTGCGTCATCACTCCTCGGCTGTGCGCCACCAGAAGTTCCATGGCGTCGACATCGTCGCCGTCCAGGTCGAGGGCAGCCAATGAGTCGGTTAGCGGGAGGTGGACAGAATCAAGCGTTTCCATGGCAGTAGGCGTGAAGTAGGCAAGAGCGTGCTGCCATAGCCCTCATCGGTTGATGCCAGGGCTTGGCTCCCACTGATAGCGCAGTTTTCCGGTATCATGACAGTCTCTCTTGGAGAAGGGGTCTCGACTTTAGTTAGCTGGGAGGTGCAACGTGGACCTTGTGATACGTAACGCCGTTGTCGCAGGCTATCCTGAGCTTCAAGACATAGGGATCGATGGTGGAATCATCACCGCCATCGCTGACCATGTCGATGGGCGTGGTACAGAGGAGATACAGGCTGACGGGCACCTGGTCGCCCCCGGTTTTGTGGATACCCATCTCCACCTGGACAAGTGCATGGTGCTCGACCGGTACGACTGGGGTGAGCGGGAGTACCTGGCGACCTCCCGGCTGACGGCAGTCCACGAGTCCAACAAGATCAAGCCTTCCTTCACCGTGGAGGATGTTCGGGACCGGGCCATCCGCCATGCTGTGATGTGCGCCTCCCATGGAACCACCACCATAAGGACCCATGCGGAGGTGGACCCTGTCGTGGGCCTTACAGGCATGAGGGGAGTGCTGCAGGCCAGGGAGGCCTGCCGGGACTTTATCGATATGCAGATCGTCTGCAACGCCTTCTGCGGCTACTTCTACGGGGAAGGGTTTGCAGCCGAGCATGAGATGGACAGGATGTTCCGGGAGGCCATCGAGATGGGCTGCGATGCTGTTGGCGGGGTCACCGAGGGTGAGCCCGACGGCAAATCACACGTGGACTACATCTTCTCCCTTGCCAGGGAGTACGACAAGGATGTGGACTTCCACTGCGACCAGATAACCACTCCGCCGCCCTTCTACATTCCGTACATCGCGGAAAAGACCATGGCCGAGGGGATGCAGGGGCGGGTGCTCCTGGGCCACTGCCACGCCATAGCCCACGTGGGCGCCGAGGAAAGGCAACGCGCCATAGGACTGCTTCGGGAGGCTGGAGTCAGCATGTGCATAACCCCCTTCGCCACCGTCCAGGAGAGGCTGCTGGAGCCTTCCCTGGGTGGCGTTACAGCCACCTACATGACGGACAACGTCCAGGACAGCTGGCAGCCCTTCGGCAACGGCGACATGCTCCTTCTCTCGGTGTTTGTGGCCCGGTTGGGTACTTGGCGGAGCAGCCGGGAGATGGACCGCATCTTCGATATAGGTACGCTTGATGCGGCCCGGGCGATCGGCATTGAGGGGAACCACGGGGTCGAGGAAGGGAAGGCGGCCGACCTGGTGGTGCTGGAAGCCTCCTCAAGACATGAGGCTGTCGTCAACCAAGTCAAGAAGCTCTGGGTGATCAAGGGAGGCAGGCCTGTGGCCAAGGAAGGGCAGATGCTGGTGAGGCCCAGTCTGTAGGCGCTAGATCCGGACCACCTCGAATCCGATAGCGTACTCACAGCCCATTCGTTCGCCGATTATAGAGGCGTTCCACCTGAGCATCTCGTCGGGGTCCACCTGTTGGGACAGGTTCTCGATATAGACCTTGTGCTCTTTAAGGGACTGGATTCCCCGCTCGATAAAGTCGGTCACATCGACGCCGTGGGTAGGGTTGGGTGAACCGGCGATCATCACCATGCCCACCTTTCCCCAGGGCTCCAAGCCCTCCTCCAGCAGCTCGGGGAAAATCCATCGGTTTCCCGCATCCCGGGCGGCATCCAGCACTGCCAGACCGGCCCAGCGGTGGTCGGCCATGTTCAGGTTGCCCCGGCTCCACTGCAGGTGGTGGTTACCGGTAACCAGCACATCAGGTTTTCGCTTCCTGATCTCCCGCGAGATGTCCCGCCTCAAGGGTAGGCCGTACTCGATCACCCCGTCCCTGTGGTCGAGGAACTCCACGACATCGACGCCCACCACCCTGGCGCTGGCCCGCTCTTCCTCCTCCCGCAGAGGCGCAGCTTCCTCGGGGGTCATGGAATCAATGCCAGCTTCACCGCGGGTGATGAGCAAGTAGGTTACCTCCTTGCCCTGGGAGGTCCACCGGGCGATGGCGTTGGCAGCGCCGTACTCCAGGTCGTCGGGGTGGGCCACCACCGCCAGCGCTCTCTGCCAGGATTCGGGAAGCACCTGCAATTGGCCTG
>JAGWBF010000022.1:4261-8858 GCA_021296025.1 Dehalococcoidia bacterium | reverse complement strand
GACTTTGCCCACCAGTCGCCCCTGTCCCTGCTGATGAAGATCTGGCCATGGCGGCTTCCCGCCGCAACTAGGCCGGGCAACATGGGATGGGTGGCCAGCCCGTAGATGGGAGTGTTGGGTTCTATGGGCAGTTCCAGGTCCTCCCATGACTCTCCCCGGTCCTTGGAGCGACGGATGCCACCCTCGTAGCCAGCGGCATCGTCGCCGGCGCCAACATATATGGTCTTGCCCATGTCCGCCAGCGCGACGTTTCGAAGGAAGGGCAGGGGCCAGTTGTCCACACCGGCGCCCGAAGCATGCCAGGTCTCCCCTTCGTCATTGCTGATGAGGATTTCGTTGTTGCGGTTGAGGATGACGCCCTTCCGGGGGCTGGCGCTGACGGCAACGTCGTGCATATCGACATAGTCGAAGGACATGTCGCCGGGAAGATTGGGGCTGACATCGACCCAGGTGTCGCCCCCGTCGGTGCTTCGGCGGACCCCGTCGGCCTCCACGCATGCCCACACGATGTTGTGGTCAATGGGGTCCACTGCAATGCCGGTTACACGGTTGATCTCCGGGATGCGGTCCGGTCCGGTCAAGGGGAACACCGGGTTCCAGGGACAGTTCAGCTTTTCGAAGGTGCGAGCGCCATCCCTGGATCGGTACAAGCAGGGGGGCTTGGTCCCCGCATAGACGATGTCAGGGTCAACGGGATCGACGGCGATTCTCCAGACCCACTGGTCGTTCAACACGTTGTCCATCTGACGGAAGGTAACGCCTCCGTCCTCGCTCTTGCAGATGCCGTTGTCGGTGCCTGCGTACACGACCGATGGGTTGACGGGGTCGGAATGCACCTCGTACACCCGGGTGTCGGCCACCATCGGGGTTGGGCGTCTCCAGTTCTTTCCGCCGTCCCGGCTGACCGACAAGCCTCGTCCCACAGTTCCTACCAGAATAGTGAAGTCGGCTATCACCTTTGCACCTCCAGAATTATTGGGGCCGCTATCTACGGCCCTTGGCATAAATCCAGGGCCCCACCGGGAGGGGAGGTAAACTCCCGTCCGGTGGGGCCCGGATCATCCAGTTCCTTGTCTTGGGCGTTGGTCCTGAGGGGTCTTAGTTAGGGACCACCGCTATGCCGCGACGAAGCTCGGAGAACTCGGTCTTTACCTTCACCCACCAGTCTCCGTCGTCCTTGCTGACGTACACCTCGCCGTAGCGGGTGCCGGCTACCACCACACCGGGCGCGCCGGGGTGGGTGCCTATGCCATAGACGGGGGAGTTGGTCTGGTTGGGCAGGTCCAGGTCTTCCCAGCTTGCGCACCTGTCCTTGGAGCGACGCACGCCACCAACGACGCCGGTGGCGGTGTCGCCGGAGCCGATGAAGACGGTCTTGCCTTCATTGGCGGTGCCAATGCAGCGCACAAAAGGAAGGGTCCAGTTGCCTACGCCGGCTCCCGTCTCTTCCCAGGTCTCGCCCTCGTCGGTGCTCAGCAGGATCTCGTTGTTCCGCTGGGCTAGCACTGCCTTGGAGGGGTTGGCGCATACGGCCATGTCATGGAAATCGATGTACCCGAAGGACTGGTCTCCGGGGAGATTGGCGTTCAGGTTTGTCCAGGTATCGCCGCCATCCAGGCTTCGGCGGACGCCATCGGCTTCCACGCACGCCCAGATGTTGTTGTGGTTGGTAGGATCGACTGCCAGGCCCGTGAGACGGTTGAGCTCGGTCAGCTGCTGCTCTCTGGGAGCAGGAAAGACCGGGTCAAAGTTGCAGGACGTGGCATCCCAGGAGCGTCCGCCGTCCCTGGAGCGATAAATCCAAGGTCCCGGGTGGTCCCTGGTCAGGGTCTTGATACCCGCAAAGATGGTGTCGGGGTCCACAGGGTCCACGGCGATGCGCCAGATCCACTGGCCATCCAGGCCCATGTGCTGGAAGGTCTGACCCTTGTCGTCGCTCTTGAAGATACCGGTGTCGGTGCCGGCCCAGACGACGTCGGAGTTGGTGGGGTCCGAGGTTACCTCGTACACTCGAGTATCGGCGATCAACGGATCGGGTCGGCGGAAGGTCTTTCCTCCATCACGGCTGATGGAAAGGCCCCTGCCTACTGTTCCTACAAAGAACGTGAAATCAGCTACCAAGATGCGACCTCCTTATGCGATTCTGGTCTCCATATCTTACGACCCAACGAGTGGTGGTTGTTGCACCCACATTGAGCCTGCGGTCTCCGCTCTCAGCAGAGCATCTATCGTTTGACCTAGCTACTAAAGTTAGGCCGCAGAACTTAAGCCATTATACAAGAATAGCGGGGGGAGTCAACCGTAAAAAACTGATAATCGGTATTGAATGAGTGGCGGTAGTTGCTGCCACCGGTGGGCCGGAAAGTTGCCCAGTAGATGGCGCTGATATAACCTGTTGGCTGGATTACCCTGACAAGCCCGAATGGCTGGGCTGACGCCCGCCAGTCATCCCCAGGAGGCGATCTATCTCACTGTCCACCAGCCCTTCTACGTCAAAGGCTGCCGTGGGTTCCTGGATTACCTACGATGTGGCAAACACCGTATTCTGGACCGGCACTGTAGGCCTTTCCTTTCCCCTTTGGATCACCAGCTCGGCAACATCGGGGGATGATGCCACCCTTGGCCTGACTCTGGGAACGACCATGGCGGTGGTTATGGTGCTTTCTCCCTTCCTAGGCACCCTGTCGGACCAAGCCCGCACCCGGATGCCCTTTCTTGCAGCCACGACCCTGGTTTCTGTTGCTGCGGGCCTGCTCATTGGCGTGCCCGGGGTCCTGGGCACTCTCATCCTGTTCTCCCTGTCACTGGCGTCCATGGAATTGGGAGTTATCTTCTACAACTCCCTTCTGGCCGAGGTGAGTACCGACGCCAACAGGGGAAGAGTGGCCGGACTGGGGGTGGGAATAGGCTTCCTGGGTTCCTTTATCGCCGTTGGCACGGCCTTTGCGTTTGCCTCCTATCTGGACGAGCCTGAACGATACGAATGGACCATAAGGGTTGTGGCTCTCCTGTTCCTGGTATTTGCGGTGCCTATTCTTTTTCTACTGAAGGAGAGGCCCCGGCCAGTCGCCCAGTCCTCGATTTTGACCATGGTGGCCAGCTCCTGGATGCAGCTGATGGGCGATTTCCGTTCCCTGCACCGGTTCCCCGGCCTGCGCATCTTCCTGACGGCCCGCTTCCTCTACGCGTTGGCCATGAACACGACGACAGCCTTTGGCGTTGTGTACGCTTCCGAAGTGTTGGGCCTGAGCGACCGGGAAGTGCAGCTGGTGCTGCTGGTGGGCATCTGCTTTGCCATCCCCAGCGGGGCCTTTTGGGGGAGGGTGGTGGACCAGCGAGGCCCGCTGATTGTGCTGGGGCTAAACGTGTTTGTGTGGACTCTGGTCATTCTGCTGGCCCTGGGCATCTCCTGGTTTTCCTGGTCCCAAGACCTCTGGTGGGTGGTGGGGTGTATGACCGGCGTTGTCATGGCGGGAGTGTGGACCGCCGACCGTCCCCTGATGCTGCGCCTGACCCCTGAGGGGTACACGGGAGAGTTCTTCGGACTTCACAGCATGATTGGCAAGGTGGGACGGGTGCTTGGCCCTCTCATGTGGGCGGGAATGACCTCCCTTTACAACCAGCAGGCCGCTGTCCTCTGTCTGGTCATCATAATGGCATCCTCCCTGCCGTTCCTCTCCAAGGTGCCGTCCCTAGTCTCCTCGAGGCAGAAGGACGGCCCGGAGTAGCTCCGGCCTCCCCGTTTGCTGGATAAGGGAGGGTTTGCTACACTAGCTAGCAGTTGAGCGCAGTTCCGGGTATGGGTCCCGGAAGCCTTGATTTCAGGGAGCGGCCATGTTTTATGAAATGCGCACTTACAGCCTGAAGCCCGGCGCGGTAGCTGACTTCGAAGAGGTGTTCGAAAAGCGACAGCCCTTCCGGGAGCGGCACTCCAAATTGGGAGGCTTCTGGCACACCGAGTTCGGCAGGCTGAACCAGGTCATCCACATCTGGCCTTACGAGAGCGTCGAGCATCGCAGCCAGGTTCGGGATGCTATGGCCAAGGATGATGATTTGCGGGCCCTGCCCCTGTCCCAGTTTATCGACGAGCAGGAGACGGAGTTTCTGAACCCGGCCCCATTCATGCACCCCATGGAGCCGGCCAAGCTGGGCAGCTTCTACGAGTTGCGGATGTACAGCTACCGCAGGGGTAACATGCCCGAGGTGCTCCGCCGCTGGAGCCTGGGTGTGCCGGTGCGGGAGAAATACTCCCCGCTGGCCGGCTGCTGGACCACCGACATGGGGCCGTTGAACAAGCTGATCCATCTGTGGCCGTACAACAGCTTTGACGACCGGGAGAGGATACGGGCTGAGTCGTCCAAGGAAGAGCTCTGGCCCCCGCCCACATCTGAGTTCATGATAAAGCAGGAAACGAAGATTCTGCTGCCCTCCTCCTTTTCCCCGATGCAGTAGGCATTCTTGAGTCCCGATCCCGGCCTCGGCCCATGGGACACTAGATGTAGCTTCACAGGAGAGGTGGCCGAGTGGTTGAAGGCGCCGCTCTCGAAAAGCGGTATCTCGCAAGGGATCGTGGGTTCGAATCCCACCCTCTCCGCCA
>JAGWBF010000022.1:3758-4105 GCA_021296025.1 Dehalococcoidia bacterium | reverse complement strand
GCCGAGTGGTTGAAGGCGCCGCTCTCGAAAAGCGGTATCTCGCAAGGGATCGTGGGTTCGAATCCCACCCTCTCCGCCATACTCCCCAAGAGCTATTCGCTTCAACCAGGCCATTCGCCTCAGTTCCCTGAGCTACCAGACTTCGGTGCAGGTGGGCAATTGAGGCAGGTCAGACCGTCGCCGTCAGCCTCTTGAAGATGCTTCCCTCATTTGGGTGAAGTGTCGCTCCACCCTGCCCGTTATGAGCATCATTCCAATGACTATGAGCCAGATGAAGAAGGCGACTCCAGATGCCCGGTGCACTATTGTGGCGGCATCGATCCAAATGAACTGCATTGATATGCCGA
>JAGWBF010000022.1:0-3530 GCA_021296025.1 Dehalococcoidia bacterium | reverse complement strand
TGGGACCAGGCGTGTTCCGTAGCCCTCCCTAATGACCCAGGTCTTCAGCAGGAATAGTGCCGGGATGAAGAGCGATAGCCCGGAGATGGACCGCGCAATCCCGCTGAGGCTGTACATTGCCTTGTTGGCTTCTATGGCGCGCAGGGACTCCAGCAGCGTTGGTTGGTCGGCGTCCGCAGACACGCGGGCGTACACCATGACTATGGTAGCCGCCGCCGTCAGCAGCAGAAACAGCCCTGCCATTCGGGCAGCTTGATCCTTGGATGAACGGCTTGGGGCTTCTATTATCTCGCTTTGACGTTCCATCGCATTCCCTGACTGCTGACCCCATTGTTTCACGCCGACCTGGGCAAAGACTAGTCCCGTCCGAACTCCGCAGCTCAGCGGTTGGCATATCCAGACTCCGGATCACGTCGTGGAAGGCGGTCGGAATCTCGGTCACCGTTGAGACTTCTTCCTGGCAATGGGGATCGGATAATTTCTCATCGGCTGAGAAGGGCTGCCTCTCCTGCACTCCCCTTTGTCCTTAGTGTCGTAGCTTCGTTGTAGGGTCAAAAATCTCTGTGCTAGAATTGGAAAATGGCTCAAGACCTGAAATATTGGGTTGCTTTCAACCACGTCCCCAACCTGGGTGCGGTGCGGTACCGTGCCCTGGAAAGCCACTTTCCCGACCTTGAACATGCTTGGCGTGCCCCCTTCGGCGAGCTGAGGGCCGCCGGGCTGGATGAGAGCGTCGCCCGCACCATAGTGACCCACAGGGACTCCATATCTCCCGACGGTGTCATGGAAAAGCTGGAAAAGTGCGGAGGCTACGCCCTCAACTGGCACGACCCCCAGTATCCAGCCAAGCTGGCAGAAATCTACGACCCGTCCCCGGTGCTGTATGTCCGGGGAAGTCTGGAGGCCTCGGACGAACGGTCCCTGGCTGTGGTCGGGACCCGCAAAGCCACCGCCTACGGTAAGGAAGCGGCTTCAATCCTGTGCAGGGACCTGGCTTCCCACGGTGTGGCGGTAGTCAGCGGCTTGGCCAGAGGGATTGACTCCATTGCCCACCGCGCTGCCATCGATGCCAGCGGGCGCACCATCGCTGTCCTAGGAACAGGGGTCGATACCATATACCCGCCCGAACACTCCATGCTGGCCAAGGATATCATCGAGCACGGCGCCCTGGTGAGCGAGTACCCATTGGGGACCTCTCCCAAGGCCCAGCACTTCCCCCAGCGCAACCGCATCATCAGCGGCATGACTCTTGGGACCTTGGTGATCGAAGCTGGTGACAGGAGCGGGGCCCTGATCACCGTTAGCCATGCCCTGGAACAGGGACGGGATGTGTTCTGCGTCCCGGGGAACATCTTCTCCCCAACCAGCCGGGGCACCAACGCCCTCATCCAGGAAGGCGCCAAAGCGGTTGTATCCTACACAGATATACTGGAAGAGTTGAACCTGAATGCGGTAGCATTCCAGATGGAGATGCGTGGCCTTGCGCAACCTGACAACGAAGATGAAGCTCGCATACTGGGCCACGTAACCCATGAACCATTGCACATAGATGAGCTTGGACGCTTGTCCGACCTTCCCATCCACATGGTAACTAGCGTTCTGGCGATGATGGAGCTTAAGGGACTGGTGAAACAGGTAGGTGGCATGCACTACACTCGAGTATCGGAAGCGGCAAGGCAATATGGCAACTAAAGGAACACGAAGCAGCACAAAGAAAAGGACCGCCCCAAGGGGGGCGTCCAAGAGCAGGCCCAGGGCATCCTCAGGCGATCACCTCGTGGTTGTGGAATCGCCCGCCAAGGCCAGGACCATCGAGCGGATGCTCGGCTCTACCTTTACGGTACGGGCCTCCCAGGGCCATGTGCGAGACCTGCCCAAAGGAAAACTGGGAGTGAACGTGGAGGAAGGGTTCTCGCCCTCGTACCTGGTGACCAAGGACAAGGAGACCATTATCCAGGAGCTGAAGAAGCTCGGGGATAAGGCATCATCCATCTACCTGGCTACCGACCCAGACCGGGAAGGTGAAGCCATCGCCTGGCACATCGCCAATGCTGCGGGATGGGAGGGCAACGGCCACGACCTGCAGAGGGTAGTGTTCCACGAGATCACACAGGAGGCAGTCCAGGAGTCCTTCAAGCATCCCCGTACCATCGACATGGAGCTGGTCAATGCCCAGCAGGCCAGGCGCATCCTGGACCGCCTGGTGGGGTACCAGATAAGCCCCCTCCTGTGGCGCAAGGTGCAGCGGGGCCTTTCGGCGGGGCGGGTCCAATCGGTAGCCCTCAGGATGGTTGTGGATCGGGAGAAGGAGATCAACGCCTTCGTTCCCGTAGAGCACTGGTCCATCGAAGCCAAGCTTCATAAGGACGAAAAGAAGGCAAAGCCCTTCATAGCCACTCTGCACAGCGTGAAGGGTGAAAGGGGCAAGCTCAACATTCCCGACTCAGCTTCGGCGGAGAAGGTGCGCAGCGATCTGGATGGGGCGGAATACAGGGTGGATAGCGTGAAGAAACGGGAGGTCAAGCAGTCGCCCGCTCCTCCCTTCATCACCAGCACCCTGCAGCAGGAAGCCTACCGGAAGCTGAGGTTCTCCACCAAACGCACCATGGCAGTGGCCCAGCAGCTGTACGAAGGGCTTGCCGTGGGCCAGGAAGGTTCCGTGGGCCTCATTACCTACATGAGGACCGATTCAGTCCAGGTGAACCCCGGCTCCATCAGGGAAGCCCGGGAGTATATTGCGGCAAGGTACGGTGCCGAGTACCTCCCCGCCCAGCCCAGGGCCTTTCGCAAGAAATCCAAGGGGGCACAGGAGGCCCACGAAGCCATACGCCCCACATCCATTCTGCGGGAACCCGCGCAGATCAGGTCCCACCTGACCTCGGACCAAGCCCGCCTTTACAACCTGATATGGCAGCGCATGCTGGCCAGCCAGATGGCCGATGCCAAGTCCGATTCCACGACCGTCGATATTGAGGCCAAGTGCATCGCTGCTCCGAAGACCTACACCTTCCGCGCCGTGGGAACGGTGCTGAAGTTCCCGGGTTTCAGGACGCTGTACCTGGAGGGCAAGGACGACTCCGAGGGTGACGAGGGCGAAGGCAAAACGCCCCTGCCCGAGCTCTCCCAGAACGACCTCCTCACCCTCATGTCCCTGGAGCCCAAGCAACACTTCACCCAGCCCCCGGCCCGCTACAGCGAAGCCACCCTGGTCAAGGCTCTGGAGGAGATGGGTATCGGGCGTCCCAGCACATACGCTCCCATCATATCCACCATTTCCGACCGGCAGTATGTGGAGAAGGAAGAAGGGAGGCTGAAGCCAACCACCCTGGGGACCACCGTGAGCGATCTCCTCGTGCAGCACTTCTCATCGGTGATGGACATGAACTTCACCGCCAAGATGGAGGAAGACCTGGATGAGGTTGCTCAGGGGGACCTGGACATGGCGCCCATGCTCCAGGAGTTCTACACGCCCTTTAAGGAAGCCTTGGATGCAGCCGAACAGGCTATGCCCAGGGTGAAGATTGAAGAGG
>JAGWBF010000109.1 GCA_021296025.1 Dehalococcoidia bacterium | reverse complement strand
GCAGGCTGCTGGTGATGGAGAGCCAGCGCTGCCGGGTTCAGATTTACAACAAGCATCTCTCTTTGATGGTCCCACAGTTGAACCTCTGATCAGGTCTTGTCGTTGGAGCGGCCTCCCAACTAAGGGGGCCGCTGCTAATTCCTTTCGTCGCTCCGGTTATCCGCCTGCACCGGCGCTTACCCGGCAGCGTGTATCCTGACTCGTATATCCCGACTGAAGAGTAACAGGGCTTAAGCCATGGACCCGGCTACGGAACAGCGCCTGCTCAAGCTGGCATCGGAGCGTCCCGACCTCCTCTGCTCCGAAGCCCCCTTGGAAGTCCTCGAGGCCGCCGCTGCTGATGCTGAACCCACCAAGTTCATGGAGGAGTTCTTTGCCACCGGATATACCGGTTGGCTCTCCCGGAAAATGGGCCGGCAGATCCACCCTACCCAGGACCGCCTGAACCAGGCCATCATTGTTCTGCATCTGAGGGCCGGTCTCATGAACACCGACCTGCTCATGGGCCTGCCGGTCCGCTCCGCCGACCAGCCCTTTTTCTCCGACGAAGGCTTATACTAGTAGACCAACAGCTTGGTGTTTCAGGGTCACGTAGGGCGGGTTTCAAACCCGCCTTGCTGCCATAGGACTAACCATCACTTCCTAGCCATCACTTCCTAGCCATCACTTCCTAGCCATCACTTCAAGGATGTTGCACTGCTGGGGTAAGATGGTCCACCAAGCTAACGTGGCCATGCCATTCAACCTTCGACCCGCAGGAATTCTTCCAAGCCGCAGGTGAAGCTTTGTCCACCCAACCCTTCGACTACCAGCACCTCTTCTCCAAGGCCTCGAAAGTCGGCGCCCGCAGCACCTTCCCCCGCCCCAAGTACGACTTCGCCGGGGCCTACCCCGACCCCGAAACCCTTCCCTTGCAAGGACTGGCCCAAGCGTTGAAGGACTCCTTGGAACGGGAGGGGGCCGAACTGGCCTACTATCCCCACACCGCCGGCCTGCCTTCGTTGCGGCAGCTTGTGGCCGATAAGCTGGCCCGGGACCGCAACATGAAGGTTGGCGCCGACGACGTTGTGCTGGCCTCCGGGTCCGGCGAAGCAATCGCCATGCTGATTCAGGCCCTCACGGATCCCGGCGACGTAGTGCTCACCGAGGAGTTCTTCTACGTCGGTACGCTGCGCCAGATGCGCCGCTACGACGCTGACGTGGTGGGTGTGAAGTGCGACGAGCAGGGCATTGTCCCCGAAGCGCTGGAATCTACCCTGCAGGGCCAGTTGGCCCAAGGGAAAAGGGTCAAGTACCTCTACACCATCCCCACTTTCCAGAATCCCCTGGGCTGGACCATGACCTTGGAGCGCCGAAAGCAGGTGCTGGAAATCTGCCGCCGTTTCGGCGTTCCTGTCTTCGAAGACGACTGCTACGTGGACCTGCGTTTCGAAGGGGAGGACGTCACTTCATTCCACTCCCTGGACGACGGCGGACAGGTAATCTACGTGGGGTCTTTCTCCAAGATTCTGGCCCCCGGCATGAGAATGGGGTACATGGTGGCGCCCGACGACGTCCTGGACCGTGCTATGAGCTTCAAGGGCGGCGGGGGTGTCAACGAGTTCGCCGCCATGGCCATTGAGCAATACCTCAGGGAGAGCATGTACCAGCACATAGACGAGGAAAACCGGGCTCTGCGGGTCAAGAGGGACGCCATGATTGCGTCCTTGGGAGAGAACTTCGGCGGCTCCGCCACCTGGGAAGTCCCCCAAGGCGGCCTGTACGTCTGGCTGGAAATGCCCGACGGCGTCGACCTTGAGGCATTCCAAGAGCAGTCCTTCCGAGAGGGCGTCGGCTACTACAACGGCGCCATGTTCTCACCCTCGGGAGATGGCAAGAACAAGGCCCGGCTCTGCTTCGGCCATCCCAGCGCCGACACCGTCTACCAAGGTGTAGCCGAACTGGCCCGCATCTTCCAGCGCCACGGCCTCATGCAGTGACAAAGAGCGGGCGGCGCCGCTGCCCTGCCCCCTACGCCGCTGGGCCGTTCATAACCTGCGGGTCTACCTTGCGGCGCAGGAACTGGCCGCCGCCCAAGGCTGCGTTGAACTGCCCGTCTTCCACCACCACATTGCCCCGGAGAATCGTGGTCACCGGCCAGCCTTCTACCTCGAAGTCTTCCCAGATGCTGTAGTCCGAGATGTGAAAGTCCTCTTTGGCCAGGCGCTTCTTGATGCTCGGGTCGATCAGCACTATGTCGGCGTCGCTGCCCGGTGCGATGACTCCCTTGCGAGGGTAGAGGCCCATGATCTTTGCCGCGTTGGCCGATGTCACGTCGACGAACCGTTGTAGCGACATCCCTCGCCTCGACACGCCCTCGCTGTAGGTTATCCCCATCCTGGTTTCCGCCCCGTTGTGGCCTCCGGTGACGTCCGATATGGTCCTGCCCTCTATCTTCAGTTCCCAAGAGGTGCAGTACTCGTCGGTGGCCATCGTGCTGAGCCCACCTTGGACGATACCCCGCCACAGGGTCTGTCTGTCCTCTTCCGACTTCAGGGATGGGTAGGTGTGGTACTTCATTCCGTTCTCTTCCCGGTAATTGTCAGCGCTGAAGCAGCAATAGTTGTGCAGGGTCTCGCCGTAGACCGGCATCCCCTTGGCCCTGGACTCCTGGATCGCCGCCAGTCCCTGCATCGCGCTTACGTGGACGAAGTACACCGGCGAACCGGTCCACTCTGAAACATTCAGGACCCGGCGGAACGACACGTCCTCCGACTCGTTGCTGTGCACCAAGTGCATGTTCCACCACTCGGTGCGCTCCTCGCTGGTCAGCTTCTGGTACATGTGCTGTACCATGTCGTCGTCTTCCGAGTGCACCATCAGCATCGCCCCGTGGCGCTGCACCTGCTCCATCAGGTCGTGCAGGTGGCCCATGCCCACCATGCGCGGCTGGCCCGACATGGAGGGTGGGCGGATGTTTGTCGTGAATATCTTCACCGAGGCGAACCCGTCTTCTATGTACTCGTGCAGCGACCCTAGTATCTCAGGTGGAATTTCCCCCAAGAGCATCAGGTGGTGGGAGTAGTCGGAGTAGGAGTTGCCCTGCCACACCGAGGTCCGCTCTTGGATGGCCTGGTTGATGTCGATGCCTGGATACTGGATGGCAAAGTCCATCAGGGTGGTGGTGCCGCCGTAGAGGGCCGCCCGGCTCACCTGTTCCGGCGGCGCCGTGGTCAGGTTGCCCTTGCCCATGATGGGCGCCGCGATGTGAGCATGGGGCTCGATCCCGCCGGGCACCACAACCTTTCCGGTGGCGTCGATTACCCTGGCATCGTCGTCGGTTAGCGTATTCGGGGCGGCCAGCGCCACAATCTTCTCTCCCTGCACCGCCACGTCCCAATCTCCCACTCCCCAGGTTGTCACCACCTGTCCGCCGCGGATGATTAAGTCCAGCATGGAGAGCCTCCTTCGTGCTTTCTTGTCGCCGTGTTTTCTTGTCGCCTGTATCTCTTTGTCGCACCCTGAAATTTGCTTATGCGAACTGTCCTTATCTGAACATTGACCGGGCCATTATTC
>JAGWBF010000021.1:17625-25121 GCA_021296025.1 Dehalococcoidia bacterium | reverse complement strand
CGATGGATGATGGCGCCGTATCGAGTGCGGTGCTGTCCGTTCGCCCTTAGGCCCTCAAAGCAGGCGAAAGATTGGGTGTAATGAAAGGCCTCCCGTCATTGCGGCGAAGGCCGCAATCCAGGAAACCTCGGGGTGGGACAGGCCCCCCAGACTGTCATTCCCGCTTTCGCGGGAACGGCGAATAGAGGGACTGGTGTGAGGAGGGTCCAGTGTGAGGGGCATAGCTGCCGGACTCCCCACAGGCTAAGGGAGGATGGTATATTGGAAAGACGCAAGTTAAGCTGTCCCCACCGGGAGACAAGGAGGCCACATGCTGCTGGGAATCGACCATATAGAGATCATTGTCCGGGATGTTGAAGAGCACGTAGCATTCTACGAGAAGCTGGGATTCCAGGTACTGCTTCGGAGCTCTCACCATGGTGGGTCGGCGGAGCTGAAGCTGCCGGGCGACAACCAGCCGGTGATCGAGATCCATAAGGTTTCCGGGGAAGAGAATGTGGGAGTCAACCACATTGCCTTCAAAGTGAACAACGCCCAGGATACACACCAGGAGATAACCGGCAAGGGCATATCCCCCGAGAGGGCGCCCCACTTCATCGAATCGACGGGCAGGACCAACATAAACCTTCGCGACCCCGACGGCTGGCGTCTCCAGCTGGTGGACGCTGACCGCAAGGAAGCCAAGTAAGCGCCCCCGGCGCACGTAGAGACGCACATACATCCGAGGGAGACTTGCAAGGCAGACAGCATCGACTGACCTGTAGTTGGATGCTCCTAGGAGGAACCCTTAGCCGAAAGGAGGAGCCATGGCAGAAGTAGTGTTGGGGATCGGGTCATCCCACAGCCCAATGATGAGCCTGCCCCCGGACCTGTGGCACGACATGGGGGAGCGGGACAAGAGAAACCCTATGCTGTCCGCTCCTCCCGACGGCAAGGTGCTGACCTATGAAGAGCTCCTGGAGCGGGCCGACCCGTCCATCGCCAGCCAGCTCACCCTGGAGCATTTCACCTCTCAGCACAACGCTATCCAGGAGTGCTTGGCGCAGCTGGCGCGCTCGCTGGCCGAAGCCAAGCCCGACGTGGTTGTCATAGTAGGCGACGACCAGGAGGAGTTCTTCTTCGACGATGTTATGCCCAGCCTGGCCATCTACTGGGGCGAGTCCATACGGCTCATTCCCAGGATACCCGGCGACGGCGCTTCCCCCTCAGCCAGGGCTTCTGCATGGGGATACGGTGACGTGGAGATGGATGTGCCGGTGGATGCCGGCCTGGGCCTGCACCTCATCGAATTCCTCAGGGATGCGGACTTCGACGTTGCCCATTGCCGCTACCAGCGGGACAGCTACGGGGGACATGTGGGCGCATCAGGCTACCTGCCCAACTTCGACCGCACCACCGAGCCAAGGCGCCAAGGGGTGCCCCACGCCTCCTCCTTCGTGGTCAAGAGGCTGATGGACAACAACCCTGTGCCCATAGTGCCGGTGATCCAGAACACCTTCTATCCGCCCAACCAGGTGACTCCCAAGCGCTGCTACGCCCTGGGCCAAGCTCTCCGCGAAGCTGTCGAGGCATGGGGGAGCAATGCAAGGGTTGCGCTGGTAGCCTCTGGAGGCCTCAGCCACTTCGTTGTAGATGAGGAGGTGGACAGGATGGCCCTGGATGCCATGAAATCCAGGGACGCCGAAGCCCTTCGGAACCTGCCCAGGCATCGCCTGTACTCGGGCAACTCGGAGACCATGAACTGGGTCACCATCGCCGGCGGGCTGGAGCATCTGGAGATGGACCTGCTGGACTATGTTCCGGTGTACCGATCTCCCGCCGGCACGGGCGGTGGATGGGGATTCGCCCAGTGGACCTAACCGGTACGAGAAAGGCGTAGCATGGCCAGGAGCACAAACTCCATACGCTTTGGCCTTCACACCAGGGCGATTCCGGGGGACATGATTGTCCATGTCGGACAGGTGGGAGAGGACAACGGCTTCGACTTTATCGCCTTCAGCGACCAGCCCCCCGGAAACAACATCGAGGCTTGGACAGCCGCTACCGCTGTCGGGGTGCAGACCAAGCACCTACAGGTCACCCACTCCACCCTCAACGTCCCATGGCGCAACCCCGCGTTGCTGGCCAAGATGGCGGCCAGCTTGGACCAGCTCACCCAAGGCCGGCTAATTCTCACCCTGGGCGCTGGTGGAATGCAGGAACAGTACATCTCATACGGGTGCACCTATGGCACACCCGGCCAGCGGATCACCGACCTGGGGGATGCCATAGCCATCATCCGCGGCCTGTGGGAGGGAGAGCCCTTCGACTACCAGGGGAAGAGGCTCTCCGTTGCCGGGGCCAGGGTGCTCCCCCGTCCGTTCAATGAGCAGGTCCCCATCTTCATCGGCGCTGGCCAGCCACGAAACCTGCGGTTGGCGGGAACTGTCGCCGATGGCTGGGTGAAGAACCAGGGCTGGATCGACAACGAAGAGAGTTACGCATCCCAGATACGGACCCTGGAAGACTCGGCAGAAGCCTCCGGCCGGGACCCCAGCACCATCCACAGGGTGCTCAGCGGCTACGGCTACATAGGCGAAGAAGACCCTGCAACCAAGGTCCCCTGGGTGCACGGGATTCCCGGAGGTCTAGTCGGCCCTCCCGACCGGATCATGGGCGACATCCAGCATTTCCTGGAGCTTGGTGTCGATACCTTCCAACTGGCTTTCGCCCCCGACGGGATAGATGAGCAGCTTCAGCGCTTCGGCGAAGAGGTCATTGCAAAGCTGAGAAGCCCGGCAGCGGCAACTCCATGACGTTCAGAGGTGCAATATGTCCGATGTACTGGTAACCGGTGGATACGGAGTAATCGGCAGCCAGGTCATGCGCCAGCTGGTCCGGGAGAACCTCCGCCCCGTGGGTATGTCCCGCAATCCCGACCTCAGCTTCCTGGCGGACATCTCCGAGGCCATTGACGTAGCCAAGGGCGACATCACCAACCTGGACGATATCCTCTACGTCATAGAAAGGTACCGCCCAACCCGGATCATCCACGCCGCCAACCTTATCGACGCCGAGTCGGACCCTTACATGGGTTTCCAGGTGGGGGCTGTGGGCACCATAAACATGCTGGAGGCAGCGAAGCAGAAGGGCATCCGACGCTTCGTGTTTACCAGCTCCAAGGGTGTGTACGGACAGATCCGGTCAGGGGAGCACTTCCATCCCACCTATGCGCCCGTCACCGAAGATCATGTGCGCAACCCCGAAAACGACCTTGTTTATCCAGGCGCCAAGATACTGGGCGAGAACGTAGGGGTCGCCTACCAGAAGCGGTACGGTCTGGAGTTTGCGGCCCTGCGCTTCGGGCACACCTGGGGCCCCGGAAAGCTGGTACGCCACGGCATCCTCTCCCTGTTCAGCACCTTGGTGGAAAACGCCATGCTGGGCAGGCCCACCAAGATAAAGCAGGGGGCCGAGCAGAAGGACGACATCGTCTATATCAAGGATGCGGCCCAAGGTATTGTGAAGGCGTGCCTGGCCGATGAGGTACCCTCCAACTTCTACAACATCTCCAGCGGCCGGCTGACCAGCGTGGGCGAATTTGCCGAGGCCCTGGGAAAGGTTGTTCCGGGGGCGGATGTGGAGATAGGCCCCGGCTTGGACTACATGGGCGGCAATCATCCCCGCTACGCGCTGTTCGACATTTCCCGGGCTCGCAGGGAGCTGGGATACGAGCCCCAGTACGCAGACCTGGAAGCCGGCATTCGGGACTACCTGGAGACCATGAAGGCCTTCGGACTCCAGCCCATCGCCAGCATGTAGGGTTCACTCCAGGGGATTCTCTTCAGGGTAGAAGGGGCATGGGAAGCCCCGCGGGCAGTTGTAACTGCAGGAGCGGTTTACTAAGATAGGGCTAACTTAGCACCCAACGCCTTTTGGCCAGGAGGCACTTATGGCGCGAGATTACCGGCTTGTTTCCAGCGACGGGCACCTGGAGGTGACCCCGGAAACCTGGATGCACCGCGTCCCCCAGAAGTACAGAGACCGGGCGCCCCACACAGTGAAGCTCCCCGACGGTGGGGATGCGATCCTGGTGGAGGGACAACCCCTGCAGGAAGCAAACTTCCTCGATCTGCGGGCAGGCAGGTCGGCGGCCCAGTGGCAGCCCTTCGGCATCACGGTCGATGGCGCGGCGGGCGTCGGCCCTCCAGAGCAGCGCGTCAAGGAGCAGGACATCGACGGCATCGATGCCGAGGTGCTCTTTACAGCTATGGTTGCGGGGCCTGTCCTGTGGCGAAACATCAGCCATGATGAGGTGTACAAGGCGGTTATCCGGGGATACAACGACTGGCTGGGTGAAGAGTACTGCCCCGTGGCCCCGGACCGGCTCATCGGCATGGGTGTCATTCCCTGGACAAACGTCGATGATGCCATCGCCGAGATGGAGCACTGCGCCAAGCTGAGTCTTAAGGGTGTGGTGCTGGGCGTTCTGCCCAGCGCAAAGGGCTACCCTACAGCAGACGATGACCGCTTCTGGGCGGCCGCCGTGGATATGGACATGCCCCTGACGTGCCACGTCGCGTACAACCGCACCGGCGCCCGGGCGAATCACCCCACCTTCGTTTATCCCAAGGAAGACCCCAAGGTGATGTCCAGACTACGCCGACCCTTCCTGGAGTGGATCACCAACTTCGGTCTGCCCCCCGCCATCAGCATCACCCAGATGGTGCTGTCAGGCGTGTTCGACCGCTTCCCCAAGCTCAAGATGTTCTTTGCAGAGACGCGCCTGGGGTGGGTCCCCTTCTGGTTGGAACACGCCGACCTGTGGTATGAACGCCACAACGGCTGGGCCCAGGAGCAGCTTGGGTTTGTGCCCCTGAAACGCCTGCCCAGCGAGTACGTGAGGGACCACATCTACTTCAGCGTCCAATACGAGAAGGTTGCCGTGGAGCTGCGCCACCACATAGGCGTTGACCATATCCTGTTCGCCACCGACTTCCCGCACATCGAATGCGAATGGCCCAACTCCCGCGCTTTCATCGACGAGATATACGCCGACATTCCCGAAGATGAGAAGGAGCGCATCTGGGTCAGGAACACCGTCGACTACTTCAAGCTGGATGCCCAACCGGCCCACCAGCCCGAGGCAGCGGCTACCGCAAGCGCCTAGATGTACCTGACTCTTGCGTCGTCTCTGGGGCTCCTGCACGCATCCACCTTGGTCCCCCTGTCCCTCTCCCCTGAAGGCCAGGTGGAAACCTGGCCTCTAGTGGGCATGGGGGACGAGCAGCGATGAAATGGCAGGAGCTAAGCATCCTGGTTTCATCCGAGTACGTGGAGCCTATCTCCTACCTGTTTGGTCGCTATGGCCGAGGTCTCTCCTTGGAGGATGCCGGGCCGGGTCGGATGTTGCTGCGTACCTACCTGCCAAACACATCCAAGCGCCGCATGGCCCAGATAGAGGTGGGGACCAAGCTGGTGCAGGTTATCGAACCCCTGGCCAAGCTGACGGTGAGGGACCTGGAAGAGGCTGACTGGGAAACGGCTTGGAAGGCCCATTTCACCCTGCTGAATATTGGCAGGCGGCTGGTCATAAAGCCCTCGTGGATTAGCTACGAACCCTCCGAAGGTGAGGTGGTCATCGAGCTTGACCCTGGGATGGCCTTCGGAACGGGCTACCATCCCACGACCAAGATGGTTCTGGAAGCCCTGGAGGATGAGGTCAAACCTGGGATGCGCCTGCTGGATCTGGGCACCGGATCGGCCATCCTGAGCATCGCTTCCATCCGCCTGGGCGCCGAAAGCTCGCTGGCCATGGACATCGACCCCATAGCTCTGCGGGCAGCCCGCAAGAACCTGCGGGATGCCCGCCTCACCGACCGCATCACCCTGGTGCGAGGCAGCCTTCCCCACCGCACCGCTGCCCCGGCATCCTTCGACCTCGCGGCAGCCAACATCAGCAAGAAGACCATAGAGGAGCGGGGCCCCGCCCTTTACGACATACTCAAGCCCGGAGGCAAGCTCATCGCATCGGGCATGCTGGCGGACCAGGCCGACGAGACCAAGTCAGCGCTGGGAGAAGCAGGGTTCGTCACCGAAAGGGTGGCCATAACCGACGACTGGGCTGCCATCACCCTCATGAAGGGCGCCGGGCCCTCCTAAGAATCCCCAGCACCCCAGGAGATGCTCCCGTCGTCTTCAGAGCGGGGAGGGCGTCCCATAAGCTCCATCACAGCTTTCGTCGGGTCCAGCTTCTCGAATAGCACCCTGTAGATGGCCTCCGTTATGGGCATCTCCACCCCCAGCTTCCTCGCCATCTTCAACGCCTCGGCAGTGGTCTGGACCCCTTCAGCCACGTTGGTCATGGAGGCCAGTATCTCGTCGGTGGTGCGCCCCAGAGCGAGCTGCTCCCCTACGTGACGGTTGCGACTGAGGGGGCTTACACAAGTAGCTACCAGGTCCCCCATGCCCGCCAGCCCGGCAAAGGTGGCTGGGTTGGCCCCCGCCGCAACTCCCAGGCGCGTGATCTCGGCCAGTCCCCGAGTGATGAGAGCAGCCTTGCCATTTTCCCCGTACTTCATGCCATCGCAGATGCCCGCCCCTATGGCGATTATGTTCTTCAGGGTCCCACCCAACTCCACCCCTACAACATCATCGTTGGTGTAAACCCTGAAGGTGGACGACATCAGCGATTCCTGCACCTCCCGGGAGGCCTCTTCCGATCTGGAGGCAACGACGGAGGATGAGGGCCGGCCGGCCGCAATCTCTCCGGCCAGGTTGGGGCCCGACAGCACGCACACCAGGGGGTGCAAGGCCGACGGGACCTCCTCTTCCATCACCTGGCTCATGCGCAAGGCCGATTCCGGCTCCAACCCCTTGGTGGCGCTTACAATAGCGACCTCTCCTCGAAGGGCCGGACGGATGCTACGCAGGTTGCTTCGAAAGTCTTTGGCTGGAACGGCAACTACGGCTATCTTGGCTGCTTCCAAGGCTTCCTCGGGGTCCCCCGACACCCTCAGGCCATCGGGGAAGGAGATACCCTGCAGGTGCCGAAGATGCCGGCGTTCCGACTGCATCCTGGACGCCTCTTCGCTGGTACGAGCCAGGAGGACCGCCTCGATTCCCTTTCGGGCCATGACTATACCCAGGGTGGTGCCCCATGTGGTCGAGCCTACAATTGCGACCTTGGTCAAGGCGGGCTGCCTAGCCTTCCTCTGGAGGGGCCTGGGATATCTTCTTGGCAGGCCTGCCCAGCCTGTTCTCGGTGCCGTTGAGCATCCTTTGGATGTTGCCCCGATGCTGCCAGATTATGACAACTCCCCCTATACCGGTGTAGTACAGGTATGTGGATGGGGTCCCATCAACCATCACAAGGACCAACATCGTAACGAAGGCAGTGATCACGGCGCAAATGGAACCCAGGGACAAATACCTGGTGAGAAGGGTGGTCGGCAGGAAGGCCGCTATTGCAAGTGGGGGGGGGGGGGGGGGGGGGGGGGGGGGGGGGGGGGGGGGGG
>JAGWBF010000021.1:0-17535 GCA_021296025.1 Dehalococcoidia bacterium | reverse complement strand
CCACCCGCGCCAGGAGCACAGCCAGCGCCCCCTTGCTGACATCCAGTACCAGAGCCGCCGCGGCCAACGCTCCCCCGGCGGTGCGGAGCACATTGGACGTCCCGGTGCTGCCGCTCCCGTACTCGCGGACATCCATTCCCTTGATGGTCTGGGTGAGGAGGTAACCCCAAGGAACGGAACCCAGGAGATAGGATATGGGAAGGAAGTAGGCGTACTGGACCACACTCTCGTCCATATCCAGGACGAGGGGCACTACAACCATGTACACAGCCACCATGGGAGCTATCGCCAGTTTGAAGGCTACGACGGCCATCCCTTTACATGCGTCCCTTGAACACCAGTCTCAGATGGGTGTGGGTGAAGCCCAGGGTGGCCCTTAGGCGGTTCTCCAGGTACCTGTGGTACGAAAAGTGCACCAGTTTGGGGTTGTTGACCTTAACCAGGAAGGTAGGCGGGTTGATGTCCACCTGGCGTATATCGCCTATTCGGAGGCTCTTGCCCTTCCGGGCGGGGGGCATGTGGTCCCCCAGGGCATCCATTAAGGCATGGTTCAGGCGGCTGGCCGGGACCCGTCGTGTCCGTTCCCCATACACCTCGAAGGCCAGGTCCATCAGCTCGCCCAGACCCTGCCCCATGGTCGCCGAAGTGAAGGTTATGGGAGCGTAGGGCATGAAGTGGAACCGTTGGCGGATGGTCTGGACAGCAATCTCCCGCTCTCCCGGGTCCTCCTTGGGCACGAGGTCCCACTTGTTCACTACCACTATGATGCCCTTGTACTCATCCCAAACATCCCCCAGTATGTGAGCGTCCTGGGCAGTGGCCAGCTCCGTCGCATCCATGACCAGCAGGGCTATGTCGCTTCGCTGCACTGCCCGCATCGCCCTCAGCACGCTGTAGAACTCGATGCTCCTCCCAATCCTTCCAGGTCGCCGGATACCGGCTGTGTCCACCAGGACAACGGGTTTGTCCTCGTATAGGAAAGGGGTATCCAGGGCATCGCGGGTGGTGCCCGGAATCTCGCTGACGATGGCCCGCTCCTCCCCCAGGATTGCATTCACGAGCATAGACTTGCCGACGTTGGGCCTTCCCACTATCGAAAGGCTCATCCCCTCGGGGGCATCCTCGGTCTCCTCGGGAGAAACGCCTATGGTCGGGACCACCTGATCCATCAGGTCGTAGATGCCCAGGTTGTGGTACGCACTGATCTGCACAGGTTCCGACAGGCCAATCTGCTCGAACTCGGCGGCAGAGGCCCGGCGCTTCTGGTTGTCGACCTTGTTTACGGCCAAGACCAGGGGCTTTTGCCTCTGACGGAGCCAGCCGGCGATCTCCAGGTCCATAGGAACCACACCATCCTCCACATCCACAAGGAAGATGATCAGGTCGGCCTGGTCCACCGCCGCCTCCACCTGGGCTTTCACCTGGTCCCGAAGGACATCCTGGGGGTAGGGTTCCAGCCCGCCGGTGTCCACCAGGATGAACCGGGAGTCGTTCCAGGCGACTTCGGCGAGGAGCCGGTCCCTGGTCGTGCCGGGGATGTCGGTGACGATGGCATCCCGCCGGTTCGCCAGGCGGTTGAACAGGGTGGACTTCCCTACGTTGGGTCGTCCTACGATGGCTACCAGTGGAAGGGGCATTGGAGATTTCCTACGGATGTTGCTGCCGGCCAGGCCTTGGCTCTTGCTACATGGTCACGAAAGGACCAGTTCCAGGAGAGCCTTCTGGGCGTGAAGCCGGTTTTCTGCCTGGTGGAACACCACCGATTGAGGATGTTCCAGCATACCTTCGGTAACCTCCTCCCCGTAGTGGGCCGGGAGGTCGTGCATGAATATGGCGCCGGGTCTCGCGCGGGAGAGGAGAGCCGAATCCACAGTGTACCCCGCAAAGGCCTCCATGCGGGCTGCAGAATCCTTCTCCTGCCCCATGCTGGTCCAGACATCGGTGTACACTACGTCGGCCCCAATCACGCCATCCCCGGGCCTGCGGACACAGTTGATGGAGCTCGCCGGGGCCAGCTCTCGTGACCGGCCGAGGGTCTCATCGTCCAGGTCGTACCCCTCGGGGGAGGCGATGGTGAAAGAGGCTCCTAATGCAGCCGCGCCCATGCACAGGCTGCGGGCAACGTTGTTGCCGTCGCCTATGAAAGCTATCGTGTTGCCCTCCAGCGCTCCCTTGTGCTGACAGATGGTCTGAAGGTCCGCCAGGGCCTGGCAGGGGTGCTCCCAATCGGACAGGGCATTGATCACAGGGACGCTGGAATGGTGGGCCAGCTCGCCCAGGTGGGCATGGGAAAAGACCCGGGCCACTATGCAGTCCACGTAGCTGGACAGCACCTTGGCCACATCCGAGACCGCTTCCCGTACGCCCAAGCCGACCTCGTCGGGACCCATGTAAAAGGGATATCCGCCCATTTGGTGAATGCCCACCTGGAAGCTGGCCTTGGTGCGGAGGGACGGCTTCTCGAAGAGCAGGGCCACGCTCTTGCCCGCGAGGGCAGAGCTGGGCTGCCCCTCGGACAACTGGACAGCCCGGTGGAGAACATGGCTTATCTCCTCCGGGGTCAGGTCGAGAATGGACAGGAAGTCTCGCTTGCTCATAGCTGCATCTACCGGCCTGCATGATATCCCAAAGGAAGCTGGCTATTCAAGGCGGGACCATTCCCAGGCCCCTGCCGTTCTCGCGGGAACCCCGATAAGAAGGGCAGGAAGGACGAACGGTTGGATGTGACGAAGGGCCGCCCCGATTACCGTCAGTCCCACCTCGCCTTGAGGCCGAGGCAGGGTGTGGGTGGATTTAGCCTCCTCTCCAAGATAGAATAGGTGGGCGTTTCGAAGCTGTCCCAGGTGCTTCGTCGAAGCAGGGCCCGGGCAGCCCAATTGTCAGCCAGGAGATTGCCGGATGGTCAGCGAGAAGATTGTCCCGGGCTTGGAGGCCCGTAGTGAGACCGTGGTCTGCGATCACAACATCGCCCAGCATGTAAAGAAGTTCAGCACGCCCTCCATGATCCACCTGATGGAGAAGGCGGCCAGCACCGCTCTCGAGCCTTACCTGAACGGAGGGCAGGTGTCGGTGGGGTACGAGGTAAAAATACGCCACATTGCCGCCGCGCCCCTTGGGGCTACCATAGTGGCAACCGCCGAGGTTACCGAGGTTTTCCGCAACAGGGTCAACTTCAATATCAACGCCTACAACGGCGAGACCAAGATCGGGGAGGGCACCCACCAGCGGGCCATCATCACACCCAGACCCTGACCATCCCTCTGACTAACCCCAGCGCAGCCTCTGACCTCCAATAATCTCGTCGTTCCCGAGAAAGCGGGAATCTACCTTTGCCGACAGCACAGTTGTAGGGACGTAGACTCGCGCTTTCGCGGGAGTGACGGGCGGCAGGGATAGGGATTTATGGGGGCTAGGCAATATCATCCCCAAGGGAGAGGGACCGGAGGTGCGGTTGGCGCACCCTTTTAACAGTTCAAATGGGCGGGTCTCAAGACCCGCCCATTCTGGTTTCAGCTCATGCTCCGGCGAAGCTGGACCGGCCCTTACGCCTCCTCCGGCGGAGTCATCATGTCGACGACACCCTGGTTCACGTACTGGGATACTTTGTTCTTGAACTGGCGTAGCTCGGCATCCCCTTCTGGACCTTCAGGGATCTCACCGTTGGAAACCTTCTCCTTGAACTGCTCGAACACCATGTCCTCGGACTTGCCGTGGGGGATGCTGAAGAAGTCCTTGTCGAAGTGGGGAAGCTCGCCGGGACCGTAGTAGCCCTTGTCCCGCAGGTTGAATCCCTCCAGCAGGTGGGTGCCCTTGCCTAGGATCTGCCCTGTCTCGTTGTAGTGGTCCAGCACCGGTTTCATGCCGTACCTCTGAATGGGGCACACCTTCATGCAGACGGCGCAGCCCTCGTACTGGGCCATGACGGGGCGGCAACGCTTGTAGATGAGCTTATTCTTTTCCACGCCCCTCCACATGACCTTGTCGCGCATGAGGGCCCGTCCCGGGCATCGGTTGACGCATATCTGGCAGATGTTGCAGAAGGAGTGCATGCCGTAGTCCACAGGCTGGTCGTAGGTGACCTTGGCGTCGGTGGAGATGAGCATCAGCCTGGCCCTGGAGCCGAAGTGGGGCGACAGGAGCTGGCCGTTGGCGCCCAGCTGGCCCAGCCCAGCTTCCACGAACATGGGTATGTAGGCACCGCTGTTGTCGTTGGGGCTGTGCACCTGGGCATAGTAACCCAGGGTGCGAATATAGTCTGCCATGTCGAGGGCAACGGCGCCCATGGTCCTGTACACACCAAAGTGGGGGCCTTCAGCCTCTATGCTTGGGGCTGTCTGGGTGGGCTCGTAGTCCTGTTCCCAAGCAAGGCAGATGGCGTGGGGAAACTTGGCCCACGATTTCTTGTACTTGAATATGTATCGGAGGTCCAGCTTGGTGATGCCGACCTCGCCGAAGCCCAGCTCCCTGGCCTTGGTCTTGATGGCGTCGGTCACATCCACGTCGGGGTCGGCCTTACCCGTCGGCTCAATCTCGCCGGTGTTGAGGGCGGCGGCCACGATGGGGCCGTTGAGCCGGTCATGCTGCTTCCGGTCTTCCAGCACCTCGTGGGTGTACACTGTCCAAACCCATTCCCGGTCGGCGGTCAGTTCAATGTTCTGGCTCTCCAACGGATACTCACGGCTGTAGAAGTCCACATCCGCCGAGTTCTGGTTGACCCCAGGTACCGTTTCCAACTCCTCTGGGACATTGATTTCGATGGGTTCATCACCGTGATTTCTGCCAGGGCGCTTTACCTTGTGGCCTATCTTTAGCATGCTGCTACCTCCCCTTCTGATATGGGTGCCGGTCCCTTAGATGGGTGACGGATACACTTCCGCCATGGTAGGGAACATATCCGCCCATTCTGAGCACATAAGCTGTCAATGTCAAGCTATGGGCAGGTAGCAATTCCCGAAGACGAACCCCCCTGTTCCGGCACTGGGGCTGCCTATCCCGTCCGGGAGCTAAGGCGCCGGGCCACCATGGCGTCGGCGAGAGGGCTCTGGGCTGAGCGGATCCTGATGTTTACCAGTGACGGCTTGCCCGATGCCAGCGCGCGCCCGACGGCAGGAGCGACATCGGCGGGCTGCTCCACATACTCGCCGTAGCCTCCCAGGGTCTCCACGATCTTCTCGTAGCCGACGAACCTTAAATCCGTGGCCACCGCCCGCCCGTAATAGGCAAGCTGGAAATTCTTGTCGATGCCCCACGCCGAGTCGTTTCCCATGACGACGGTTATGGGCAGGTTGTGGCGGACGGCGGTGTCGAACTCCATGGCGTAGAAGCCAATGGAACCGTCGCCGATGAACAGGAACACCTTGGAGTCGGGCTGGGCCAGCTTGGCCGCCAAAGCATAGGGTAGCCCGCACCCCAGGTGGCTCAACGGGCCCAGGCGCATCCAGTGACCCGTCTTCCTGGCTCTCATGTAGGAGCGTCCCCACTGGGCGTAGTCGCCCCCGTCGAAGATGATGAACGAGTCGTCGTCGGTAAGGTGCTCAATTTCCCGGAACACCTTCATCGGATGCAGGGGAAGCTCGTCGGATGCATTGGCTTCCAGGGTCTCCTTCCAGGCTTGGCGGTCCTGGCGGAGCTGATCGACCCAGGGGGCCAGCCTCTGAGGTGACCATGCAGCCTTCCCAGCCTCCTGGGTCAGCTGCTCCACCACGGCGCCGATGTCCCCCACGATGCCCACTGAAACTCCCCGGTTACGGCCGATCTCCGCCGGGGAGGGGTCCACCTGGATGATGTTGGCGGCGCCATCGAAGTAGGGCGGCTGGCCGTAGCGATAGCGATGGTCGAACCGCTTGCCCAGCAGCAGCACCGTATCCGCCTCCCGGAACCGGCGGGCGGTGGCGTTCAGGGCACCATCGGCATAGCCGAAGCAAAGGGGATGGTCGTCGGACACCAGTCCCCGGGCCTGCTCCACCGTGAAGACGGGTATGCCTGTGGCTTCCACAAGCTCCTGCAATCCCTCGGTGCTCACCGAATATCGGGCGGCGTTGGCGGCGATGATGACGGGCTTGCTGGCCGACGCCAGCATCTGCACCGCCTCCCGCACCAGGGCCGGGTCGCCATGGGAGCGCCCCCTGTTGCGGTACTGCCCAGGGGTGTACCCGGGCAGGTCATCCTCGGAGCAGTCGGCTTCCTGCACGTCTAGGGGAATGGTCAGGTGCACCGGGCCGGGCCTGCCTCCCATGGCGGTGCGGAAGGCGGTAGCCACGTAATCGGCGATGCGCCGGCGGTCGTGCACCAGCCAAGACCCCTTGCTCATGGGAGCAGCTATCTCCACCTGGTCGATCTCCTGGAAGGCGTACATCCCCTTTTCGGGGAGCTCGGCAGCCCCGGTGATGAACACCACGGGGCTCTCGGAAGTGTAGATGTTGGGCAGCGCGGAAATGGCGTTGGAAAAGCCGGGGCCTCCCGTGAACATCGCCACGGCAGGTTCCCCCGTGACCCGGCACCATGCATCGGCCATGTGCATGGCTGCGGCTTCGTGCCTGGTGTCGATGAACTCCAGGCCTTCATCCTCCACCGCATCCACCAAGGGGAGGATGGTGTCGCCGACGATGGTGAATATCTTCTTGATGCCTTCCTGCTTGAGGGCCCTGACCAGTACATGGCTCCCCGTCAGCTTTGCCATTTCATCTCCTCGCGGCCGTCGTAGTACGCCTTAGCTTTGGAATCAATAGAGCTTACAGCCTGGAAATGGGCATAGCAAGGTCTGGCTTGCCGAGGCTGCCCTAGCTAAGCTATCTTGGGGAAAACACTAACCCCGGAGGTGCTGGATGCGCATAGCCATTGTCGGCGCGGGCGCGGTGGGCGGCTACTTCGGCGGGCTCCTGGCAAGGGCCGGCAACGAGGTGACCCTTCTGGCCCGGGGTGAGCACCTGGATGCTATTCGCATGAACGGCCTGGAGGTGCGCAGCAGCCGGGGCAACTTCAACGTTGCCGTCCATGCTACCGACAACCCCGCCGACGCCGGTCCCGTCGATCTGGCCTTTCTGACAGTGAAGACCTACCAGAATGCGGTCGCCATACCCTCCATGGCGCCTCTCATGGGCAGCGCAACTTCCGTGATCACGCTGCAGAACGGCGTGGAGGCGTACAAGGAGGTGGGCAGGGCCTACGGCATGGACCGGGTGCTGCCCGGAGCAGCCTACATCGAGACCCACCTGGCTGGGCCGGGGATTGTGGAGCAGGTGGGCGATGTGGTGCGCATCGTCTTCGGTGAAGCCGACGGCTCCTCGACACAGCGCGCCCTGAACATCCAGGACACCTTCCGCGCCGCCGAGATCAACTCGGAGCTGGCCGGCGATGTGCTCAAAGCCCTTTGGGCCAAGTTCATCTTCATAGCTACCCTGGCCGGGGTCACCAGCACCTCCAGGGCTTCCATGGCGCCCCTGCTGGCGGATCCCGAATCAAAGGCTATGGTCATCTCCTGCCTGCGGGAGATCGAAGCGGTGGGGCGGGCGGAGGGAGTAGGCCTGGATGACGATGTGGTGGACAAGATCATGGCCTACATGGAGTCCACAGCCAAGGACCTCCACGCCTCCATGCACACAGACCTTGAGTTGGGCAGACCCTTGGAGCTGGAGGCCCTGAACGGCAGTGTGGTGCGCCTGGGCCGGGAGCATGGCATCCCGACCCCGGTCAACGATGTCCTGTACTCCCTGCTGGTGGTCCACAAGGACGGGTACCAATAAAGGGGCTCCGTTTCCTGTTATCCTATAATCTGACTACGGCCAGATGCCCGTATCTCAGAAGCAATGGAACCCCACTAATAAATGCCGAAGCTGGGTATGCGCACAACAGACCCAAACAAGATTCGGATCAGCCAGGAGATTCTGTGCAACGGCCCAGGCTATAGAGCCTATCGCAACGGATGGCATTGGCGCGGCCGCGAGGATGTCAGCAAGAGGCACATGGGCCGGTTTGTTGAGATGGCGTACATCCCAACATCCTCAGAGTGGGAGCCTCCCGCTTATCTCCTAGGCAGGTGGTGGAAGCTGGTTAATGAAGCGGGAAACCCGGTGGGACTGAAGGCTATCATCCCTCTCCCAGAGAAGCGGTGGATATACGAGTCCCGCGAGATGGACAAATGGTCTAAGCCTCCACCCTCTTGGAACTGGCCTTCGCTAGATATTCGTTGGCCGTGGACAAAACCTCCGCCCAAGGGTAAGAAGAACAAGCTGATGGTGAGGGAGCGCAGTCTGTTGGAGAGGATAGGCTTGTTGCGGTTGCTGGCGTTCTTGAAGCTGAAACGCTGAATCCCACCAACGCGTCGTCCGAATAATGAACCCCCGTAAGGTTCCATTTGCTTTCGGCGTATGGTCCGACCATCGAGAGATAGTCCGGTTCTCAGAAGCTTACGGAATCGGGCTAGTTAGTCCAGGGCTATGATGGAGCTGGACTTGATCACCAGGTAAACATCCTGCCCTTCCCGAAGGCCCAGGTTCTCCAGGGCTTCGGGCGTAATCTCCGCCATGATGCTTGTCCCAACGTCGGCGTAAACCAGCACGTTGTTGTCTATGGGGTGGATGCTCTCCACCCGTCCATGGAGGATGTTGCGGGCGCTCATGCGGCTGGGGACATCCAAGGCCACTATGATGTCCCTGGCAGGTATGGCGACGGAGATCGGGGTCTCAGGGGGCCTCTCCCCGGGGATACCGGATAACCAGAGGAGGGCATCCCCCGACCTGACAGCAGTCAAGCTGCCCGGTGGCAGATGCTCCTCCACCTGTCCGTCCAGCATGTTTTCCAGGCTGCCGGACCCCACCAGCGAGTGGACGTAGGGCTCCAGAAGCACCTTGCGGGGCTGGTCGAATGCCAGCTGCTTGCCGTGGGAGAGCACCAGGACCATGTCCGCTATGGCCATCACCTCGGAGATGGCGTGGGACACGTAGAGCATAGGGATGGCCAGGTCCCTGTGCACCGCCTTCAGGTACCGCAATATTCTGCCCCTCAACCCCATGTCCAGGGCGCTTAGGGGCTCATCCAGGAGGAGAAGCTCCGGGGAGGTTGCCAACGCCCTGGCCAGGGCTACCCTCTGCCTCTCTCCCGAGGACAGGTTGCCAGGTCGGCGTTCCAGGAGGCTTCCCAGGTCCAGGAGCTCTACAAGGTGATCGGGTTGGATCCATCGCCTCTCCCGAGGGGTGCGCTTGTACCCGTAGGAGATGTTGTCGATAACACTGTAATGGGGGAACAAGAGCCCTTCTTGGAACATGTACCCTATGCGGCGTTCCTCGGGCTTCAGACGCACCTTCCTGGACGAAGAGGCCAGCACCCGCCCATTCAAGGATATTTCCCCCTCCTCGGGGTGCTTCAGGCCGGCGATGCAGTCCAGGATGGTCGTCTTGCCGCTCCCCGATGGTCCGAAGACGGCGGTAATTCCCGGCGGCACCGAAGCATCGACCTTCAGCTCGAAGGTCGGATACCTCTTGGTTGCTGTAACTTCCAGGAAGGGTCCAGCCACGTTTCCATAACTCCTAGCTACTATAGTTTCTACTCTAGGTCCTCGCAGGCTGCCTTCGCACGAGGTGCTGGTGCACCAGTAAAGCCAGCAGGGCCAGCACCATGGAAGCTACTATGAGCCTGACGGCTGCCGCATCGTCGCCCACCTGGATGCGGTTGAAAACAAAGAGGGGTATGGTCTGGGTGCGCCCTGGAATGTTTCCTGCCACCACAATTGTAGCGCCGAACTCCCCCAGACCCCTGGCAAAGCCTAGGAGCACAGCGGCGATGATCCCCCGGCGGGCCAGGGGAGCGGTGATGGTGAAGAAGGCCCAGAGACGCCCAGCCCCCAGGCTGCGGGAAGCGAACTCCAGGCGCGGGTCCACACCGGCCACGGCAACCTCTATGGCCCTGACCATCAGGGGCATGGCAACCAGGCCCGCCGCCAGGGCCGCCGCCACCCATGTGAAAACCACGTCGATCCCGAACCAGCTCTGCAGGGCCTTCCCTACAGGGCCTTCCCGGCCCATGATGAGAAGCAGAACGTAGCCCGTTGCCACCGGCGGCAGCACCAGGGGGAAGGACACCAGGGTGTCCAGCAGGGCTTTGCCGGGCAGGGATGACTTAGCGAGGAACCATCCTATCCAAAGGGCGAAGGGGAGGGCCAGGAGGGTGCCTACGGCCGCCACCTGGAGAGAAAGGGCAACTACCTGCAGTTCTTCAGTGGTGATCACCCACCCTGCTCCCACAATGAAGTGTTCGAAGGGAATTATAGCAACCCCGCGGGACAGACTTGCTTTCCAGGGAGCCGGGCTGCAGTTTGGACGACCCTATCTTGGCAGAGACGTAAAGCCGTGGCTCCGAAATATCCGGCTCGCTTCGTCGTCGGCCAGGTACTCCACAAAAGAGGAAGCAGAGCCTCCTTTGCCTGAGATCAGCACCGCCGCGGGATAGATGATGGGAGAGTGGCTTTCAGAGGGTATCTCCTCCAGCACCTGCACCTCATCGGCGGCTCCGAGGTCAGTCACATAGATGATGCCCACGTCAGCATTCCCAGTTTCGACGTAGCTGAGGGCTGCCCGGATGTGGGGGCTGGGAAGAACGGATGCCTCCAGCCTTTCCCACAACCCCAGGCTCACCAGCGCCTCCCGGGCGTACTGCCCCGCCGGCGCCAGCTCGGGGTCGGCGACGGCGATGCGCACCCCACCTGCATCGCGCAGGTCCTCGATGGAGGTGATCCCCATTGCCTCAGAAACTGACGGCTTGCCCACCAGCACCAAACGGTTGGTCAGGATATCCCTGCGGCTGGCCGGGTCTATCAGAGCGTACCCTTCCAGCACATCCATGGGCCCAGCCCCTGCCGAAAGGAACACGTCGCCCGGAGCTCCCCTGACAATCTGCCGGGCCAGGGCCGTTGAGCCTCCCAGGTGCAGCTCCACCCCCGTCCCTGTCTCCTCGGTGTACCCGTCGGCTATCTCCTCCACAGCATCAGCGAGGCTGGCAGCGGTGTAAACAAGGATGCTCTCCTTCTCACCGGAGGCGCAGGCGACGGCAATGAGCAGGACAGCCAGGAGGAATCCACGCAGGAGGGGGAGCATCGTTCCGATTCAGGAGCGTTGCTTAGATGGCGCCATCTTCCCTCAGCGCCAGGACATCTTCGGTCGAGTATCCCAACTCCCCCAGCACCTCTTCGGTGTGCTCCCCAAGCATGGGGGGATGGCGCCTGACCGTCGCCGGGGTCCCGTACAGCTTCATTGGCCCAGCCGGGACCTTCAGGTCTGGGGCTTGGGGGTGGGGCACCGACACAAGCATGTTCCTGGCCTCCACCTGGGGGTTGGACACCACATCGGCGATGGTGTTGATGGGCCCGCAGGGGACACCCGCATCTTCTATGAGGGACAGCCAGTGGGATGCGGGCTTGGTCTTGAAAAGCTCGAAGAGTATCGAGTTCAGCTCCTCGCGGTTGCGGACCCGGGAGGTGTTGTCCTTGAACCTGGGGTCGTCGGCCAGGCTTTCGCAGCCGATGGCTGGGCAGAGCCTCCGCCACAGGCCGTCATTGCCGCAGCCGATGATGAAGTAGTCGTCCGCCGAAGGAAAACACTGGTAGGGAGCCAGGCTGGGATGGGCGGAGCCCATGGGAACGGGGACCTGGCCCGTGGCCAGGTAGGTGACGGCATGATAGCTCATATTGGCTATCTGGCCTTCGAGCAGAGATGCCTCCAGGTACTGGCCCTCGCCGGAGCGTTCCCGGGCAAGGAGGGCGGTGGATATGGCGCCGTAGGCCATCATGCCGGTGAAGATATCCACCACCGAATAGCCCGCCCGCAGGGGCGCTCCTCCCTCTTCCCCAGTGGTGCTCATCAGGCCGCCGTATCCCTGGATGATCAGGTCATAGCCCGGCCTGTCCGACAGGGGGCCCGTCCTGCCGAAGCCGGAGATGGCGCAGTACACCACCCTGGGGTTGGTCTGCCTTATCTTGTCATAGCCGATGCCCATGCGGTCGGCGGTGCCCGCCCGATAGCTTTCGATCATCACATCGGCGTCCTTCGCCAGCTTGAGGCAGACATCTACCGCCTGGGGATGCCTCAGGTTCAGGGTGATGCTGCGCTTGTTGCGATTGAATGAAGCGAAGTGGACGCCGACCCCACCCCAGAAGGGAGTCCATGACCGGGTCTCATCCCCATTCGTCGGTTCTTCCACCTTTATCACGTCGGCGCCCATGTCCCCCAGCATCATGGTGCAGAAGGGACCGGCCAGGGTGCGGGTGAGGTCGAGGACTCGAAGTCCATGGAGGGCAGATTCCAACGTATCCTCCCACGTGGCGTGGCGGGTCATTCCTACCTGACCGGCAGACGGGATTATACCAGAACCACCCTTTTCCCAGAGGAGGCCCTCGGTGAATGGCAGTCGTAACCGGGACAATGGATAGGCGAGTCAGCTTTCATGTCCGTTGGTGTTAAACATTTGTTCAAGAATTGAGGCAGACCACTATGCTATCCTGTATCTATGTTTTCCCAGCTAGATCTGTCACTTGGTCCGAGGTAACTGGTTGAAATCAGGATCACTCCGGATGTTGTGGCTCTCCGCTGCAGCGATTGCAATGGTGCTGATGGCAGTTGCCTGCGATGGAGCATCTCCAGCCACCGAACCTCCTTCCGAGACCACCCAAGTTGCCACTGCTTCTCCCACAACAGCCCAGGACACGCCGCCGGACCCGTTCGGTCCCTTTGCCGCGGTGGCGGCCCTCGAGCACGTTATCCGGTACATCTATGAGACATCCCTGCCCTCCATTACGCACATCCGGGTGGTCCAGAAGGTAGACGCCTCCAGCTCCTCTTTCTTTTCCTTCGGCACTCCTGAAGACCAGTTTCGAAGGGGCGAGGGGTCAGGTTTTATTTGGGACAAAGAAGGGCATGTTGTCACAAACTACCATGTGGTCGCCGACGCCGACGAGGTGCTGGTTGTGATGGCCGACGGCACTGAGCTGGGGGCTGACGTACTGGGGTTCGATGCCGACTCGGACCTAGCAGTATTGAAGCTCAAGGAGCTGCCGGAAGAGATCGTGCCCCTCAGCATCGGCGACAGCGATGATGTTAACGTCGGACAGTTTGTGCTGGCTATCGGCAGTCCCTTTGGACAAGAGTTCACCATAACCAGCGGGATCATCAGCGCCCTGGGGCGGACCATCAACAGCGGCAATAGCGCCTTTTCCATCCCCAGGGTTATCCAGACCGACGCAGCGGTCAACCCGGGTAACTCGGGCGGGCCACTGCTGGACCGCACAGGCCAGGCTATTGGCATCAACTCCCAGATCGCTACTCTCAGCGGGTCCAATTCGGGAATAGGATTTGCCATTCCCATAAACGCAGCCAAACAGGTTGTGCCGGAGCTAATCAAGCAGGGGCGCTTCGACCATGCGTGGCTTGGGATTGCCGGCCAGTCTGTGAGCAACCAGATTATCGAACTTATGGGGCTGCCCGATGATATCCGCGGGGTCTTGGTTGTAGATGTTGCCGTCGACAGCCCGGCAGATAGGGCGGACCTCCGGGGCGGAAACGAGACTCAAACGATGCAGGGGTTGACCCTCGCCCTTGGAGGCGATGTCATCACCGCCATAAACGGCGAGCCGTTGGACGGCCTGGAAGACCTGATTGACCATCTGGGCCACTCAGCCCGCCCCGGCGACCGCATCACCCTGGATATCATTCGCGATGGGAACCAGAGCCTGACCATCGATGTGGAGCTGGGGTCCCGTCCCCAGCTGAGCCTGCGCACATCCAACATCGCGTGACAATTCGGGTCTAAGGGCAGGAGGGAAGTCCGGGAAGCAGGTGGGCTAGCTAACCTTGACCCCGGAGACGCCGTACCTGCGCTCCATCTCGTAGATGTCGTTCAGTCCGAGCACATCGGCGGCTTCCATCCTGCTGGCGTATCGCTTCGGGTCCACCATTCCGGTTGCCTTCAGCTCCTCGAAAGCATCCTTCACAGCCTTATACACCAGCCAGATGGTGCTGCCGCAGATCATGATCTTGTAGCCCATGCCCTCGACTTCCTGGGTGGGAAGCAGGTCGCCGTTGTACAACCTGGGGACATCCTTTAGGTCCGAAGCGTAGGCCTCCAGGTCTTTTATGGTCTTGATTCCATCGACGAACACCATGTCGGCCCCAGCCTCCATGTAGGCCCGGCAGCGATTCATGGTGTCTTCCCAGCCGTTGACGGCGTATGCGTCGGAGCGGGCAATGATGATGAGGTCCGGGTCGTTGCGGGCGTCCAGGGCCGCATGTATCTTCTCCACCATCTCCTCGGAGGGAACCACATCCTTGCCTTCGAAGAACCCGCACTTCTTGGGGAAGACCTGGTCTTCAATGTGGATTGCTGCAACCCCCGCCTTCTCGTACTCCCGGACGGTGCGCCATACGTTGATGGGGTTACCATAGCCAGTGTCGGCGTCGCACACCACGGGCACGGACACTGCATTGACAATGTAGCCGGCGTTCTGCACCATCTCCGTCTGGCTGAGGAGGCCCACATCGGGGAAGCCCTTCTCAGCCGATGTCCCGGAGCCGGTCATGTAGACAGCCTGGAACCCGGCTGCCTCAGCTATTTTGGCATGGAAGGCGTTCAAAACGAAGGGGGCAACGACCATACCTCCAGAATCGATAAGCTGCCTGAGGCGTGACGTAGGCTTCATGTTGCCCTCCTGACCTGTTGTTGAGGCCGGGTTACGGAACGACGCTGTCCTATCTGCAGTAGCCCTACTGGGAACTTATGTACCTGAAGGCCCCGATGGCGGCAGTCGCCCCATCTCCAGCGGCGCTGACCAGCTGGGATACCGAGTGCTGGCGAATATCCCCGGCTGCGTACACGCCGGGCAAGTCCGTCTCCATGCTTACGTTTACGGGGATGTGCCCGACCTGGTCCAGTTTTAGTGCATCCTTGAAAATAGCTGTGTTGGGCTCCAGCCCTACGTAGATAAACACTCCCGACACTCGGATCTTCTGGGTAAGGTTGGTGATCCGCTGGCGCACTTCCACCGCCGACACCGTCTCCTGCCCAGTGATGGCTTGAACATCGGTGTTCGTCATCAGCTCTATCCGCGGATGGGAGGCCAACCGATCCCGCAGCGTCTTTTGGGCGTCCAGACGTTCACCCCTGTGAAACAGCAGCACATTATCGGCATATTCAGCCAGGGTTAGGGCTTCATCGGCTGCCGAATCGCCTCCGCCCACAACGCACACCATTTCCTTCATGAACAAGGGGCCGTCGCAGGTTGCACAATGGGAGACGCCGCTGCCCAGGAATTCCGCCTCTCCCGGGATCCCCAGGGACTTGAGGTTGGAGCCCGCAGCTATGATCACACACTTGGCTGTGTAGTCTCCCTGGTCGGTCGTTACGGTCTTTACAGGCCCGGTGAGCTGCACCTCCGTAGCCTGCCTCAGCACTACGTGGGCGCCTGCAGCTACCGCCTGCTCCTGCATCAGGGCCGCCAGCCGAGAGCCGGCAATGCCTTCGGGAAAGCCTGGGAAGTTCTCGATCTTCTCCACGTTGATGATCCCAAGGCCAGGGATCATCTGCTCTATGATGATGGTCTTAAGTCCGTACCGTCCTGCATACATGCCGGCGGTGAGGCCAGCCGTGCCGGCGCCCAAGATTGCAACATCGTACTCTTCAGCCACTTCAACCTCCCGACCTAACCGCCAGCTTTCCGAGAAGATGCTCGACCCCTGGGAAGCAGGTTCGTTCTTAAGGCAAATATATATTTGCCCCAATTCGAGTGTCAAGGAAGGCCAAGTCGTCCTGCAGCGGGTTTGAGTGAGCTTCTACTCGACGATGGGCTGGCCGATGATCCACAGGCTGACCATTGTGTAGAGCACCATCAGAAGGAGCATGGGATACTGGCTGGCGATCGCCAGTCGACGGTCGCCAAAGGTGCGCATAGCGATCCGGTGGGCCAGATACACAGCTACAATGTGACCCACTACTATCACAGCCACAGACAGGAACCAGACCGTCCTTGCACCCAAGACCCCGATGTTGATGTTGTACATGACGGTGCCGAACAGGTCCCATCCCCATCCGAAAGGGTCCGAGGCCAGCGGGATAATACGCTGGCCTGCCACCAGCAGTAACGGCAGGAAGTGGGCGATGTTGTACGCCAGGGCAATGGGTATCAAGGAATAGACGAACACCCGTGCCAGCGCCGAGGGTGACAAGGTGTTCCTGACCATGCGGGCCATCAGGTGGGCAAACCCCACGTACACCGCGTAGAAGACGAAGGGGAACAGCAGCAAGCCAATGCTGTTGGCTATGGTGGCACTGTTCAGGATGGGGTTGTTCAGCCCCGGGGAAACATCGGCTGCGAAGCTCTGGACGTGACCCCACGCGGAGGTGGCGCTGAATCCATCGAAGGTTACGGTGGCCAGTAGAAGGATGACCACCGCCAGCATACTGCTGTCCACCCTCTCCGGGCGCGCAAGGCTCACCGCATATGGCCTGATGTTGAGCTCCCGCTGGGGCCCATCCTGCCGGGCCGTCGAAGATCCTCCATCCCCAGCCTCTTCCTCTTCTACCCAAGCTTCAGTGGCGGATGCCTCAAAACACTGGTAGCAGTCGATGCATCTGCCATCCTGGTCCAGGCAGGTATCATCGCAATCGGCGCATACTTCGGGGGGAGCTGCCCGCACCTCAAGGGGGGAAAAGCGAGAAAGGAAGCCAAAGACCACGGAGAATCCCTCGCAGTTCCTGAGCCAGGTGTGCTTACCGAAATAGACCATGCCACCCAGGGTGAGCAGGGAGTAGGCCACTACCATCAGGGATATGCGGGCGGGCAGGTCGTTTTCCGAGTACACGTTCTCCACCCAGGCAAAGCAGAAAAAGGTGACCGCGGCGGGCCACATCCTCCAGCCTTCGGGATACCTCTCGTTCAGAGACAAGCTGCCATCGGTAGAAAAGCGCCTGTAGAGCCACTCCACCCCCTCATATATGGCAGCCCAGGGGTTCACCAGCGCCCACAGGTTCCCCACCAGCGCCACAAAGAAGCCCATCCCCACCCACCAGATTATCCAGATGAAGGTGGGGGCCAGGTTATCGCTGGGGTCGCTGTCCCCGAAGAATCCCGCAAAGATGAGCAAACCTAGAAGACACACCGATGCCAGCTTTATGGGCACGATGAGCAAGGGGCTGGTCAGGATCGCCCTAGAGGTCCGGTGTTTCAGCAAGTTATAGCGGGGGTAGCCCGATGGGCCCGCTCCCCCGCGCACGAAAAAGCCCAGCACTACGAAGGACAGGGCAACGGCCAAGCCCGCTCCAACGACATAGTACCCAAGGGGTACGGGCAGATCGTACCTTTCGCCGAAGCCATGGGCATAGACAGGCTGGGCCAGCAGCATCACCCCAACCATCAGCAAGGGCAAGAGCACCTTTGGACGAATCATTGTTCGACCTCCAAACCCGCCTCTATAGGCCGGAATGACCTACCTTCGGTGCACCTCCAGCACACCCACCTCTAACTCTTGGACCTCAGCACCACCGCTCTCCGTTCCCTGG